>QHYS01000169.1 GCA_003223325.1 Acidobacteriota bacterium
GGATCTGTCCCCGTCGACTTCAACCTGGCTAGTGTAGCCCGGCAAGACAACGGGATAGCCAAACTGAACTACCACGTCAATGATAAACAAATGATAAACACACGATAAGCGGCACGTATTTTATCGGCTGCGGCGGCATAACCAACTCACCAGCGTTCGGCTTTGCTGGCGTAGCAACGACAAGCAATCCGTTTTCCCAGAACGATGGTGCTACCGCTCAACTATGGACAGGAGCGTGGAATTGGGCTGTAAGTTCTACGCGTATCAATGAATTCCGGCTTGGCTACGACCATTTTAACCAGGACTATCATTCGGTAGACGACACCGTGAACCCGCTGGCCTACGGGATCAACACAGGCGCGACGGATCCCAGGACTTTTGGGTTCCCCTCGATCGGGATCACTGGCTTTAGCACATTCGGGGGAAGCCAGCATAAGATCGTGGGGCCGGACGGCAGCATCCAGGCACTCGATCACTTCTCGATTGTTCACGGCGCTCACACCGTTAAGTTTGGCGGCGAATATATTGGAAATAGGATTACTTCATATCAAAACAACGGCGGCAAGGGAGCGTTTAAATTCTCGAGCCTCGAAAGCTTTGTGCAAGGGAATGTGAAGGGCACCGGGGATAGCATCCTGGTGGGCGATCCCACCCGGGACCTGAGTGATAACCAGTATGCCCTGTTCGGTCAGGACAATTGGCGTGTCAATCGCAAATTAATCGTGAACCTCGGATTGCGGTGGGAATACACTTCGGTCCTGAAGGAGCGGAATGATCTGATTGCTAATTTCGAGCCAACGCTTGGCTTGGTACAAGTTGGCAAGCAGATCAATTCTCCCCTCAACGGCAATTTCAGGAATTTCTCGCCCCGTTTGGGTCTCGCCTGGGACGTCAATGGGAATGGGAGAACCGTGCTGCGCGCGGGGGGCAGCCTCATGTATTCGTACCTACCCGTTATTTCCTACGCCGCACTCGCCCAGACCCTGGGACTAACCTTGGTCCCGACGGGGGCCAAAGTCGTTACCCAGGGGGGCGTGTGCCGCCGGCTGTGCTGGTCCAGGCAACATCGGTGTGGTCCGCGCCGCTGTCCCAGGCAAGACGCTAACCACCAATTGGCAAAATCAAACCGCTGCTTGACGAACGCCAAAGTGCGGCGCGAATCGCGAGGGCCGATGTCGCCGACTTTATGCTGAACCAGAAGAGTCTGAAGCGTAGTTTGCTCAAGGTCAGGCTTTGCGAGCGCCGGGATAAACCGGCGTGGAGGTGGCCGAACGCGGCGGCACGTAGCTCCAGACGCCGCGACCCTCCTCGTGGACACGCGAGAACAGAATCCGTTCCATTTCTCTCGCTTCCAGGGATGGTTTGCCGGAATCGAGAAGAAGGCGCTACCGCTGGGAGACTACTCTGTAGCCGGTCCTGGAAGACGTGTGCGTGGTGGAGCGGAAGGATCTCTCGGACTTGGTCCATTCGTACACGGCTGACCGGATGGCCTTCGTCAAGCGTCTCAAGCTGATGGCACCGTATCCGCATCGGTTGTTGGTAGTCACGAACACGCTGAGCCAGATGAAATCTCCCTGTGCCCACACAAACGTTGATCCCAACCGAACGATGCAATTCCTAGTGGCCACACTCGCCGGGTTGCAAGTGCTTGCATCTGCAGCGAGACGCATGAGCTGGGCGAAGAGCTAGGTTCTCAAGCAGTAGTCTGCGACGGGTGCGGAACAGACGAAGGATTGCGCCTACGAGTAAACCAACGGCGTCGACCATCCGAGGGTGCTATCGCATTTCGCCTATTTACGGCAACGTATCCTGTTGAAATCACAGGAGGACAGAATTTTGGCGAGACACAGCATGCTGCCGGCGGCTAAAACGAATACTTGAGCGCCAGTTGAATGATGCGCGGACTCACGGACGTAGCCGTAATTACTCCGAGACTCCCGCCGTTCACCGACGCGCTCGGCAGCGAGAACTGGGGATGATTAAAGGCGTCGAAGAATTCCGTTCGGAACTGCACCGATTGGCTCTCCCGGATGTTAATCAATTTTGACAGCGACATATCCCAGTTATTCTGGGCCGGCCCGAGGACGATGCCGCCGGCGGCATTGCCGAATAACGTGCCGGAATTACCGGTGCCGGTTATCGATGGCGGAGCGCAAAATACGCCTGGGGCGAAATAGCCGGACCCACCGGTCAACCCGCTGGTCACCCGGTCCTGCATGCTGCCCGAACTCAGAATATTGGTCACCCCCGGGCAGAAATTCGCAGTGGCTGTAAAGCCACCGCCATTGCAGCCGCCGCCGCCGCAGAAAACGGACCCGGCCCGGCCGTCAACGACGGTTATCGGGTAGCCATCCTGCAGCGTGAACACACCCGACCAACTCCAGCCTTCAGCCAGCTTTCCCAGGATCCCTGCGTGGCGACCGAGAGGCAGGTTCCACAGGTAGTTCAGCACGAAGCGCTGCGGCCGGTAATTGTCGTTCGGCTCATACTGCTGGATCTCATAAGGGTAGACGTTTATGCCATAAGGCGCCTGGATGAAGGCTCGACTCCAGGTGTAGGAACCCTGGAGCTGCAATCCATACGAGAGCTGTTTTCTGACCGTCGCCTGGAGGCTGTTATATTTATAATTTTCACCATTAGCGATTTCGGTAGCCGTCGGCGTCAAACCGAGGTAAGGCACGCGGAGAGGCGCATTGGCCGGCGTGCTCGTAGTCACGCCAGTAATTGCGCAACTGATGCACCCGGGACCTGCGAGGGGCGCGATATTGAAGTTTATGGCCGCAAATTGCCCTTGTTGCCCAGAGCGCGACTGCGCACCTTGATGGATTCCGTGCGAACCCACGTAGCCTACTTCCAGAACCCAGTTGCGCGCAAATTCATATTGCGTATTCAGGTTCCATTCGTAAGTTACCGGCACGGTCAAATCCTGTTGGTTTGGCGATTGATTGATGGCGGAATATTTAATCGGAGGAGCGGAAACAATGATCCAGCGGGGAGTGAAGCCGTACGACCGCGCAGGCCCAGGAATCGTGGGTGCAAATTGCCAGGGATCCTGCAGGTTGGCGGTAGTCAAGCCGTTGATCACGGGAGCGCCCTGCAGTGGGGTGCCCTGGTTGGCTGTGTTGTTACCGGGGATCATTTCGTAGAAGTAACCTGCGCCTCCGCGCATGACCAAATGGCTATTGGACGTCGGCTGCCAGGCAAATCCAATTCGCGGAGCAAAGTCGTCCCAAGGCGCGTGGTTCTGTATTACATTATCGATCGAATTCCGATATATGCCTGTGGGAAGCACGCCATTGTAATTGGCTGGCGCCACGAATCCCGCCAGAGAGCAACCCGTTCCGGCGGCTCCGGCGCCGAACGAGACACCATTGATTACGCATCCCGATCCTGGATTCGCTACGGTATTGACCAGGCTGGGCCAGATATTCGTGAAGTAACCGTTTTTCTCTATGGGCCACCCATCGTATTCCCAGCGCACTCCCAAGTTGATCGTCAGTCTCGAATTAATCTTGTAATCGTCTTGAATAAAAGCATCGCCATCGTTGATGCGCCACTGATAAGGAATACTCGTTCCTGTGGTAAGTGTACCGCCGTCACCGTTCGTGATGCTGCTGGACAATGTACCATTCGTGTTGCTGGGATTCGTGGCGCTGCATCCCGCGAAATTACAGGCCGATCGCCCGATGAAGAAGTCCGCCCACCTCGCAAAACTCGGATTGCCCACCGGACTCCCGTAGTTGTTGGGCAGGTCAGTTACGTGAATAAATTCGAAGCCCGTCCGTAGCGTATGTTTTCCGTGTGTCCAGGATATTTGATCGCCCACCTGCCATTGTTGTTCCATCACCGTTCCGCCGAATTGGTATTGCCCGCCCCAGGACATCCCTCCGGTGATCCCGCCTCCGCTACTGGCGCCAATGGAGAATCCAGAAAGAAAATCGGTGCCAGGCCGCAAATCGGTTACACCAACCTCGGAATTCGTGAAGGGCGTGAGGATGTCATTCTTGATTGGATAGCGCTGATAGGCGACGTGCGCTTCGTTCACAAGATTGTTGGAGACGATAGTGGTCAGTTTGAGGATCGCCGAATGATTCCACTTGATGGTCTGGATGGGATTGCCCGGAACGAAATTGCCCTGCTGCAGTGCATTCTGCACTGGGAAGGGCCCATAGAGCGGGTCCCGCTCGTACTGGTAACGCCCCGAAAGCGTGTTTTTGCTGTCGATCACGTAATCGAAATTGCCCATGCCGTTGTGATCTTTGAAAATCGCCGGTATGGAATAACTCTGCGCAGCATAACCGCCGCTGGGACTGTTCGGCGAGAGCCGGGAACTGGGCACCAGATACGTGCCGTCGGCGTTTTTGAGTTGAAGGATACTGATCGCCACTGGATTGATATTGAACAAAGGATCGGTGACAGTGCCCGAGGGGCATTGAACTTGGATGCCGCCGTTGGAGGTGGTGTCGTGCGTTGCCGTATGGCTGCATGGCGCCTGCGGGCTCACCGCCGCGGCCAGAGCAGGCGCGAAGGCTTGCCCAGCCGCATCGCATTGCGACAACGTTGTCCATCCCGTGGGACACTTGCCTCGATCGCCAGTAGGAATCGGTACCGCCAGAGCCGTCGCCGAGCCGTATCCAGTCAATCCGTTTTTCTGGTTGGTCTCCTGATACGAAACGAAGAAGAATAATTTGTTCTTCTTGATCGGACCGCCAAACACGCCGCCATACTGATTGGAATTCAGCACCGGTTTCGGCAATCCTTGAAAATTCCGAAACCACGTGTTCGCATTGAGGGCCGTATTGCGGAAAAACTCAAATGCGTTTCCGTGGAAGTTGTTGGTTCCGGACTTGGTGACCACGTTCACGTTAGCGCCGGGATTGCGCCCGTATCCGGAATCGTAAGTCGAAGTCTGAATCTTGAACTCCGCGATGGCGTCCGGATTTGGAATCGCAAAGCCGCCCACGGAAACTCCCTCCACTCCGGTGTTGAAGCTGAACCAGTTGCTGATCACTACGCCGTCTTGCAGAAACGTGTTCTGCGCCGTGCCGGCGCCGTTCACCGCGATCAACGTGGTGCCTTTGCCGAGCAAGCTGGCGTCCTGTACGGACGCATTTGCTCCGCTGGACATCGCCAGTAGGTTCGTATAGTTGCGCGTGCTCAGAGGAAGTTCGGTCACCGTTCTGGCCGTGGCTACCGTGCCCAGCGCCGAACTAGCCACTTCCAACGCACGATCCAGCACGGCTGTCTCCGTCACTGTGACCGTAGCCGAAGGAACCTCCACCGGTTTGAAGCCCGCGGTCTCGAAAGTCACGCGATAGTTACCCGGCGGCAGCAAACCAATGTTATAGGTTCCGTCCGAGCCCGTCATCGCGGTACGGGCCTGACCGGTATCCACACTTGTGGCTGTGACCCTGACGTTGGGGACCACAGCTCCACTTGGGTCAGTAACCGTGCCTGTCAGAGCGCCGGTTCCCGCCGTTTGGGCCATAAGAAAAGGAGTCGCTGGCGCTAGCAGGCAGGTGAGAGCTAGCAATACAACACCACTGCGCCACGCGTAGGAAAAGCTCCTCGGCATGTTAGCCTCGCTCGTTTTTGTGCTCCAACAAAAGCCGAAGGCTGGCGCTCATCGGTCGCACACAGTTCACAAACCACCCGACCACCTGGATTGCTGGGGCTATCCAAATAGCACCGCGAGTTTTGGGCGTCAAGCTGTTTGTCACCTTGGTCACCTTGGCCTGGCGGCATAGGTTTTCTTTAGTTAGCCGGCCCGGGCGAGCAGATATTCTTAGTTTTTCAAACGCCGGTGAGCCGCTCCGTATCCAGACTGGATTCACCATCCGACTTTGGAGTTGAGCGCTTGACGCTAAAGTCGCCGCCGCCGTGAAATTTCTCAAACATCTCGCGCCGTCCGCGCTTCTGGCTGTACGCTGGATTGAGAACCTTGAACCATGCGGCTGGCCCAGGCACTCCATAAGTAGCCAGCTTGTGTTTGGCAACGATGCCTTCACAATCTCGCTGGCAAACCGCGCTGAAGAATTTCACGCCATGACCTTCGAGGTGATCGGCGTACAACAGGCTCGGATTCCGGCTCGTCCGAACCAACAGCTTCAGCCGGTGAGGCAGCATTCATTGACAGGTTTGCGGATGCGTTCTCCGCAGCGGTTTTCACCAAAGCCAAGAAGGTTCTGGCAGTAACCACGGCAAATCCAGGGGATTTTCGGGAGATGACACGCAACGGAGTCGAAGAGCCGTTGGGCGCGGAGGAACAACGCCCGAAAAGCACTTCGCTAACCGATATTTTCCGTGAGTTGTTGACCGGGGTTGGTAAACTTGGCTGTGATGGAAAGGCGCCTCAAGTGAGCAGCGGGGCGGCATTCGCCGTAATCCTTGAACTAGAGTTTGTGTTTGTGCTGTTCCAAAGCGATGCGAACGAGCTGAGCGCGAGTATGCGTGCCTGTCTTGGCAAAGAGTTGCTGGAGGGTAGCCTTGACTGAACTCTCTGAAACGCCAAGTCGTTCGGCAATTTCCTTGTTAGCTAGGCCTTCAAAGACAAAGAAAAGGACCTGCCGCTCTCGTTGCGTAAATTGCTCTGGAGGAGAATGAGCAGTATATTTGGTCTCAGCCGCTACGGCTGCCTGCAAAAGTTCTTGTTCGAAGAACACTTTTCCGTTCACTACGTCGCGGATCGCTTGCGTGAGTAACGCCGCAGAGTGGTGCTTCATAAAAATCCCTGAAATACCGGCGTGGATCAACTCGGCTGCCTGGCCTTGGTTGACGACTGCAGTCACGACCAAAACCTTGCCGCCAAAGCCTTGTCGCTTCGCGGAACTCAGGAATTGCGTTCCGTTACTTTCTCCAAGATCAAAATCAAGCAGCACGACATCCACTTGCCTTTGCTGCAGAACCCTAAGAGCTTCCTCGTTTGAACCGCAATGCGCTACCACTTCGAACCCCCGTTCTGCGTGCAAGAGCCGCACCAAACTCTCGCGAAAAAGAGCATGGTCGTCGACGATTAAGATGGCAATCGTCTTTTCTGTTGCTTCAGGCATGGACAGTTTCCTCGATAGCGCACAACGCAGGCACGGATATAGCGAAGCAGCACCCCGCAGGTTTGGCCTCGTAGGCTAATTCACCGCCGAAACTCCTCATTATCGCGCGCGAAACATAAAGGCCCAGACCCCCAGAGTCAGCCCCGCGCTGAAAAGGCCGGAACAGATTTTCCGCAGAGGCGATACCGACGCCAGTATCTTCGAAGCGGATCACCACCCGGCTGGCTTCCTCCGACGCGGTCACGCACAGTCTCTTTGACTCCGTCGACACCATTGCACGTTGACTGTTCTTTGCTAGATTCAAG
Source organism: Acidobacteriota bacterium (assembly GCA_003223325.1). GTDB lineage: Bacteria > Acidobacteriota > Terriglobia > Acidiferrales > UBA7541 > Palsa-189. The sequence continues at coordinate 7,355 of QHYS01000169.1, forward strand.
AAGACTTGCATGAGTCCATAGCGGTCCGCGTAAACTAGCGGCAGTGACTGAGGGACTTGCCATAAAATTTGGATTTCCGATTCGCGGTAGGCATTCTCGAGGGTAAGGCAACCGAATCAGCGTCATTTAACGTGTGTCCCACCTTTTCAAATCCCGTCGCTCATTCAAAACTCTCGATCACTTGCGAAGTTTTGACAGCGTTTTGGTTGCACACTGATTCAAAAAACGTGCCGGGTGTCCATCAACCCTCAATATGCTGGTATCGTGTTGCGGTTGTTGAAATCGATGGAATCAGAGGGCACGCAAAAATATTCACTAATTTCAGCATTGGGATGCAGCGTGATTGTACCGGTGGTCGTCCACGGTGCTGTAAAGACCTTCGGGTCAATCACGGTTAAAGAAAACTCGAGCAACCCATAGTTGGGCCGCTTGTAATGTTCCACCACGCGCATTTCGGCAGTATGCGGAAAGATGGGATGAGCGGCGTCGCCGCCAAGAAGAGTTCGGTCATCGTAGCCATTCGACTCGACAACGAATGTATCTCCCTCCCACCTGCCAACAGCGTAACCCATGAATCGATCAATCGGCGGATCTGGCGGCAGCTTGCGCCCGTCGGTCCAGATCGTGCGCCAGGTGTGGCTCCACTCAAAGAATTGAAAAACCCGGTTGGGCACTTGAATGAATTCAAAGCCATAGTTGTATCCAAAGGCGCGCGGGTAGCCGATAGGATCACAGATTCCAATTGGATCGTTCAGTGCGTCGTCCACACCTTTGGGAGTCACTTTTTTCTTCATTTCTTCATATAGCTTCTCGCCGTACGGAGTAAATGCCGGACGGGTCTTGGGATCCTGAGGCACGCCGTTGTCGCCCCAAACTCCCGAAAGGTCGTGCCGATCGAATGGACGTGTATCGACGTTTGCTTTTCTTCGGTCTTCCGCCACATGAGCTTCGTTTTCGCAGCGCGGGCAGGGTTTCCACCCGGGTCCTGGAGTAATCAGAGGCACCTCCAGACCGGGCTTTTGGCCCCAGGCAGCCGGCCCAAAGGCCAGGCCAGTCGCTAACAGTACAAAGCCGGGGACGACAATGTGGCGCATCTTTCCTCTGCTCCTTCCAAGGGCGTCGCGCTCAGCCCAGAATGCGTTTTCATTATGTACTTCCTGGTTGTCGCGGAGCGGCCTTGCCATGAGACCAATACTTATAAGTCGTCTATATAGATGTTTTCAGAATACGTCAATGTTTGAATTCGCAGTGACAGCGACTGAGGTATAGATGAGGCAGATGGAACGGCAGCGGTCAATTTGATGGCTTCAACAATGCTCTCAGTAGTTGTATGTAATTCTCTGATCCTACGAAAAGAGTCTCCGGAAACCGGCGGTAGCTTGAGAGCAAGTGGTAGATTGGCTCGGAGGCACGGGAGTTCATTTCGAGTCCAGCGAGATATTGGAGCCTCAAGTTTCTATCCAAGTTAAGTTGCGCGCCGAGCAACAAGGGGTGGAGGTCCGATGCTTGGCCTAGGTATGTTGCCAAGATATCAACTGCGGATTGGAATCCGACGGCGCGTAGCGAAGCGATGACGGCAGAATAATCCGGCCGATCAAGTCGTCGTTGTAGTTCGTCAACATTGATTTTGGTGGGACCGACTTGACCGAGAAGGACCAAATCATACCCGCTATTTCCGGTGTGATTACTCCAAACCGTGCCGTTCGGAAACACTTCAAAGAAAGTGGCCAGCACGCTCTTAATGGCTTCCACATCGCCATCATAAAGGGGAAGCCACTGCGCAATGACGCCGCCAGCTTTCAAGTGATGGCGAACGATTTCGAAGTACTCCCTTGAATAAAGTGCAGAAGTGCCCTTCACCCACAGATGAACCGGGTCGGAGGTAATTATATCGAAGCTCTTATTGTGGGTTTGGAGGTAATGCCGGCCGTCATCGTAAACAACGCGGGTACGCGGGTCATTCAGCACTCCTTCGTTCTCGCCCCGGAAGAATCTAGCGGATGCTGGAGGAATCAAGGGTTCCAATTCTGCGATGCTTATGCTTTTGACTTCCGGGTAGGTTATGAACGAGCCGGCCGTAATTCCTGCACCGAAACCCACGATAAATACATCGCGAGCGCCGGCACGGACAAGCGCGGGGATATGTCCGGCTATTCGCTCGAGGCGCATATCGTCAGCGGCATTGGAAGCTTCTACATTTCCATTAACATAAATAATGCGGAGGCCGGACTGATCTGTGATCACAACTGAGGAATTCAGTCCTTCGCCTCTATATAGGACGCTGATGGGATAGGTGTTGCTGTCCCTCCGATCGGAATACATCATCAGGGCAATACGCCGCCCATAGGCGATCAGTTGCCATGGAGTTTCAGAGACAGTAGCGGTCAAGGTTAGCGCAGCTATAATGGGGATGCCGGAGATCAAGGGACCACGCCATCGAAATGCAGGTTCTCGATAAAGCTGCCCAGGAAATCGGAGAGACTGTGGCGTTAGCAGAACGAGCGCCGCAGTGCAGGCAATTCCAATCAATATTTGCTGGGAACGCATTGTTCCCATTCGCGGAATAGCCAGAAAACTAAACGTGAGTGCGCCAACGATCGCACCGAATGTGTTCGCGCCATAAATTTTCGCTGCAAGCCTGCCGGGGTCTTGCGCTCGCGCCGCAAGCGACGCCAGGGCCAAAGGAAAGCTCGCTCCCCAAAGCAACGTCGCGGATAGCATTGCCCAAAGCGCCCGCAACACGTCCAACTGAAAGTTGAACCAGGGACTTGGAGAGAGCGAGGTATCGACCGGCCAGTAGGGAAGCGATTTGGCTATTGTCCAGGACGTCCACGCGATAGAAGCTGCCACAGCCAGCTGACAAATGCCGAACATCAATTGTGGGCGTTGCGTCCAGCGCGTAAGTATTGATCCGATGCCGCTACCGATTCCTATTCCGAATAGAAAAGTTGCTAGGATTATCGAGAAAGTGTAGACGGTCGTCCCAAATAAGACCGACAGCAGCCGCGTCCACATGACCTCAGCGCCGAGAGCTGAAAGCCCTGATAACGCAATGGCAATGTAAATGCGGGCGCTTATTCCGGTCTGGGCGCCACCATCCTTGGTGAAGCCGCAGGCGGAAGGCCGATAATGTTTGCGTGCCGCCAACCCGAAAGCGGCCGAAGCAACAATGATATTTATCGCCACGGCTGTGTGAGTCGCAGTCGTCAAATCGTACACTCGCAGCAAATAGAACCCTGCCCACAAGCTGCCGAAAACGGCGCCTGCAATATTCGCCGCATAGAGCTGCCCCATACGCGAAACGCTGGTGTTCGTGGATTCGATCCAACGACAAAGGATAGGGAAGATCGCACCCATAAGGATTGTGGGCGGCAGTAGGCAAACGGCACAGATTATTCCCCGCAAAACAAGGTTCGGGAATCCTTCATCTGCGCGACCAATGTAGAAGGAAGCTACAGAAGGTAGCGCGGACAAAATGAGAATGCCGCAAACTGCAATTCCCAGTTCAATCGTGGCGTAAACGCGCAGTGGGTGACGGCTGGCCGAAATCAGCTGAGGCGCGGCAATGCTGCCGAGGAATAGACCCCCGATGTACGTAGCAAGGAGCAGACCAAGAGAGACAGCTGAAGATCCGATGACCAGTTGCAGTTGTTGCAGCCAAACGAGCTAGTAAATGAGAGCGGCACAACCACTGGCAGAAAATAAAAGCAAAATCGGGCATGATAACCGGTCGCCTTTTGTATGGGTGCCAAAATCGCCCTGGCTTTGTAAGCTTTCCAAGTTGCCAAATTCAAGCATCGATGCCTCAGACTAAGGCCATATAACCGGTGGCCCATCTCTCCTGCCAAAGCGACGGCCAGCTCGTTACCTGATCCTATCGAATGCTATCGGCGTGGAGCGAACCGAGCCTGGAAAGTTCACTTCAGGCGTTCGGCTGCTTGTTTTTCACAATGTATTATGCGTGTCGTCCGTAGTGTAGCGCCATTTGCGGCAGACCTGTCCAGCCACGTCAACGAATTGCTCCGGGACCAGGGATTTCTTTTCGGGGCCTCTACGCCATTTCGATTTAGGGTCACGGCTGGGGCGAGAAGTTAACGAATGCAAGGTACTTTCTACCTGCACAAGCACGGATCATGGTAGGCTGTGCGCACCCGAATCGAAATCCATCAGGCGGAGAAAACAGCAATGAAGGGATATAACCTGAGACTGTTTTGGATTCTGCTGCTCTTAGGAATCGCGATTCCAAACGCGGCCTACGCGCAAGGCTCGATGGCGGCGGCGCAGCCTCACCTTGACAAAGCGAAAGTGGCGGCTTGGCGGCCCGCCGACGGCCTCAATGACCTCACTCATCTATACGAGGTGGTTTGTGCGCCTGCGTTGTCTCCGAAGGGTCCCGGGGAGCCCCCCGACCAAGCGCCACCGCCGTTATCTGAACGAAAAGTGCCGGCTCGTGCGGATTGGTATCAGGAGCCGGCAAAGGTGTTCGACAACCTTTACTGGCTAGGCAGTTGGGGTACTGCTTCTCGTGTTCCTCCAAACCCGGGAGGAGACTCCACTTGGGCCGTAACAACATCAGAGGGGATCATCCTGATCGATAGTGGCTATGACTACAGCGCCCCAGTTTTGATCGGGGAAGGGCTGAAGAAGCTGGGGCTCGATCCCGCGCAGATCAAATATGTCGTTCTGAGCCATGCTCACGGGGATCGCTATTTCGGGTCAAGATACATCCAGGACACTTATCGTGCGCACATCATCATGTCCGAAAAGGATTGGGATGTGCTCGCGAAGAGCGACGAACCCAATGAGATCAAGCCGAAAAAGGACATGATCGCGACAGATGGCATGAAACTGACCTTGGGTGACACCACCCTGACGCTGTACCTGACGCCGGGGCACACACCGGGTACGATTTCAACGCTCGTTCCGCTCAAGGACGGAAACCAACGGCACGTCGGGGCCGTATGGGGAGGGATTAATCCTAGCCTGATACGCTATCGCGTAAAATATTTTGCCAATTGGGAAGAGACTTTCAAAACCTGGAGCGCCTCGACCGTGCGATTTCAGGAAATCGCAGCGAAAGCGGGCGCCGACACTTACCTGACGATCCATCCCTTCTATGACAATGCACTGGAGAAGATTCACCTGCTGAAATACCGCAAACCAGGGGATCCTCATCCCTTTGTAAGCAAAGACAACCTGAATCGCTTTTTGACAATAATCAAGGAATGCACGGACGCACAATTGGCGAGAATAACCGCCCAACCCCAAAGCACAAAACTAAACCAATGATGGAATTGGAGTTCGGCGCTGCCAAGTAGTTTTTCTGCGCCAAACCATTTGCCGGACCGAACACGTCCATAAATTAACTCGCGGCGGGGACTGCCCGCTTCAGCAGGCAGAGGAAGCCGTGCGAGGCGGGCTCTCTTTTCTTTGTATTAGGTTCTCGGCAGTATAATAGTCCGACTTGTGGATCGTTACGCCAAAAAACACAACAGCTGTTTTTAGTCTGAAATATCATCTCGTCTGGTGCCCAAAATATCGCCGCCCGGTTCTCACCGGGCCTGTCGAATGTCGAACGAAGGACTTAAGGCGCTGCTGAGGCTCCAAGCGAAGGAGATTGGAATAACGATTCATGCGCTGGAAATAATGCCCGAGCACGTTCATCTGTTTGTCGAATCCGACCCCACGCGCTGCGTGGCTGGAATTGCCGCACGGTTTAAGGGATTCACCTCCCACGTCCTGCGTGAGGAGTTCCATTTTCTTCGCTCCCGCCTGCCAACTTTGTGGAGCCGCAGCTATTTCGCGGCCACCGTCCGATTGCGCCCAGCGCCAACCCGCCGGTGGGGATCGACGTAGGCATCGAAAGTTTCTTCAGCACCTCGGAAGGGGAGCAGGAGCCGAATCCCGCGTACCTCGAAGCCCAGCTTCCGGCTCTGCGTCGTGCCGGACGGGCGGTGTCCAGAAAACAGAAGGGCGGCAAGAACCGCAGGAAAGCGGTTGGTGTTCTGCGTGCCTGGCACGTTCGCGTGAAGAATTTGCGGCAAGAACATGGTCACCAAGTAGCTTTGAAGTTGTGAAACGGCAACATATCTGCTGCTGTGGTTTGGCGCTGCATCGCGACGTCAATGCGGCAAGGAACATCCTTGCCCTGGCCCGGACTGGGCCAGCAGAACCAAATGTGGGTGTTAACTCGCATGTTCTGAGAAGCCGTCATCTTTAGGTGACGGAGTAGTCACAATTTCCTCTCGTATTCAGAAAACAAGCGCGAGTGAGTTGCGTCGCTAAATCCGTTAACTGAATACTTGCCAACAGCCTCCGCACTGAGTCAAACGCGTTTGTGATACGCACCACGCCGCGCGGGTGCACCCACCCTGCGCGGCGGGATGAAATCTGCAAGGCTTGACAGGGCCGGGCGACCAGCATATGGTTTTGCGCAATTGTCGCGTGGAAATGGAAAATTCAGATGGTTCTGGCCGGAGGGTTACCTATGAATTTTGTAACGTTCGGGGTCAATCCTTTGGTGTGTGCAGCCGTAAAAGAGAAGTTGAATCAGATGCTAATTGGGACTTTCGGACTGTTGTTTGCCGCTGCTCCCCTGTTCCCACAGGCTAATCAGGGCACACTTCAGGGGGGCGTGTTTGATCAAACCGGTGGCGCCATTGCGGGCGCCAGCGTGACAGTCATTGACGTCGCGAGAAGCGTCACGCGGACCTTAACGACAGATGGCGCTGGGGCGTACGTCGCACCCAACCTGATTCCAGGCACGTACACAGTGCGTGGAGAAGCGAAAGGGTTTCAGGTCGTCGAGCGCAGCAATGTGAACTTAGAGGTCGGTCAGACGGTTCGCGTTGATTTGGTGCTGCAGCCCGGCTCGCAAACCCAAACCATTACTGTCACCGGAGAAGCCCCTGCCATCAATACGACCGACACTACTTTGGGTGGGACGCTCAACCAACAGACGCTCGCTGAGCTACCGATGAATGGTCGTAACTTCAAAACATTAGTGGTGCTGCGGCCGGGGATTGTTACGCCTCCAGGAGCCGCAGCACAATTTCCGGGAGTGTCTGCAAATGGAACAAGAAACGAAGATCTCGGCTATTTGATTGATGGCCTGAGAGCGGACGAGGCTTACACGGGTGCCAGCATCGTCAATTCGCCAACGCCTCTTGGAGACGGACCCACTAGCTTACCCGTCGATGCCATCCAGGAGATGAATAATGAGGAAAATCCAAAGGCGGACGTCGGTTGGAAGCCCGCAGCCATCATTAACGTGGGTCTAAAATCAGGGACAAATAGTGTCCACGGCACCGCATTCGCTTATGGTCGTGGCACGGCCCTGGATGCGCGCAACTTTTTTGATGCAGCGCCGCTGCCAAAGGAGCCTGTCGAGTTCGAGCAATTCGGTGGAAGCGTGGGCGGACCTATCAAGAAGGATAAGCTTTTCTGGTTCCTCGATTATGAGGGCCAGCGATATACGGTGGGAGTGATATCACCGCTCACCGACCCTGCGACCGTGTCGCTCGGCACCGTCAACTTGGCCACAATAAAGTCCAGTTTCATAAATGCCTGCCAAGACTTGAATGCCAAGGGCCTAGCGATTAGCCCGCTCAGCGCACAAATTGCGGGCCTCAATCCGGCTACGTGTGTGGTAGCGCCTCAGAGTTACACGCCGGGTCCCACCGAATCCATGTTCCCGACCAACACGAGTACTGGTCCGTTTTATCTCGACCCACTGACGATAGCCCACCAGGACAATGGGGTAGCCAAGGTGGACTATCGCCTCAATGAACGCAATACGATCGATGCGATGTATTTTAACGGCGAGGGCTTGCAAACAGGGGGGTCGGTGGTGGGTCTTCCGAACCAAGGTTACTCTCCGTTCGCCGGGGATGATGGTGCAGCGGTTCAACTTACCTCTGGGGCCTGGAATTGGACGCCGAGTTCGACTCGCGCGAATGAGTTGAGAATTGGTTACGACCACTTTCACCAGGTCTACGAATCGGTGGATCACAACGTAAATCCACTCGCCTACGGTATCAATACAGGCGCGACCGATCCGCGGATTTTTGGATTCCCGTCGATCGCGATCACAGGATTCACGGGGCAGTTAGGGGGAGGGCAATACAAGGAAGTGGGGCCGGACGGCGCCATTCAATTCCTAGATCACTATACGATCGTGCATGGAAACCACTCGTTTAAACTCGGCGGCGAATTCATCTACAACACAGCCGTCTCCTACCAGAATTCCAACGGCAAGGGCGTATTTAAATTCTCGACTGTCGAAAATTTCCTGCAGGGCATCGTGAACCCGACTGGGAATGCAATTCTGGCCGGCGATCCCACCCGGAACCTTTTGGATAAGCAGTACGCCCTGTTTTTTCAGGATGATTGGCGGGTCACTCGCAAGGTGATGATCAATCTTGGATTACGCTGGGAATACACCTCGGTCCTAAAGGACTCGCACAATCTGCTCGGTGGTTTCGATCCCGCTCTTGGGCTGGTGCAGGTAGGAAACCAGATCAAAGCTCCCTACAACGGCGATTACAGGGATTTCTCGCCACGTTTGGGTGTAGCTTGGGACATCCGCGGAAACGGTAAGACGGTGCTGCGCGCCGGAGGCAGCCTGATGTACGCCTATCTGCCGATGCAAATGTTCGTTGCCAGCGCCCAAGTCCTGGGAATCGCTCAAACCCCCACGGGCGCTCGCATCATAACCCAGGCGACTGGCCCGGCCGGAGTTGCAGGCTCAGGTAACATGGGCGTGATTTCCGAGAGTGTGCGTGGATCCCTGCTCACGACCGGCTGGAAAGCTCAAACCGCCGCTTGTGTAGCTGGCGCGACGACGGCCTGCGGGCCAATTTTCCCCCAAAGCATATTCAATATTGAGTGTGGCGACGGCTTGGGAACAGACCCCGGGCCCTGCATCGCGCCCGGTGTGAATCCTAACTTCCGCAACCCCTACGTCGCAACATGGACGCTGGGGGTGCAGCGGGCCATCACCAACAGTCTTTCGTTGGATGTGAGTTACGTTGGCACGCATGGCGGAAGAGAGGCAGCATACGTGGACATCAACCAAGCGGCCTTTGGCTCGGGCTATACCGCCGCGCAGATCGCGGCAGGAGACCCCACGGTCGCCAGCCTGGCTGCGGAGCAGTTAACGCGGCCCTTCTACAGCAAGTACCCCTATTTGTCGTACATCGATCAGTTGTCGAATGTTTACCGTTCTAATTACAATGCCCTGCAGGCCACACTTACCGAGCGTATTTCTCACGGCCTCAACTTCCTGGCGGGCTACACCTATGCCCATGCCCTGGACGACGATGTAAGTTATAACCTCGCTTACGTTCCAGTAGACAGCACCAATCCCAATCTAAATTACGGGAATAGCGTTTACGATTACCGGCACCGGTTCACGTTAACCGCGAACTATGCGATACCGGGAAAGAAATCGCCGGCACAGATGCTCGAAGGCTGGGCGGTCAATTCTGTTGTGACTCTGCAAAGCAGATCTCCTTGGGGGCCGGTGGATTTGACCAATGACTTCGCCGGTAACGGCGAGTTGAATGGTCCCGGCAACTTCGGTCAATATTGGAATTTCAGCGGCAACCGGTCCGACTTCAATACTTCTCTCAACCCGATTCCTTGCTGGAGTGGTTCTTCGGCGACAGCGGCACTGCCCGGCTGTACTCTCAGCACCGAGCCCCAAGCCTGTGTTGCGGCTGCCTCGGCGATCAGCGCAAACACAGTGGCGGCGCTGGGTAAGATTGGCTGCTACGTCAGCGGCAACTCAGCTTTGTTCCCGGCGGCGCTTGGAACAATTGGCAACGTGGGACGCGATACCTTCCGCGGTGCTGACTTCAGAAACTGGGATATGTCAGTGACCAAGAACTGGAAGTTTGGGGAACGATTGGGCGGTCAGTTCCGAGCGGAGTTCTTCAACGTTCTTAACCGACCTATTTTCGCGGTTACCGTTGGAACAAATGCAAAATTCACCATCCCGACTATCGGCCAACGCGGCAATTTCGGTTGTAATTGTATAACACCAGACCAAGCGACCGGTGATATCGCTCTCGGGTCAGGAGGGAGCCGGGCGATTCAGTTAGCTTTCCGCTTGAGCTTCTAGCTTCAGCTGGAGCAAGCCTCCGGGGACGAAGCAAAGGAGTTTGAACAAATGGCACGCGTTGCTATTCCTGGGGTTGTGTTGTTGACGGCTCTGCTAGGTTTCGGGCCAGCCGCTTGGGGTCAAGCGCCCGGGCAACGACCCGGGTTGGAAATACCATTAGTTACTCCGGGTCCTGGGTGGAAGAGCTGTCCCCGCTGCCAAAACGAAGCTCACGTCGCGGAAGACCGTAAAAAAGCGAACGTCGATACACGAGCCTTTGACGCGCATGACATCTCCGGGGTCTGGGGCGACAATGGTATCGCGCTGGACATGAAGACGCTTCCGCCATTTACTCCTTACGGCCAGAAGTTATTCGATTCGATTAAGAGTGACTCAACCGAATGGAACTCGAAGGATCCCATGAATATCTGTGATCCTCTCGGTTATCCACGATCATTTACGTATAATTACGGAATGGAATTCGTGCAACTGCCAGACCGGGTTTTGCAGTTCTTTGAATGGGGGCATTCATGGCGGACCATCTGGACCGACGGACGCAAACTGCCGCCAGATCCGCCGATTTATCGGTACTTGGGCTATGCTGTGGGCAGGTGGGAGGGAGATACTTTCGTCATCGATGCTAATGGATTTGACGACAGGTCCTGGATTGTGGAATACCGCGGTGCTATGGGTTGGGGCGGACTTCCGCATACTGCCGAAATGAGAGTAGAGGAACGCTATAAGCGCGTCAATTACGGACTGCTTCAGGTCACGCTCACGATTACCGATTCGAAGATATTTACAAAGCCATGGACCACAACCGGCACGGCAACACTGCGGCCCAACGCCGAAATCGGAGAGTATTTTTGCGTGCCTTCCGATTCGATTAGTTTCAACAATCGAAACACCATACCTTCGACCGTGGATGCTACTAAGCTACGGTAATGGTGGCGGGAGGTCTCTTTATGAATTCCCGAACGAAAATGGAAGGAGGATAAAGTTGATGCTGCGGCCTACGCTCTTGATTACAGTAATGGTAGCTTTGGTTGCATTTCCGATATTGAACACGCCTGTCGTTGCACATCATGGTACAGCGCTCTGGTCTGCAAACGAGATCACGCTCAAGGGGACTGTTGTGGAATACGTTTGGCGAAATCCCCATGCGCTGGTCATTTGGGATGTAAAGGATGACAAGGGTAACGTTGTGCAGTGGACCGGGGAGCTCGCTTCTCCAGAGACCCTTATGGGGGATGGCGGTATGACCAAGAACAGCGTGATCGATCAGATCAAAAGAGCGGATGGAACAATGGTGTTGCGGTGGTCGCGGCAAGCGGGTGGAACAGACGAAGAACGTGCTGCGCGGGATAGAGCCCGCGAAGCCCGCGATGCTGAGGGCAACAAGGCGAAGAATTAGAGAGTCTGGAAAGATCCAAGTCCACGTTTAGCGCATGGCGGTTGAAGTCGCTTGCTACTTCAGGGCGTCCCAATGACGGATATTTCACTTGTCTGGATGCACGCGGCCGAGAACAGAGATAGGTGACGGCGTGTCGTGGAGCGAAAATTTGCGACGCGGTTCAGGAATTAGAATTTTTCCTGCTCGAATATTATCGTTTGCTCTGGTGCGGTCAGCCCGACGAAAGAGCGGTTGAGGAAATGCGAACTTTCGCAACTTTCAGCATTGTATTCTTTGCGGCGCTGCTGGGCTCTGGGCGAGTCGAATTGGCCCAAAAGCCGGGGCTGGAGGTGCCTTTGGTCACTCCGGGTCCCGGATGGAAAAGTTGCCCGCGTTGCGAGAACGAAGCTCACGTAGCGGAGGATCGTAGGAAAGCCAACGTAGACACCCACCCGTTCGATCCCCATGATATCTCCGGGGTTTGGGGCGACAACGGCATCGAGTTGGACCTAAAGACGCTTCCGCCATTTACCCCGTACGGACAAAAGTTATACGACGCCACCAAGAGCGACTCACCCGAGTGGAATTCGAAGGATCCCATGAATATCTGCGATCCTCTCGGTTATCCTCGCGTGTTCGCATATAACTACGGCATGGAATTCATCCAATTGCCCGACCGAGCTTTGCAATTTTTCGAATTAAGTCACACTTGGCGAACCATCTGGACCGACGGCCGTAAACTGCCGGCAAATCCTCCGATTCTTCGATACATGGGATATTCTGTCGGCCACTGGGAAGGCGATACGTTTATGGTCGAAGCGAACGGCTTTGAGGATCGGTCCTGGGTTTCTGAGGATCGGCGAGGGCGCCGGCACGGCTTCCCGCATACTTCCGAAATGCGCGTCGTGGAATCCTACAAGCGACTCGACTATGGAAGGCTCCAGGCCACGCTTACGGTGATCGACCCCAAGGTATATACGCAGCCGTGGGTAACTACCGGCATCGCCACGCTGCGCCCGAATGCTGAAATCGGGGAATATATGTGCGTGCCGTCTGATTCTATTGATTTCAACAACAAGAACACCTTGCCCGCGGATGCTGCTACGACGAAGTAAGGCAAGATCGTGTTGTGATTCCCTGAGGAACATTTTGTAAAAAGGAAATTTGCAAAGGAAGGTCAACATATGTTGCCACGCACGCTTAAGATTGCCGCTGTTTTCGCTATCGTTGCATTTCCGTTGGCGAATCTGCCGGTTCTGGCGCATCACGGCACTGCGCTCTGTCAGGCTGACGAAGTGGCCCAAAAGGGCACCGTTGTGGACTACGTGTGGAGAAATCCCCATGTTCTGGTCGTCTGGACTGTAAAGGACGAGAGCGGCAAGGTTGTGCAGTGGACCGGGGAGCTCGCATCTCCAGAGTCGCTAATGGCGGATGGAGGGATGACCAGCGATGAAGTGACCATGTATGTCCGCCCGGCGAAGTCCGGTGCGCCCAATAGCGTGATTGACCAGATTAAGAGAGCCGACGGCACGATGGTATTGCGCTGGTCACGACAAGCGGGTGGAACAGAAGAAGAACGCGCGGACTAGAAACCGCGAGGCCGCCGAGGCTCACAAGTCCAAGCAGTAGGTTCGGGGTAGGGAGGGACCGATGGGTGACCGTCGCTTCGTGATTCTGCTACTCCTTCTCCTAGCAGTGCTCTACCCTTCCTCGGATTTCGCTCAAAATGGTTGGATTTGGTTTGATTCGTCACCCGGGAGGCAAAGGCAGCAAAGTCAAGAGAATCAAAAGCCATCCGCTCCCGCTCCTCGCCACAATATTTCCGGGATGTGGTACGCCAATGCTGTACAGGCAGGTGGCGTGCTGACGATGCCCAATGACGGCAGACCAGAACATCAGCCGCCGTACACTCCCTATGGGTTGCAGCTCTACAAATCCCATAAACCGCTCGAAGGGTTCGACGCAGTTCCTCCCGGGCAAGAGAATGATCCGAGAGAGCTATGTGACCCGCTCGGAGTTCCCCACGTGAATCATTACCAGAACAGGCAGACACAAATCTTCCAGGACGACGTCAAGGTTGTGATCCTCTATCAGTACGATAATCACTGGCGCAACATCTGGACGGACGGTCGCGAGCTTCCCAAAGTGATCGATGGCGGCGTACAAATAGGCAACGAAACGCGAGAACAGCGGTTCTACGGCTATTCGGTCGGCAAGTGGGTGGACGACACCACGCTCGTTGCTGAGACTGTCGGAACAATGCCGGAAGATCGAGTTTGGCTCGACGCTACCGGCCGCCCCCTCAGCGACCAGGTCGAGGTGACCGAAACCTATCACCGCGTCAACTACGACACTTTGGAATTCTCGGAAATGATTGACGACCCGAAAATCTACACCAAACCTTGGGCGACCTTGGACAAACTACGAATGAGGTTGCTGGATCCCCGTACCGACGTGATGGAGTTCTACTGCTCGCCCGTAGAGCGAATGCGATATAACAACCTTACCGACGGGCCCGATCCGAATAAGCCTGCGAACGAGAAGAAGAAGTAGCGCCGGGTTAGAATCCGCTTCCATTTATTTCCTAGGCGCGAACTGATCTTCCTTGAACTCCGTCTGGCCGTGTAACGTGGTGCCGTTAGGCAGCGTGACATACTCGATGCGCCCCGCCGTGCGGCCATTCTTCATCGGTTCGATGGTGATGGTAATTTCGTCTCCGGGCTTGAGCGAGGTCTGTCTCCATCCGCCTGAAATCATGTTTATGGGCGCCTGAGTCTCCGCGAGCCAGTGTACCACTTGGCCATTCTCGTCCTTCACGTCATACCGCAGTAAGCAGTGCGGATTGGACCAAATCCATTGAGTGACGATTCCCTTCTGGGTAATCCTCTTCCCGCTATCGTAGGAATTGTTTCCGTGATGTGCGAATAACGGCGCCGCAAAGCCCAAGAGACCCGCAACGGTAAGTGTTATTAACGATTTCCCTCTCACCGAGAACCTCGCCGATCCGGTCCAGACCGACCGCGTCGCTGAAAGATGACGATTGGTGATAACGCCGTGATCGTAAGACAGCTTCCGCGCACAAGTCAACGTTGTCGCGGCCTTGTGGCGGCCCAAGTTCGTTTTGATGCTGTCACGCGAACGACTAGTCGGTCTCACGGCTGAATTGCGGTTTCCGACGACCAAGATTCCGATTGACATGTTTTTTAGCACGGTACTAGAGTCCTGAGCCCTTAATCAGCTTTAGGGACTTGAATTTGAAGAGGGGGGGCGTGTCGATGAAATCATTGGTCTGGATCACCGTAAAGAAAACGATTCGAGTATTGGGCGCGAGTTTCGGCCTGCTGCTATTTACCCTTCCCCTGTTCTCTCAGGCCAATCAAGGAACGATTCAAGGCGGCGTGTTTGATCAGACTGGCGGCGCCATGGCCCGGGCCACGGTAACGGTTATCGACGTCGCTAGAGGCGCGGCCCGACCTCTGACAACCGATGGCGCCGGGGTGTACGTAGCTCCCAACTTGATTCCCGGGACATACACGGTACGGGTAGAGGCCAAGGGGTTTCAGACCCTGGAGCACGCTAACATCCTTCTCGAAGTCGGCCAAACCCTGAAGGTCGATCTCGTTCTGCAGCCCGGAGCACAAACTCAGACCATCACTGTTACGTCAGAAGCCCCTGCCATCGACACTACGGACGTAACGCTGGGCGGAACAATTGATCAACAGACGCTCGGCGCCCTACCCATGAACGGCCGCGATTTTAAGAATTTGATGCAGTTACGCCCGGGAGTTACGGCGATCCAGGGTGGAGGAATTGACACTTGGTCAGCGAACGGATCGCGGGCCGAAGACGTCGGCTATTTGATTGATGGGCTGAGAGCGGACGAGGCCTATACAGGCAACAGCGTCGTCAATTCGGCCATGCCCGCGGGAGATGCCGCGACGGGCTTGCCCGTGGATGCCATTCAGGAAATCAATAACCAGGCAAACCCAAAGGCTGAAGTCGGTTGGAAGCCTGGCGCCGTTATTAACGTCGGGGTAAAATCAGGCACAAACAGCCTTCACGGCACCGCATTCGCTTACGGCCGCGAGACCTCTTTTGACGCGCGCAACTTCTTCGATACGCCCCCGATTACAAGCAAGGAGTCGCGCTCAAGCAATTCGGTGG
>QHYS01000170.1 GCA_003223325.1 Acidobacteriota bacterium
ACCCTTCGTGTGGACCGCCACCGTCGAATCGATTCAGGAAAAACTCACTCGCTGTCGGCGGACTTTGGAGCAGATCCAGCCCGGCTGTACCAGCCCCAAGTCCAGAAAGCGGAAGCGATAAGTGCTTAGTTATTTAGCAGACACTGCACTAGGGTAGGCACTTATGTCACGCGTGGAACTGTCAAAGATGACAGATGTCAGGAGACTCTGATATCCGGCAAGAATTTAGGATGGTAGCTGTTCAAACGGACGTGCGCGTTGAAAAACCGCTGTGATTGACCCCACGAAACTCCTAGGAAAAATAGGTAACAGTTTCTTGAGGCGGGTTGGCCTGAAAGCTGGGGACTTCCACCGGCGAGCGTTTGATCAGGACTGCGGTAAGGTCGTCCAGCTGCGGACTGCCGTGAGCAAACTGCAGCACGGAATCGTAAAGTTCTGCGATAATGACCTCAGGATCACGATTACTGAATCGCCGGACAACTGCAGCAAGGCGCTCCGTTCCGAACGGTTCCCCGCCTTTATTTTCCCATTCAAAAAAGCCGTCTGTGATGAGGATTATGATATCCCCAGGCTTCATGCGGAGCTTGACCGGTACCGCTTCCCACAAATCGGGCAGGATTCCCAAGGGAAGCGCCTGCGCTTCCAGAATTCCGACGGATTGGTTGTCCGACGAGTACACGAAAATCGGCCCGTGACCTGCGGAGAGCAATTCTACCTCGTCGCTGCCTTCCTGGCACAAAACCGCGACGAGGGTGGCGAAACGTTCTGGAGTGAGATCCTCGGCAAAGGACTGGTTGATGTTTTTTAGCATTGTGTCCAGGCTATCGCGGACATTGAAATTGGCTCGCGAGTAAGCGCGACACACTGATGCTAGAATGGCAGGACCGATTCCGTGTCCCGTCACATCTGCCAAGACCATGACCCAACGGCCGTCGGGCAGTCTTTTCCAATCGTAGAAGTCCCCGCCGGTATCATCCGCGGTTCGGCTCCAGCCGGATATCTCGTATCCTGCAATTTGAGGTCGAACCCTTGGCAAGAGCGATTGCTGAATGGATCGAGCAATCTGCAATTCGTGTTCAACCTGTTTCAATTGATATTGCGTCTCGGCTTCGCGCAGTGCGGCCTCAACATGCATGCGGATCTCTGCCGCCACACAGGAGGCTAGAACCCCCGTGACAAGGAGCACTAAGGCGAAGTAGGCCACGGCTGTCTGCGTGACTGTAAAACCATTTGGTCCTGGAACAAGCCGCCACCCCGCAACGTAGGCAGCCGCGACATACCCAAGGGTTGAGATAATTCCGGAGAACCAGCAGAGCTTCGGGTTCAAACGTAAAACCGACAGCAGGATGAAGGGAAAGAAAACGAGTACCCAAGGGGTGGCCAGGGCCCGATAGTCAGGCGGCAGTCGGCTGCTGACTAAGAAAGCGACACCCAGGGAGGGAAAGAGCGACTCCAACGCAGTGCTGAAGTACCACACGGAGTTGCCAAGATCTTCATCAGACCGCAACACCTGGTTCACTGCGTGCAACAGCCCCAGTTCGAATGCGATCACCAACCCCGCCACAAGCAGGCCCCAGCGACTCATCGCCGAGCCCAGCACGAAGATGCGGATGATAGCCAGTACTGCAAAGAAAGCAACGAACGCAATGACACCAACGATTCGCTTTTTCTCGCTCTTGAGCAGCGTTTGACGGAATGCTAGCGATGCGTCGCGTATTTCTTCGATAGAATTCGTCATACCTTCCCTCCTCCAGAATGACTGACACGAGCTTCGTCAGGAGCCTTCGTAGCCTGCAATCGCTCAAAGGTGGATGTCTTCCTGACGGCCTGACGGCGAATCACTGACCGCGGTCTCGTGTAGACCCAAGTGCCCGTCGGCACGTCTACCTTATATTGTGTACGCGAGTGCATGAACACGTAGACTGGCAGAACTGATAGTTTGCCAGCATCAGAATTGGGGGTGGCGCCTTGTAATCGGGGACGGCTTGCAGGAAAAAGTCGTTGAGAACAGAATACCCCAGTTTATGTTGCGATCACTCGATTGCAGAGCGAGTGCTGGCGCAGCAGGTTTTGCTAGAAGGACTCATCGAGCCCGTTGTGCTTGCCTCTACCGCACTACAGGATTTGAGACTGCACTACGCCGGCGTAAGGGGCAGTGGCAAGCCCGCGACCGAAGAATACAGCCAGCCTCTCGGGAGCCTTGCCCGGAATCGTCCGGAAGCACATGTGCATGTTTTTGCCACTCTTTTCTCGTCTCCGCCAAATATGCCATATTCCCAGGTGACTCGCTCGCCGCCGCGATAACCGCTTTAGAGCGGATTGCGATCAAAGCCAACGACAAACCTTCGCATTCTTCGCAAGCAACAAACGAGCCTCATTGCGGCACCGCTGGTAGGGAGCTTGCACGCCCACGGCCTCGTTCGAACGATGGCCCCGACACTCCCGTACCGACAAACGCTCGGCCGTGAAGAACCGCTTCCACCGCAGCCAATAGTTCGCTTCCGGCTCGCGCTTTGGCCACGTAGCCTAATGCTCCCAAGTCGAAAGCTTCTTGTACCACCTCGGCAGAGGATTCTTGACTCAGGAAAATTATTTTGGAATCCGGAGTGGACTTGCGGATTCTTCGGGCGGCCTCGATTCCGTTCAGTGTTGGCAGCCCGATGTCAAGTAGAATCAGATCCGGCTTCAGTTCTTCCGCCTTCTGAACTGCTTCTAATCCATCGGACACTTCGCAGATGATGTGGAAGTGTTCCCCGTTCCGCAGTGTCACCCGCACGAACCGCCGAAACGGCTCAAAGTCCTCCACAACCAAAACGCGTAACGACATTGGAGATGCCAGCCTTTCCCTATTCCGACAGCATTTCAACTCTAGTTTGGCTATGGGTCCTAACGGTTTTTCAGGGTAAACCATCGTTTATTAAAAAGAAAATGTCAATTCCACGAAAGTGGTGCATCTCAGGCGGTGCTCAGTTCTCTACAAAGCGACAGAATTAAGGTCCCGCCCGAGCCTGCTTTGGTAAATGCGCCCTGCGGACCGAAACGGCCCGCCCAAGTTGTCACTGTTGTCACAACGCAAATGTGATGTGCAACGATCAGTTGCTAACTCCACATCGCTGCTCCCCGACGGCTAACCGAGCCAAAACGCCGCGTTTTGAGCTCACGCCGCTGGTCGGCAATCGGAACGTCACGAGCTTCGCGAAAACGAGGCATCGAAAGAGAAGCTGCGCGAGTCATCCGCGACGGAAGGCCGAGCTGCCTGGCATTTGGTGCGAATCGATGAGAAGAACCTGATTGAATACCCCCGGGTGAGATCCATTCTCTGTGAATTCTGGCAACGCTTTGCTGCGCATTGTTTTCTCGGCGTTCCGTGCGGAGCCCCAGAAAAACCGCCGCCCATTTCGGAGGACCTCTCATCCAGCCATGCTGGCACGACGCTCGACCGCCATAAGGGGTACTTGAGCACGGATCGTGGTGCCGCGGCCACGCTCTGATTTGATGAAAAACTCGCCGCTTAACAATTGAAGCCTCTCGCGCATGCTAATGAGCCCCAGGCCGCGACGGCTCATGGCGTCTTGCGGGTTAAAGCCAACTCCCATGTCCTCCACGATCAGTTCAATCTCTCTCGTGGTTCCGCGCAGCTCCACTCTGAAATGCCGCATGCCACTATGCTTCACCGCGTTCCACAGAGCTTCCTGCAGGACCCGGAACAAACAAAGGGAAATCTCTTTGGGCAGGCTGCGCGGTATGCCGGCATGGCTGAAGTCGATCGCTACTTTGTGTTGCTCCGCCAACTCTTTGCAAAAGCTACTCGCTGCCACGACAATGCCCAGGTATTCGAGCTTCGAAGAATGCAGGCGGTGAGACAGAGCCTGAATGTCGTTGCCGATATCGGAGAGACGCTGGCGGACTTGGCGGAGGCGATCGTGGGATAAAACCGCCGACTCGGGAATATTGTGTTTCATCTGTTCCAAGTCGATTGCCAGCAAAGCGATTCGCTGATTGATGTCGTCGTGCAGCTCTCGGGCAATCCAGGTACGCTCCTCCTCGTGGGCTTCAATCAATCTGCGCCCCACGTCGGCCAGAGCTTCCTCGGCCAGCTTGCGATCCGTTACGTCTATGCAAGAGCCTATGTAGCCGGCAAAAGAACCGTCCGGGTTGAATCTCGGCACGCCTGTATCGAACACCCAGCGATATTCCCCGTCATGCCGCCGCAGCCGATACTGCATCGTGAACGATTCCCGCCGATCGAATGCCTGCATGTAGGTATCCAGGCACATCTCTAAGTCTTCCGGGTGCACCGCTTCGGCCCAGCCGTTGCCAAGCTCGGCTTCGATGGACCGGCCGGTGAACTCCAACCAAGGCTGATTGAAGTAGTCGCACAGCTTGTCGGGACCAGACATCCAGATCATTACAGGTGCTCTGTTTGCAACTAGGCGGAATCGTTCCTCGCTCTCGCGTACTGCTTGCTCGGCCCGACGGCGCTCCGTGACGTCCAGCGCCATGCCTAGCATCCGCTCAGGATCGCCATTGTGGGCGTAATAGAATTTCCCTCTGGCAGTGATCCAGCGCACGGCTCCGTCGGTGCGAACAACACGAAATTCGGCGGCGTACGGTTTTCTGCGTTGTCTGGCTTCATCAATCGCATTCCAGACGAGCTCTCGATCTTCTGGGTGTATGGAGCGGCGAAAGTCTTCGGTATGCCCGGAATAGGTATCAGATGAGATTCCGAACATGGTTTCCAAGTCACCGAACCGCCAATCTCGTCCGCTCTTGACGTCCCAATCCAATCCCACTGACCTGCCGGCTTCGACTGTCAGACGAAGCCGGTCGTAAGTAATCGCCAGCTCAGTCTCCGCCTTTCTCCGCTTCGCCCGCTGCCACAGCAGACCGAAAATGAGAAGTGTCTCCAACAAGAGCAGGGAAATGCCGCCAATGATGTATGACTTATAAGATTCCCAGACGGTCAGCCGCCGGTTGAGGACAATGCTGCGGGGGGGGAGATCGTTCTCTTTGAGGCCCCAGCGCCGTAGGGCCTGCCAGTCGAACATGTAAACGTTGGAGCTTCTCGCGATAGGAATGTCCTGTGGCTTCTCCCCGTTGAGAACTCTCACCACCATCTCGCCGGCAACCTTTCCATCGGCGGAGAAACTTAACAAGTAACCACCAGCTGTTCCCCTTCCGAGGTCCACGTCGTCCACGACGAACACCGGTGCATTTGCAGCGCTCGCAACCAGTGGAACTGATTGAGTCGCATCAATAAAGCGGGTTCCCGCCGCATCCTGCATGATGGAGGTGTGATAGATGATGGTGTGATTCGGAAGGTGCTTCAGGCGATCAAGCAGCGTGGGCATGTCAAGGTCGGTAAGATAATTGAAATCAAAATGCGACTCATAGTTGCGAAAACTCTCCTTGGCAATGGCCTCCAAGTACCGGTCATATATTCCCACACCACCAACCACCACCACGTGCTTCGTTCCAGGCTGGAGTTGCAGTGCTGCCATCAGAGTTTTCTCGGGCTGTGCCACTTCCCACACACCAGTGAAGTCGGAGTCGAGCCTCAGCTGGCCCAGCATCTCCTCTGTACTCCCACAAAATACGATGGGTGTCTCCGGGAAGTACTTCTTGTGCGATTCCACCATGAACTTGATTGGTTCGAGTCCTACTGCAATGATTACGTCGGGCTTGCGATCGCGATACTTGCGGACGTACCACTCACGGAATTGCTTCTGGTGAGCTTCATCCGGAAAGAGGGTCAGCTCCAGATCCTCGGTGTAAAGCTCAATTTGGAAGGGCGATCTCTCCAGAGCAGCCATTATCGCGTCATCGAGAGCAGCGACGCCGGGTGATGAGAGAGGATTAAAGACATTGAGGAGAAGGACACGCCGGAGCTCTTTTGCCTTTGTTGCGGCGGTCGATGGCGGCAGGAGAGAGGTTGCCACGACTACAACCAGGAACCAGGTTAGCCTTACCCCTCCCCTAACTCTCCTTCGGTCTTGCTGCCGCCTGGCCTGCCGTTCAAGATAGAAAAACCGGGGCACGGTGCTGTAATCCTCAGCGGTAGGCATGTTAAAACCCGTAACTGGCGCCAATGAAGTTTGTAATAGAACATCTGGCAAAAATGTTAGTTTACAGCCTACTGGCAGAACTTACAGTTACCTCTGTATAAATTGCGAGTCAAAATTGGTGGCGTTCTTTCAAATGCTAGCGTGACTTTAATCGTCACCTCACGTGGTGTTGCTCCACTACAAGCGGAACAACGCCTCATCGCGACAGAAGGACAATACAATCTTGCTCCCGGTCGCCGCATCACCGATCTGGTTCTGAAAACCAAGAAAGAGCTCCTTCGTGCGAATGCCAAATGGTACGTCGCAAGGAGAGCAAGGAGCGCAAGGAGCTTGCACCGTGAGGGTCGTTTGTGAGCCCTGGTTTACATGAGTACCACTATCGACGGCGCTGCCGCTGGTCAGCCCTCCTGATAATCCTGACGAGTGCTGTGCTGATTTCCAGCAGCGTACAAAGTCAAACAGCTTCGACTGGAGCACTCACCGGAGTGGCTCTCGACCCAACCGGAGCCGTTTTACCGGGTGCGGTCGTCCGTCTCACCAACCAGGACACCAACGCAACTGAGTCTGGCACCTCTGACAACGGTGGGAGGTTTAACTTTCTTCTGCTATCCCCTGGCAGGTACGAGGTACAAGCTAGCACAACCGGGTCCGACACCCTCACCGCAAGTGCAACGATAAACATCAGGGTGACTGAAGTGGTGCACCTCGAACTGCATCTGCGACTGGCAACCGTGTTGCAAAGCATAAAGGTACATGAAGAGCCGGCGATGGTCCAGACCCAAAATTCCGCTCTCGGAAAAGTAGTCAATCAAACGGCGGTCAGCGGCTTACCACTGGTTACAAGGAATTTTGCCCAAATCGCAAGTCTCTCTCCAGGGGTTGTAACCGGAGTCCACAACGCTGGAGAGCTTGGATCCGGTGGAACCGCGTTGTCGCAGATTGCCAAATCCAATGATGGCATTTACGTGCACGGAGCGCGTTCCTACGACAACAATTTCCTGGTGGACGGAATTAGCGTGAGCGATGTCCAGGGTAGTGCCGCGGCCAGTGGCGGAATCCCGATTCCCAACCCCGATAGCATCGAGGAGTTCAAGGTACAAACAGGGCTCTACGATGCAGCCTTCGGCCGTTACGGCGGTGCCAACGTCAGCGTGATTACAAAAGCCGGCGGCAATGATTTCCATGGGGCAGTGTTCGAGTTTTTCCGCAACGAGATTCTCAACGCGAACGATTTCTTTCTGAACCAAACAGGCCAGGCGCGCCCTGTTCTCAAGCAGAACCAGTTCGGCTTCGCGCTGGGTGGACCGATCGATAAGGACAAACTACTTTTCTTTGGATCGTATCAGGGGACGCCCCAGGTTAACGGCATTGCTGCTGGTCAGTCGAGGACTGCTTGCGCTGCCAGCCTCAGCCAACCGCCGCTCACGAATGACCGCACACCCACCGGACTCGGCCAGATGTTTGGCGGCATGACTGGCGCACATGGGGGTGCGGCGATCAAGTCCGACGGGTCCAACATCAATCCCGTGGCTCTGGCCCTATTGAACCTCAAACTTCCTGACGGAACGTTACTGATCCCTACACCACAAACCGTGAACCCGACAAAACCATTTGCGCAGCAAGGCTTCTCGGTCTTCACGGATCCGTGCCATTTCAATGAAAACCAGTTCTCCACCAGCATTGATTACGTGGTTGAAGCGAAAAGCAAAATCGCAGCCCGCTTCTTCTTGGCAGATGATGATGAGACAGTAACGTTTCCGGGTAATGGTCTCAATCCAGCGGGTAACATCCCTGGCTTTCCAAGTCCCAGCGATTCTGGTTTCAGAGTCTTTTCTCTTGCCCACACCTACACTTTCCGTAACGCCTGGCTCAACGAGGCACGAATTGGGTATACCGGCACCAGGACCAACACTGAGGCCCGGACACCGTTCAAGTGGTCGGATATTGGAGTTGCCGAAGGAGAAATGAGCCACAATAATGAGCTCCCCAGCATGAAAATTCTTGGTTCCGCCAGTCTTGCCTCCGGTTTTCCACGAATGATTGCCCAGAATAGTTTTGTCTTTAGTGATGATCTCAGTTTTGTTCGTGGGGCCCACACGGTAAGATTGGGAGGATCATTCACCCGGTTGCAGGACAATGTCAATCTCGTTGGACTCGGATCATTCTTGCAGTTTCTGAGCTGGCCGGATTTCCTACTGGGCCTCAGCGCAGGTGGCAACGGTACCGGATTCAGCAATGTTTTTGCCTCATTTGATGACTTCGGGCTGTCAAATCGGGAATACAGGGTGTGGGAGGGCGCCGGGTTCGCACACGATGGCTACAGAGTTCGTAAGTCATTCACTTTAAATATTGGTTTGCGCTACGAGCGTCTAGGCCAATTCGGAGACAGGCTGGGCAGAAACGCAAGCTTCGACATCGGCAAAGCTGATCCCAACCCTCCGCCAGGAGGGAGCGTGGCAGGCTACGTTGTAGCTTCGAACTTTCCAGGCATTCTTCCTGCGGGTGTGGTGCGCGCGAACAACACCTTCGGCAATCATGGTGCGGGACAAGACACGATCTCTCCACGAATTGGGTTTGCGTGGCAAGTCTTACCCAAGAGAACGCGGCTGCTGCTGAGAGTCGGGTATGGCACGTACTACTCGCGGCCTACCGGCCAAGCTTTCTATCAAAATGTGTTTGGCGCTCCGTTCTCTGTGTTTCGGTTGAATGCTGGCCCGTCAAATGCAAATGCAACATTTCAAGCGCCTTTCCCCCAGCCGTTTCCCAAGTCGGAGTCTTTTCCCTTGTTTCCCGCCTATTCTCCCACTACAACCACAACTGTATACGCAATTGCACCCGGTTTTCGGCCCGCTGTAATTCAACAGTATGCATTGAATGTTCAGGCTGAACTACACCAGGGTTGGCTTTTGGAAATTGGATACGTGGGTACTCGCGGCACACATCTGGTACTTCAGCGCTCTCTGAATCAGGCGTTGCCTGCCTCCGCGAACAATCCAATCAGGGGAGTGACTGCAAACACGGTTGCAAATATCCCATTGCGGGTCCCCATCCTGGGCGTGCCTCCAGACTCCCTTGTGGAAATGGAATCCGAGGGCAGCTCCTGGTACAACGGCCTTGAGGGGAGCCTGATGAAGGGGTTAAGGCATGGTCTTCAATTCCTCGCCTCTTACACTTTCTCCAAGACGTTGGACACGGATGGCGCCGACATCAACTCAACATCGTCAGGAAACGCACTGACGTTGGGAGACCAAAACTCTCCCAGGCAGCGATGGGGCCGGGCAAGTTTCGACCGCACACACCGGTTCGTTTTCAGCACTACGTGGACCCTTCCAAGCCCGTCTAGCGGCGTGCGACGAGCCGTCCTGGGCAATTGGTCCCTGGCTGCAATAGCAACCATTCAGTCCGGCAGCGCTCTTACCATCGCCGACACAAATTCTACGAACGTCTTCGGAATGAGCGAGGACCGGGCACAACTCAGCGGCACGTGCTCGAGAAGTCAATTGGTGAAGCGAGGTTCGGTCGAGTCGAAACTAAGCGGCTATTTCAATATGGCCTGCTTTACCAGTCCGCGAATAATCGGTGCCGATGGCATCGGGACAGCGTTTGGGAACAGCGCGACAGGGCTCGTAGACGGTCCCGGGCAAGCAAACCTGGATCTCACGTTCTCAAAAACTGTGACGCTGAATCGGCTCGTTGAGAAGAGCAGTCTTGAGTTCCGTGCTGAGTTTTACAACGCGCTGAACCATGCGCAGTTTGCAAACCCCGACACCAATTTCAAGTCGCCGACGTTCGGCGTCATCAGCAGCACGGCTGTGAATCCTCGCGTCGGACAATTGGCGCTGAGGTTTGCGTTCTAGGTTAGAGAAACAGCACGTCGTACGGTTGTCGAATATGTCAGGTTCGGCGAATCTTGAGAAGGCTTCTTATCTGCGCAGTCCAGCGCTGGCGCCGTAAACGTAGTTGCCGCAAAAGTGACTGGGCTGGCGAGCTCGAGCCTCGCGAGAAACGACGCGGCGTCCCGGTCGGCCGCGCTGCACCTTCCAGGTCCAGAACAGGCGAAAGCCGAGCTGACAGGCCACGACGGTTTCTGGCTTCACGATGGCCAGCACCGAGCACCAGCCGCTCCAGATGCGGGACAGCCAGACCCAACAGGCGGTCCCCAGGGCGCTAATTCCGGACGCTTTCTCGCGGCGCGCTGCAGCACGCCGCTTTGGTGGCGTAGCGCCAGGTCCTCGATCTGGAGGGAAGAGCGCGAACGGAAGACCGAGGACAGAGTGGCAAAACGTGCCATACCAGGAATGAGCATCGGAGAAGAGAATGAGAGAAGCATAATTCCCGTCCCATCGAGGTTTTCGAGAGGCACATTAGGTCGGAGACTAGCTGATGTCAGCTGGTAAAAATACAGGTGGAGTCCTCAGTCGTCAGGTGCCGTGTCAGGCAGAATGTGCGGTGCTGTAGCGAGGGATTCGTTCGCGAAGTTGCTTAAGATTTTGCGCGCTGCTTTCGGGGAAGCAAAGCAGCGCGCGGACATAGCGCACCTGCTTCTCTTCTTAAACACTAACTGCTAGCTACCGGCGATGCCCTTGTTGACCAGGACCTTAACCTCAACGCGGCGGTTCTCGCCCCGGCCTGCCTTAGTCTCGTTGGAAGCCGCAGCTCCATACTCTCCCATCGCACCCGGCGCTACGATATGCCGCATCGGCACATTACACTGCTGGGCTAAGTAAGTGACGACCGCCTTTGCGCGATCCTCACTGAGTTTGGTATTCATCGCGGCGCTACCAGTCGAGTCCGTATAGCCTGTCACCTCGACAATGTATCCCGTGAAACCAGTGGCAGTTTGGGCCAAACTCTTCAGTTGTTCCTGATCTTTCGACGAAATCGTCGAGCTACCTACCTGGAACTTCACGGTCGCTTCGCCCTTGACGGCGTACTCACTCAAGGCCATAAACCGTTTCGTGTTCTCCTCGATGTCCTTGATGTTCTCTTCGATCTGCTGCTTGTTGGCCGCGATATTTTGCTGGTTGGTCTCGATATTCTCCCTCTGAGCAGCGAGCTGCACTTTATTCGCTGCAATATCCTGGCGATTTGCCCCAATGGCCCGCACGTTGGCGTCCACTTGCTCTGCGGTGGGTTGCAAGCCGGACTGGATCATCTCGGCCGTTTCCAGATCGTCGCCATCCACGGTAATAGTCTTGGCAACAACCCGCCCCTGGTCATCGGACGTTCCGTCTACGTCTACTTTGAGCCCGGGTATCAGCACAACATTGGACATTTCTTCCTTGTCCAACCCAAACAGGCCTTTGTCATCTTTCGTAGTTGTGTCATCGGTTAGGACCAGAGTGACCTTCCCCTGCGCGCCACTGACGATCAAGGTTTCTCCGGTGCGAGAAACGATCATACCTTTGGCTTTGACTTTGTCGCCGCTTGCGCCAAAAGATGAAAATGACGCTAGTAAGCACATGGCCGCCAGACCAGCTATTGCCAGAATCGTTATCCGACGTCTCTGCATAGTTCCTCCCTAAGTTGGCTTTCGAAATTCAGTCCGCAATCGGGCATGTTCGTGAGTGTGGTGTGATTGAAACATTTTCCGAAATCTCGTGCTGAAGCCAAACAATATCGAGTCTGAGGGTAGCCAGGGGGTCATAGCTGCTCAACTGTCATTTCTATCAGTGCACCAGTCAAGAGCCTTCTAGGCTATCCCCAGGTAATCGTTTGATCGATGTAAGAAACCCTCCAATTCCTCTACCCTTGGATTACTTGGGACATCTCGCCAAAGCCCGATCCCTACCGAAAGGCGGACCGCAAGAATCGAGTACCGAGTGACGTTTCCGCCGGATGGAGAAAAGACGATTACGTATACGGCGCATTACACATGGTGAAGCAGGGCGAAGAAGTGGCTGCGCCAAGCCGATCTGGATCGCGGCAGAGATAGCAGTTACTTGATACCCACCGGGTGGCCGGGCGGTCGCCGTTGGGACTGTGCGCAGGGTCCGCGTGATCCTCAGAGGTGCGGACCTCATCCGTTGCCGTTGGCAGATCGGCGGCATTGCCACGTTGGGTAGGCGCATAGCGCCGCGTGAATGGCGATTTGGGATACGTGTGAAGAATCAAGGTTGACGTTCCCAGGCACTGTCAAAGCTGACAGTTGGCATTCGGGAGCTCTCCTCCTACAAAAGTGTTAGAGGCAGGTAGCTCGTGAAAGCTTGGCATGCGTCGCGTTATGAGGAGCGAGCGGGCGCAACACGCTTTCGGGTAAGAGGTAGAGACGCTTGGGATGCAATCAGGTACCTATAATAGACTGTCCCACTTCCTACCGCGAATCTCTCGCCCCCCTACGCAGGCCCATCTTCATCCACAGCGCACATTAAAAGATGGGACAGCGTATTCGTCTCAAGAGAGTTTATATTCCCTGGTCCTCATCGGGTTTGTCGTTTGCATGTTCTTGCTGCTGGTCAGATACCAAGGATAAGGAGAGCACGCCGCGGGATGGTTTCTGCACGCGCTGCATAGCTGGAAGGGTGCGACCTCACCTCGGTCCATGCTTGCTTGCTGCGGCACCGGTTGTGAAATACCGCGACCTTCGATTCGAGTCTGAGACCGCGAGGACGCCAGCGAAGACCATTGCACAAAGGTGCAGAGTGGCTGATGATTTGCGATCCGGGGCTAGTATCGGAAGAGCGATTAGATGCCCGTGGCGGAGGAAAGGGAAACAATTGACCACATTGCAAGCAGGCTCTGGCTCAGGGTGGGGGAAACGGTGAAGTTCCGTCCAGTCTTGCAAGTGCTTCTGCTTACCATTAACAGCGCTGCCGCATCCATGTTGGTAGCGCAAGACGCCAAGATCCGGATTAGAGTGACACCGCCGGATGCCCTGATTTCTATTGATGGTAAATCTTGCGGCAAAGGTCCGATAAGAGAAATTCAGACTATACCCGGGCCGCATGTGGTGATTGTCAGCAAGTACGATTTTACTTCAGAGAGGCGCGAAGTCTTATTGCGTAAAGAAGACAATCCTGGATTGGAGTTCACTCTGCGCCGGCGGGACAATACTTTCTCCGCTCAATCGGGAGGAATTCAGATCGAAACAGAGTCAAGCGCCGCGGTACTCGTGAACGGCGATGCAAATGACTATTTCATAGATCATCCTCCAATGTTGAACAACAACCCCACTTGCTTCGTCAGACAGTTTGATGAATGGTCTCCGGCTTTGTGCCAGCTCGCCCCCAGGTGAGATGGGCGATGTGTCCTTTACGGCGGTGATTCTGCAAGAGGGATTCGACCAGAGTCATGCCCGATAATAGGCACTCGGTCAAGTCTCTAACTGGTACAAATGCCAGTCCCCAATTCTTTAATAGGATGTAAGTTCGTCATGGCATGAAAGGAGATCACGGGAGCTGATGGCTTCTCTTCCTAAACCGCAGATCGAGCTGGTCGGGATGCCCGGGCTACGCTCCTCGCTGGCGGAGGATTTTTCTGTTATACGTGGCGGGCCACTGTATCGTCTGCAGGTTCGCTTCGGCGTAGCGGGCGATGAGCGACGGAGTGTCGCGTTCAGAGCCTTGATTCTGATGTCAGTGTGCTGGTTGCCGCTTCTCATTTTGTCCCTAATGCAAGGTCTCGCCTACAACCGCAACCTCCAGATTCCCTTTCTCCGAGACTTTGCAGTCAACGCGCGCTTTTTAATTTCGC
Source organism: Acidobacteriota bacterium (assembly GCA_003223325.1). Taxonomy (GTDB): domain Bacteria; phylum Acidobacteriota; class Terriglobia; order Acidiferrales; family UBA7541; genus Palsa-189. Next base: position 13,758 of record QHYS01000170.1, read on the forward strand.
TTCCAATACTGGTTCTGGCCGAGATCGGAATCGAACGTCGGGTGCGGGCCATTGTTGCTCACTTCGTCGAGTCCGGCCTGGTCAAGGCAGCAGATCTGCCTTCATTTGAAGCCGTCCTCAAGAAGGTCATGCGGCTTCGCGATCGGATCTTGCCAGAATTGATAATTTTAACCATCGTGTTTCTTCAGTCCTTCTTAGCGCGGCATGCAGAAGTGCTCATGACCGGAGTTTCCAACTGGCACTTCGTGGGGACGGCAACAGGGGAAAGCCTGAGCCTGGCCGGTACGTGGTTTGCCACAATCAGCTCGCCCATTTTTCGCTTCCTACTATGGCGTTGGCTGTGGAGGATCTTCCTCTGGTCGTCCTTCCTTTCGCGAGTCTCGCGCGTGAATCTGCAACTTGTACCCACCCATCCCGATCAGACGGCCGGCTTGGGTTTCCTTTCCGAGGGACAGCGCCGGCTCAGCTCGATCGTGTTCGCTTGTGGTGTTGTCATCGCGGGTCAGGTGGCCAACGCAATTACCTATCAGGGCGCTACTCTCAGCAGCCTTAAATTGGTCATCGTCGGTTATGTCGTCATGGCGATTCTGACCCTCGTCTCTCCCTTGCTGATCATGTCCCCTATTCTCATGAGGGTGAAGCGGCAAGGCATCCTGGATTATGGAGCTCTTGCTAACACCTATACCCAGTCGTTCGACGAGAAGTGGCTTCGCAGAAAACCCGAAGGTGAAACTCTGTTGGGTAGCTCTGATATTCAGTCGCTCGCTGATCTCAGCAACAGCTTTGCCATCGTACGCGATATGCACCCGGTGCCCGTCAACAAGAACACGTTGATCGCACTCGCGCTAGCAGCTGTCTTGCCCTTGGTTCCCGTCGTCCTACTCGTCACTCCAGCGGACGAACTAGTGAAAGCAGTCCTCAAGATGCTGGCTTAAAGCTTGCCCTGCCTCGTATATGACCAGCTCCGCTGACCGGCTAGCTGCATGATCCACGGCCTACCCTGGTGGGAATTGACCATGGATTTTCATTTCCGTTGAATATTGTGAAAAATACGGCTTGCCTTATTATTGGCGCTTTTCTGGTCGACTTTTGGAAACATTGGCCCGCACCAAAACACTTGCTTGACCGACCTTTCGGCCGTCGACAAGCCAAGAAATTGAATGAGCGTACGTTTGACAAGTGTGATATAGAACGCCCATTTCCCAGTAGATGATCATGTCCTTGACTCAAGTATGGCCGATATCTAGTATGCCGGTACGACACGGGGCTGCTTGTACCCCCAGAAACCACGAATGCCGCGAGGCAACGCTTAGCGGAATTTATCGTCCCCTGGCAAGGCTTTAGCGCGAAGCGCGAATCTGTGAGAGCTGCTGTTGCGATCTAGGTAGGTACGGTGGTAAGACGTCAATACAAATGCACGATCCCTCTGGTCTGCATTCCGAGAGCGTTACAGAGAATTGTGACGTGAGCTTGATTTCGTCCCCCCGACGGAGGTACATAATGCCCACAGCCAAAACGCAGAAAGCGAGTGCGCGGACCGATCAAGCCACCATGGTTGTCAGCGTTTACGACGCCACCCGGCAGTTGATCGGTAAAGGGGAGTTCCTGATTCGCATTTTCGATGGATTCCAAAACCAGCTCTTCGATGACTACAAGCCGGCACCAACCACATTGTTTCGATTGCCGTATCGCGACAACCTCCAGGATAACTGTACCGTGCTCGCCTCTGGCAAAGCATATGTCGACGCCGGCTTCACTCCCGTGAAGCTTTCGCTCAAGGCTGTAGCACTGGTGGATCTGATGCTCATCCCGGACAACGCGAATTTTCAGTTCATCGATTGGAATACGCTCAAGTCTGCCGATGCGGTCGCATCCAATTTCATCGCGACCGGCAGTTCCGACGCGGAAGCGCAAGCGCATTATGAGGACTTGCGGCAGACGAAGCCAGCCGCTTTAGCATCTCTTCTGAACCTTATCACCGCCATGAAGGCCATCCAGCTACCGTCGAAGACCCCGCTCGATTACTTCAAGGAGATACTCTGGAACGAGTCTCTGGCCCAAGACCGCTTTTTTGGCTATGCGGATCGGTCCATGGTCGATCAGGTACGCCGGGCGTCGTTGGAGGGGGAATTCGCGCCGGAACCGAGTCCAGGACTCTTCCATCCCGATGCCACCTCGAGTTACAAGCAGATCCAGTTCGGCGAAGCGAATGTCCAGCTCACGTTCCATGAGAAAGACACGAAGAAAATCGACGGCGTGGTTTGCGTGAAAGTGGAGCCCGACATCGACTATTACAAGGATCTCGGCGCTCATACTCTGCTCGAAGTGATTCCCAATTCGATAACTCACGGTTTGACTGATCCCAAAAAGGTGTACGTCCTGCGCTGGATCGCCGGCAAGCGCGCCGGAGTTCCTGAGTTCGCTCCTCCTTACACCATCGGCGTCTAAATGCACGTTTCGAACCTTGGCGCCGGCCGAGATTTTGCTACTATTAACGGAAGAGGCCGGACATGGCGTGGGTTACGCCGTTTTGGAACACCCGGTGCTTTCCACAGACTCAATCAGCGCCTTGAAGGTGCCACATCCCTCTTTGCAATTGACCGGCCCCGCTGGCCGGAGCACAATTTGCTCGCATCGCCTCTCGAAGAGCAGTTTTCTTATCGTTCGGAATGCGACACCCCTGAGGCGACGTTCACTCACGCTGCTGCGGTACCGGGACTTCGGGCGGCTCTACGTAAAGTCCATGTTCTGGAGGGGGCTCATGAAAACCTCTATCCCAGGGAGATTCCGGCGCATATCCAGGCGGCATTTCATGGGAACCATGCAGCAGTTTTTCTGCGCGACCGATGGACAGTTGAACCGACTGGCTTCGGCAACCCTGGCTGCCTCTCATTTGGGGGATGATTCCGCGGCAGCTAACGACTTCGACCAGACAGTTCGCTTACGGATCGAGAAGCTCGATCGAATAATCCGCCAGCACCCAGACGATGCCCCTGCCTACGTTCAGCGCGGATTCGCGCGAGTTGAGTACCGGGACCTTCAGGGTGCAATTGATGATTACACGCAGGCCATTCGTCTCGATCCTCGAAACGTGGATGCTTATTACTACAGGGGAAAGGTCTATTGCAAACAGGGCAGGAAGCAGGCAGCACTTAAGGAGTACGACGAGGCACTCCGAATCGACCCCAACCGCACAGATGTTTACGTCACGCGAGCCGCTCTTCGGCTTGAGTTAGGAGATAGAGAGGGCGCCGCTGAGGACTTTGGCCGAGCGCGGCGAATTAATCCTGATGATCAAGTGCCGCAGAGCCGCCCAAAGTGATCCGGGGTTCTTGCAAGTTTCAAGAATAGGAGGACGACACGATGCGATGCAAACTCCCGCTGGCTGCCAGGACTTTCTGTCTGTTTGTTTTGGGGATGGTGCTGGGCAGCACGCGGGCGCAAGCAGCAGAAACCTTTGTTTCTTGCACGCCAGTCCAAATCATGACTTATCAGGTTCGAGTTCACGTCAAATGCGCGGCCGCAATTGGCGGCGTTGTCTTCTTTGCCGTGTCCACGCAGGACTCGGCGCATGCTGCGCGCGTTCTGAGCGTGATCACGGCGGCGCAAGTTGCAGGCAGGACTCCGACAATTCTGTACGATCCAGCTGACCCAGCGGAGCCGCCATCGGATGTCAAACCAACGATTGCCGACTCATTCGCGCAGTAGGTTTTGGACAGTGACACCATGCGATCACACGTAGCATTATTGGGTGGCGCGTTGCTGTTCGGCTTCCCGGTGTCGATTGGCTGCTTTGCCGGTGTTTACGCAGGTGCGGGTGTACGATCAAACCCGATCACGGTGTGTTTTGTCGGGGATGCCGTTACCTCGCGCCCGCTGCGTGTCCAGCAGATTCTGACTTACATCCGGGAATATCAGTTTGCGGCAAACATTCGGTTCAATTTTCTGGGTACCTGCTCCCCGCCTACGACTCAGCAGAATGGAAATGATTTCTACGACGGCGATATTCGCATCGTAATTCCGGCCACAAGCGTTGATGGTACTACTTCACAAGTTCCGGGAAAAGGCTGTACCGAGGTTAACACGGGCGATTGGGGAAGCTTCTCCAATTTCCCGAACGATTTGCCTAATGCGCGAGCGTGCGTCTACAACTTGAAGCTCGGGGATGATGGCTCGGGTGGCGTAGCCTACTTGAACCACACGTTGCATGAATTTGGCCACGCGTTGGGTCTTGCCCATGAGCATATACGGAGCGACGTAGACACGACGATTTGTACTGCCCCGGGATTCGGGGGCACCGTTTCGACGGGCTTATGACCCCGTATGACAGGTTCTCCGTGATGCATTATCAGTTCCTCACCTGTGGGATCAACGGTAACTACGACAATACAGGGCTATCAGAGCTCGACCGGCTCGCAGTGCACATTCTTTATCCGGAGACTGGGCAGGTCGCAGAGTTCGTTGGAACCACGGTAGTACGATCCACCAACGCCATTGCCCTGCGCTCTGCCTGGGAAGCACGAGGCGCAAATTTGGCATCTGTAGCGGCCAACTTCCACTGGACAATTCCGGGCTTCCTAACACGTTCATCTCCAGACCTCAATGCCACACTGCCGGTAGGAACGTACACTTTCGAGTTCAGCCACAGCGACTTCCTCGGACGCAACTACTCTTACCAGGGAACACTCAGAGTTCTCTCGCCCACGATATACGATCAGCAGACGGCCGCGTCGATCGCTGCTCTCCTACTACTTCTCTAGCTGCTAGGTTCTTGAAACTCCAGTCTGAGAACTTATCTGTCGGAACTTCAACCGGCAAGTAGATTGACGACTTGTTGGATCCCCGTGACAGGACGACCTGCTTACGCCGACCTGAGGCATTCGCGGGATTACTCTATATACGCGCCTGGTGCCGCTGCAGCTACTTGGGAGCGGCCACACGCTTTAATGCCTCCATTCTTTCTTTTAACTCTGCTCTTGTGAGATTGTCCGCCGCAGAGGCCGGCTCCGGACTGCTCAGCAGGAGCCGATAGAGACTGTTCAGGTTGGCGAGCGCGGCTTTATCGGAACTGAGGGCGCTGGCCGCGGACATTCGCTCAGCCTTGAGCACGGTTTGCTCGAACCGTCCTTTCTGGCGCCACTCCTCGGCCACCTGCGCGCCGACCGCGAGAGTGATAGCATTGGGGTCGTAGGGAATCATCTTGCGGGCGCGCTCGAAATCATCAGCTGCCTTAATGAGAGACTCAACCTGACCGCGTCCGGAAAGGTACTCGACCGCTCCCGCCAACTGCAGGGCTACGGCTTTGGCGATATCGTCAGGCTGGCTATCGTTGGACCGCACGAACCCATTCAGTTGATTCACGGCGAGCGCTGGAGCAGCAGGCATCTGCGGCGTGTTCTCCGCGTCGGCCACGCGCAGACGAAGATACCCGGCGCATCCCTCGATGAATTTGATTTCGGGAAGGATCTTCTCGAGGGGTGCGCCCGCAAGTCCGCCAGCCGAATGGATCCACCCTTCTTTTTGTTGGCCTTTCGTCGGATCCATATACTGGATGCGGATCCACTCGCCTCTTTTTTCCTGCACGTAGAATCCGGCGTGGACGGGAGAGTCGTCGCAGCCATAGCCGGCGCATTTGGCAACCAGCTGGGGGAGTTGGTCGCCCCGAGCACTGTCGTTGGGCTCATCGCGAACGTAGTCTGCCCTGCTGTAGCTATCCTCCATCTGCTTCAGTTCGCTCTGGGTGAACTTCTGCGGAATGAAGGCGAGCAGCTGTGAACTGGGCTTGGCGGACAACGAGGATCCGCCTGCTTGAAATTCGATCGCCTCGTTGATGTCGCGCCGCAAGAAACGCACGTAAGTCTGGGCAAAAATGTCATCGCCTTCCTCATAGAGCAGGCCCCAGACCAGCACGAGTCCGTGGCCAGGACGTAACGCATTCACGGATCCCCGCGTGTTCGCAAACATCCCGGCCAAGGCCATGTTGGGAGCGTGGGTTCCAAGCAGGATGGGCAAGACCGTCTCAGGCAGGCATGAAGGATCATCGCTTGGCACGCCTTCAGGCATTTCCATCTGTACGGCACCGACGCTGCCGTATTCCAGAATGTGAGAGAGGACATCCAGTTTGACAAGCAAGGAAAGCCGGTTACCCAGGTTAGTGAGGGAATAGTTCCGTCCCGCGTAGCTATAAGGAAGCACAACGACATTGACCGCGGCGCCTTCGAAGACCATGGGGAAGCGACAATCGCGGTGAGCCATGCCAGCCTGTGTCAAGCGGGTGAACAGCAAAACCATGAGCACTGTCAGAAAACAGGTTCGTGCAGATCCTGGGGACGGCATAGTTACTCCTAGTCCGGACAGAGGAAGGTTCCATCGCTCGTGGGATTCCATAGCCCGAAGGGACTGCCGGGCGTTCTTCTGGCTTCCCGTATGGCGCTGTCGGTGATTTCCTTGACCTTCTTCATGAGTTCTCGCTGGCGAGTGCGAAATGCGTCGTCGCCGAGCGCGGACTGGCCAGTTAGAACGGAATTCAGTTGCTGCGTGCCGGCACAAAGCAGAGGGACGGCATCCGCATAATTTTTGTTCTGGTATTGGCGAATTCCGAGAACCAGGGGAGCGAAGGCGCTCATCTGTTTTCCCTGACGTAGCGAATTCAGCAGATTTGCGCTGGGGACAACATAAACGGCCGGCGGAGCGATGGGCCGCGCGGGTACTAGGGCGAATCCAAGACTGCCCGATCCTTTGACCGGATCATCCAACATGCCCCAGACCTCGAGCACTACACGCAGGTTGTCGAGTCCGTCAAATTCTTTATTGTCGAAGTCGGCGGAATCACTGGGAAACCGCTTTCCGCAGTCGCGTACTGATGCAATGTCGCCCGACGAGGCCTTCAGATTCTCGGAAAGAAATTTGTGAATTCCTTGCACCTTTTCCCGCACCCTAGCACTGCCGGTAGAACCGCCAGTTGCCCGTACTTCGTCGACAAAAATCTTGAATACGTCCGGAGGGCCGGGATCCTTGCAGTTGGTCAATTGGGCGTGGGCCACTCCGCAGGTGAGGGCAGCCGCAGCAATGGCATTCCGAATCCAGTTGGCTGAGTGCACTGCATTCTGGAACATTGGTTCTCGCCTCCAGGGAAAGGATTCCCGGGCTTGTTGTCATTTGCAGTCGCCCGGTGCAACCCGGTTCAGTTGCTCGAACGTGTCAGAAGCTTGTTTAGCCACCTTGTCGTATTCCGTTTGCATCGGCGGCGAAGGCACCCACTTCTGGTAGTTGTTCACCGACGACATGGTGTCGCGGAAGCTGGCCACATCGCGGCATGCTTTAGTGCAGCTTGCTTGTCCCAGGATCTCCAAGGCCGACAGGTGAGTCTGCCAGCGGAATAAACCTGTGCGGTTCTTGATTACAATCTGGAGTGCAGAGCAAACTACCTGGGGCTCCGACCTAGCAACCATGCGCAGGCCGTCTTCAGCGCCAACTCCGGCGTTCTGGTTGCCGACCTCAAGGATGTTTACGAAGAACGGAACCGAGTAGCGGCCAAAGGCGGCGAGTTGAGCGGCTTTGGCCTGCGCGTCAGCCCTGACAAGATCAGTTTTCTGTAGATCGGGGACCAGCGTCTCCATTTCTTTGACCGCGGCAAGCTGAATTTCGCGCTCACGAAGAGCCTGATCGACAGTGTCCTTCAGGGCGAAGCCAAGTATGGCAAGCACGATGCTCGGCAGCAAAGTCTTAAGTACATCCAAGATCCACGTCAATGCACCCTTGCCGTTTCTCTCCTCAAGTTTCTCCTCGATTTTTCTTAGGCGGGCTTCGACAGCAGCGGACTCCAGCTGCAGAGTGCCGTGAATTTCAAGGGGGCGCGGGGGCGAAGTTTCGCTGTCGGTCATAGGCGCCCGCCGTCCTCATGACACAGAAAAATAATAGGGCAGGCGTATTCGTGCGTCGCATATTTTACACCCCGGAGAGAGGCGCGGCGCTAGTTCTATAAGTGCGAGGCTTTTCTAGCTCAGCTCAGCAAGTATCTGTCGCTGGGTAAGAGAGAATTGGAAAACGCAGCGCGAGGGTTCGGCGATTGAGAAGAGGGGAACTCTCTTTCATTTTGGGAAGCCTTAGCCAGTGGAGTTGGTAATGGAAACCACGCCGACGAGCGCACAGCGCTCCGCTTAGAATGTAGCCCCCCAAAAAACCTGGGTAGAGCTTGTCAAACTGGGCCTAGGATCAACACTCACCAGTCAGCAACCAGGTTTGTATTAACTTTCGGGGTGCTCTGTGGGGGGACAGCCGCAACCATTCGCCGCTTTCCGCGAATGGCGTAAAACCCTTTCTGAGATGCCATTGACGGCAGTTCCAAATCGACGTAGCCTTTACAGTAACAAGGAGGTCCATGGCAGTAAGTTCCTCCGTGCCTGCCTCGGCTCTGGAGCTAATCGTTGATCGATATGAGTCGTTGCTGGACGACCTTTCTAAGGCAAAGAAAGACCGCGAGATAGTTGCTCGGGAATTGCTATTGCTACGCGATCGGCTTGCCGTGCTTCTGCGAGAAGCAGGAACCTTTGAAACAACAGTAATAGCCCGCATCTCAGCTCTGGATCAAGAACTCCGGCGGAGCAGCGGACTTTTGGGATCAGACAGTCCTAAGTTCGAGGACCTTCGGTGTCTGGTAAGCCCGCCGAAACGGAACTGGTGGTGGTACCGTCCGTCTCCGAACCCTGCATGGACGGTTGCCGCTCTTTTCTTGTTGACCGTCAGTGTCGCTATTTTGACCGATTTTACAAGGCGGTTGTTGAACTCGGGCCCGGATGAAATCGGTTTGCTGTCTATAGCTGTCCAAGCACTGTTTGCGGTTGGCGCTACAAGCACGTTTACCAGCGCGGGGCGTGAGGCTATGGACCGTTTCTTGGTTGGCTTGGGTGTTGCCGGTCGCTATCGACCGGTCATGAAATTATGGGCTACGCTGGTTCTATTTGTTATCGTCTTTTGCGCCTGGAAATTTCTGCCGAACCGACTTGCGAACTATTACAACGACATTGGCTTTCGGCGGCAATCATCAGACCCCGACGCAGCACGCGCTTACTACGCAAAAGCGATCAGCCTGAATCCTGGAAACATACGGGCGCATTTTAATCTCGGTGCCCTGTATGAGAATGCCTATGAATACGACAAGGCCGCGGTTGAATATCGCAGAGCAATCGTGATTGAGCCGAACCACGTCAGGGCATACAGCAATTTATCGCGCCTGCTGCTGATGGGAAATGATCCCATGGGTGCGTTGCAGGTGGCCGATGATGCCCTGAAGCGGCCGGCGACCGAAGGTCACGAAATCACAGCAGCCCTGTATAGAAATCGGGCCTTAGCTGAATATCAGATGGGACTCTATCAGCAGGCCGAGACCGATGCGAAACTAAGCTCCAAGGCCCAGTCAAACGCCGCCGATCCATATTGCGTCCTGGCAAAGATCTATTCGAAACAAGACCGAGCGGCAGAGGTTCGAAGTGCTTGGCAGGATTTTCGCGCGCGACTCGATACTACCGTCCTCCAGCCCAGGGTCGAGCCTGATTGCGTGCATCTTGCCGCGGAGGCGTTACATGCAGATCATTAAGATTGCTTTATGGGCAATGGCCCCCATCACCTTCTTGGTTGCCTGTACATCTCAGCCGCCAGCTCCTGGTGCCGGAGGTGCCGCGCCAACGAAGACTCTGCAAGAAGAGAGCTCACTGTGCAATCCGCATTGCGAACAGGTAGCGTATTCGTACAAGACGGATCCCAACACCAGTCGTCCGCTCCAGCTGCGCTCAAGCGAAGCGGCCTCATTGAAGGCCGCTCTATCGAGTACCCCAGCTTCAGGGAACCGGGACACCTTGCACCTTCACGCCGATGCCATCAACGGGCAAATAGTCTTCTTGCCTGACAGCCCCAACGATCCCACTCGCGACTCGCACCTGTCGGGAAGCGAAATCTCCCTCCTCCGGAACCCACAAGCCGGTTCTTCCAGTGCGGTGAAGGTCGCAGCAACCCCGGCTGCATTGCAGTTAATACGACAGAGGGAAACGCCTGCCAGTTCTCCTCGCTGACTGTGTTCGAACAAATTCTATACGTCCCTGCCAGATTCAGGAGCAAATGGGCCAGTTTCAACAGTCTTAGGTATGCCTATAGAGCCTCTAACATCGGTCGGTGTGTGACCTCCCAACAGAGCTCAAAGATGCCGCACCTCTCTGTAAAGTCAGTCCGTCGTTGGCTCTTTCAGTTCCGTAACCGATGCATCGCGCTCGCAGCCCTCATTTTCAATTTTGATGGATTTCGATTGCCACAGCAGTCGGCTGCGCGTCCAGATCCGGCAATGCCTGATATTCCGATACCCAACAGCAGTACACCTTGTAAGAAAAGATCTTCTGCCCTGCCTCATTAAACACATCAATGAGAATGTCCTTCCGAAAATCGGCAAGGGAACTCTCGGGATTTCACCGAGCTGCCAAACCCTGTTAGCCCACTTTTCAAAGGCGGTGTCATAGGTCAGGCCTCTTTCCGGGATAATAGGTTCAAAAGCCGTCCTGCCCGCCTACTTCCGGCCTGTACTCGGTTGACTCCCTTCCCGGTGATTTGGATTAACGGTGAATTCGGTCATTGAGAATCTCCTATTGGCGCGAGCAGGAATCCAGTTCTCCAGTTCAGCGAATTCTACTATGCTGTAAGAACGATGCACTTGAGCTCGGAGGACGAGGAACGGGACCTGCCGACGACCCGATGCGGCATTTTCTGCCAATTTTGCTCCGTTCCGCATCCGAGTGACCGACAGGTTGCGCGCCCTGCGTTCGCTAACCCGGGCGAAGGGTAATCGCCCCCGTTAGTTGATCTTGGGTCCGGGGTAGGCCCGCCGAACATCTTCCCATCAGAGTCGTCACCCAGAATTGGATAGAGTCACTGAATTCGGCTACCATCACGAGAATGCACAGAATGCACTGAACCGGTGACGAAGCTAGCGCCTTCTTTATCTCCGATGAAAGATTCCGAGATTGCGGAGCGCAACTTCGTGCTGAATTGAAAAAGGCGCGACTCACACCTACGGTAATTGGCACTGCCACAAACGTCTGTCCGGTACATTAGGACCACACCTCGGTGTATTGTGTCGCCCCGGTCTGATCAACATATTCAATCTTGATCTCGGAGTCCTGCACGGTGAGCAGAACAAAACCGCGCATGCCATACCACGCATTGGATGGTTCGCAGCGCTCCTCTCGCCATCGGATTGGGTAGCGGCTAGCGTTCGATGGAGACTCGGTGCAGGGAGGGCAAGGAAAGCCGCCATGCCCAATGCAACGAGCCTTGAATGTGTATGGTGCAGCATTGCCGTACACGATGCACCGGTGCTCGTGTCCCCAAAACCATCCGTAGATGCTGCCGTCTGTGAGCATCGCGCCAAGTTGTTCCTTCAAGCGCTGCCCTAGTGCATCCCCGTCAAAAGCTGAAAAAAGTTGGTGATGGGTGAGCAGAATAATTTTGGCCGACGGATTTGTGCTTGTCGCATCTGCGATCTGGGCTTTCAACCAAGGTAGCTGCAATTCTTGCAACTCACCCCAAGAGCTAGCGGGCGCATCCCCGCCCCGCTCGCACCAAGACGTATCCAGTCCAATAAATTTCCACCATCGGTTGCCCAAATTGAAGAAGCTAGCGGATTGCCCAAACAGCGGAAGCAGATCGAAGTAAGCGTTTCCGCCGCTGTACATCTCGTGGTTGCCACAGAGAGCGAAAGACTTCCCATATTGGACTTGACCGGGCCAGCAGGCAATCAAGTTGTGCCGAATTTCGTCTTCGAAACCTGCATAGTAGGTGTCTCCGAGATGTATTGTGTAATCTGGAGACCGATCCTCGATAGCCTTCTTGATATTCATCGCAGGCGGTTCGCCGGTCGCCCAATCCGCGAACAGTGCGATGCGGCAAGTGGAAGGAAGAAAATACCGGAAGGTAGTGGGGTCGTTCGAATGTACAAAAACGTGCTTACCCTCGGCTTTTTCCTCCAGCCGTGCAAATAGAACCACAATCCAGCCCAGATCACCGGAATCAAATTTCTCCGGCGGGCCATACGGGGCGGGAGCCGCTGCTGTGGTCGCCAGGCTGGAAGTCGTGAGCCGGTCATTTAAGTGCTCTGCCATGGCACTCTGGAACGTGGCACTGAACTCTTCTGCCGGAATATAGGGCTTAGCATGAGGTGGGATACCGGAACCTATTGACGTAGTAGCGTGTTGCTGCGCGTCCCTCATGGATTCGTCAATCTCTTGCAGCAGTTTCGACTTCTTCGCATTCCAGTCACCGTCACTGGCCAGTCCGAACTTCTTCATCGCAAGGCTTTTCACCCTTGGATCGTCGGAGGCGATCAGCTGGCGTGTCCCTCGCATCCAGTCGAGAACTGTCCCAACATCGCGGACCTCGGACTGCATATCGTTGTACCCCCGTGAGTGTCATTCACCTGCCGGCCGCAGAGCCAGCCACAGGTTGGCAAAATTCTTTTTTGTCTCGTTCGCAACCTCTCTTCATTTGACGTCTTTCTCTATGGAGCGAAGCCGCGTTCATCTGGTATCTCAATTGATTGACGCTGCTACAGGGGCGCGTTCAAAGACGTTCACCGTGATCTCGGCAGTTGGTGTGAGCCCGGTTACTTTAACCTTGATCTCCTCGCTGGCAGATTTAGCACCAATTTCCCCCAATTAGGGAGAAGGTCCCAACCTTCAGGGACGGGCGCTTGTGGCGGCAGCGGATTCCAAAGGCACTTCTTTAAGTTCCAAAGGCACTTCTTTAAGTATGGAGACTGTCGATCCAACCAATTTTACCTTTCGTCCGCATCGTCTCCCCGATGCATTAAACATCGCCAGAAGGCCCCACGGTCTGTCGAATTCTTCCTTTGTCGTAGCTGCCACAGACCGGAGGTGAGCTGCAAGATCATTTCTAAGCTTCTTAAAATCGTCGTTCTCGTCATCAACGGTGGGGTGGGTCGCAAGAAACCGGAGCATGGCCGCAAGCTTCGTCCCTGTACTGTTCATGGCTTCGGACCACCAGCGAATCACCGTGTAATCAGAGACGATGGCTGCAACCACGGGTTCAGCGACATCCTTAAACAAAGTGGGTATGCTCGGCTGACCGAGGTTCTTCATCTGTTGCCATAAACTCGGGTTGTCAGCTGGTCGGAGTCTGGCTTCATCGACGTCGCCCCGGTGGACAATGGACTTCAACGCTGCTAGTCCCGCACTCTCAAAAAACTCCGCAGACCTGACCCGATCGCCATCCAAGAAGAGCTGGCTTGAAAGCGCACTGTCATAGGTGGTCGCTGCGTGGAACAGAGTACGCCCGAATTCTGGCGCTGAGTCGACGATGTGCGCTTGTTCGCCACTCTCCATCAAACCGAGGCCAACGTTCACGTCCAGTTCGTCTCGTAGGGTCTCTGGAGATGTGTGCTCGTTCAGAGCGAAAAACGAGTGAGCGCTTGTGAGGGACGGCTGAAGGCCTGAGGCTTTGGCTCCACGGTAGGCGATAGTGATCAGAAAATTCTCTGCCATGACCCGGCGGAGTTTTTCGGCGTCAGCGACGCCGATGTTCATGATGGTAGTACCGATTCGAGACGCCGTAGCCGTATCAGCGATGACGAGCTGGCCAGTACTGGGGTCATAAAGCGTCTTGCCGGCAAGGACCAGTTTGGAAATCCAACCATAATTCACAATGCCCAGCAGATTAATGCTGAAGGAGTGCTTAGATTCCCTCAGGCTAGCAAAGATGTCGCGTATCGCCCGTATCCCGGATAGCGTCAAACCCGCATCCTCGGTCAATGCTCCCAAGTCGCCATTGAGAGCGCGATGAAGCGCAGTGCGAGAGATCGGGGAAAGAGAACTGACGTTGATGTCATACAGAAACGCAGCCGTTTCCTGCTCGGTGCTCCCAAGCTCAGCCGAGATTGCCACTTCAATCGTCCGTGAAATAGAAGCTGTGATGGAGTCCTGAATGCCTTGGATCTGGTTCGGTGTTAGTCGTGCTTTCTGTAGCTGATCTGTGTCTGCCTTCCCATCAGAGCTGATCGCGGAGATCAGTTTCCCGAGAATGTCACCCTCGCCAACATTTGCCGAGACTCCGGCCGACGCTGTGGCCTTGATGCTGAAAGCCGTTCCTGACTTGCGATAGAAGCCCAGCCTTACTTGCTGCGGTCCCGATTTAGTCAGCCTTACCTGATACTCGCCACTAAGTTGAACAGCCACGCCCACAGAAATAGATCCGCCGGCTTTCAATGCGACTGGCGGCAGCGGCGCTGGAAGCGACGCCGAGGCCAGCGGGTTCACGGCTGTCAGCAGGTTGGCCGTGGCAGAGAATTTCAGGGATCCGGTCCCATTAATCGTGACGACAGAGCCAACCGGTGAGGCCTCGAAATCCTCGATATCAGCGGGAATAACAAACCCGGCAATGGTGGATTGGATGGCGTCAACCAACTCTGGCGGAGACGGTTTTGTCGCGAATCGGCGGTAGTTGGCGATGCTGGCTGAAGCTCCCGCGGAGAAGCCGAAGTTCAGATCGCCTGCCCCAACTGTCGCCGCGGGGTTGACCGTGGCGGTAAAACCGAACGAGACGTAACGGTCATCCGCAGCAACCGGTATCGGATCTCCGTAGGGATCCGGATCGAACAGTTGGGACCCGGTCGCATCGGGTTTGAAGATGCCGAGCGAGCCGTTCACGCCAGCACCGACTTCAAGGTCTACCTGATCGGTCCCAACGCCGACAGGCTCGATGAATGTGACACCGGCTGATACAGTCTTGACCACAGGATCGTCCAGACTCATGGCTCTTCGCAACGCAAGGACGGTGCCGTCAATCGACAAGTCCGAGAGGTCCTTGAAGTATTTGATTAAGGCAGAATTTGGGTTTGGGGTGATATCGACGACTGCGTTAGCCCCATCACTGATTCTTACAGACGGCATTTAGGCCACTGCTCCTTCGAACATCTACCAAATGAATCACAAGGCAATTGCTCCTCTATGATCATGCGGTTTTGATCTGCGCAGACTCAGCAATCGTTTTTCATTCCCCGTTGCCGATTGGAGTAGAGCGGCTGAAATGTCTTTTAGCGTCGTAGGTAGCTTGTATTCACGTCACGTTTGTGCAACTTTTTCAAGCAAAACAGCCCGGCGCCGAACAGCCTTCAGACACTCTATTCCTGCGACCAAGGCGCGCTTTCCGCTTCGCCGAAGACAATAAAGGCGAGCGGAAATGGCACACGTGTCCAGTCCGCCGTCGTTTGCCAATCGCCCCCGCGCGGATGAACCACCTTCTCGATAGCATAGTAGTCGTAGGTAAATAGTCCGTGAAGCAATCTCGAAGAACTTGGCCCGCCCGGGGAAGACGCAGATGCTCCCAGCCAAGCATCCATGGCAGAGGGAGCCAGGGTGTAAATTTTCAGGGTGGCAGTTGTTTGTCCATCAGCTGTGACTCGTGCAATCGCGGAATGACCGCCTGAGATACTACGAATCCAGCTGGGGTTCACGGCGTCAACTTCGACGATGGCGAAGTTACCGCATCGGCCCCCAGTTTCGCGAAAAACATACTGCTGGCTATTGCTGTCAAAACGTACTTCGAGCTGCCGGTCGGCTATGCAGGACGCTGCGGTAGCAGGTGAAATCGCGCGCATCCCGGGAAGAGCGGTTAAGAAGTTTTGAAACGAGATCCTTTGGTCGCCGCACCCGATGGACAATGCAGGGTGAATCTCGAAAACGTGATTGGGGTTGGAAGCACCTCCAGCACCACTCGCGTGCTCAGTAAAAATCCGTGGGAAGCCTGTGACTTGGCACTTCTGTCCTGCCAAATCGTCGAAGGTCGCCAACCACGCAGAAGTGTCCCCTCCTTCACTTCCTTGCGGGTCGAAGTGACAAAGATTGGGTGGCTCAACCACAACCGCGTTCGGCCAGCCGAAGTCGGTTCCCTCCGGTGTGCCCGCCACATGCATCTCACAGTCCGACAGTAGGTTGTGTATGGCTGAGTGCTCCCCAAGTGTTAAACTTACAGCTGGGTAATCGAGTTTCCACCCTCTAGCTTCTCCAAGAACGATCTGGAAATCGCAAAATCGAATACACCTTCCGGAGCGGCGCCTCCTGGTTCGCCCATAACCGCATGCGCCCCGCCAGTAGCCAAGGTCGGACGCGTACCGGTGCGAACGCTGAGCTGCCATACAGGATGTAGTTCCCAGATGGTGCCAACCGCCGACGTTCCATGACCATGTCCTCTCTTGGGATTAGAGCGCGAATAATGGAATGCATCAAAAAAAGCGAACCCCGTGACCTGAATGGGAAGCGGCTGAGATAAGTCCAGACTCTTTGAATTACGTAGGTCACCTTCTCCAGCATTCATCAGAGCATCAATCAGGAGGTTACGAATCTGGGTAAAGGCCGGCCCTTGGGCAACCTCCACGATCACTCGATCCGCGCTACTGCTGTCGCCTGGACCAGAGACTTCAAGATGAAAATCGCAGTCATTGCCCTCAATCTTGACATGCCAAAGATCGCCATTCAGGGTGAATGCCTGGGTTTCCCGAGTATCAATGGGCGAGCCTGAGATCTTGACGATCTTTGTAGGATTGGGCCAGTTGAGCATCTCGGGGACGGAAGTCTGGTTCACCGATACGTTGCGCAGGCCCGGAGCGCGATGCTTCATATCGGTCCTGCTCTGGTTTGAAACGGGAGTAGTTGGGGTGCAGGTGACATCGGCAAAGCTGAAACCGCAAAGCAGCAGGATTACAAACCCAGGACGTCGCAAGCTTCCCCTTTTGAGCCACACCGGATTTGTCATGGCTACCTCCCCACCCAGCATTTTGACGAAGAACCCGGGCCCGAATCCAAAAAACTCGAATGTCTCGCAATCTGCAGGGACAAAGCTTCTCGTTGCCGAGATGACGTCAGCATCGAGCCATTCGATTGAGCGCTCCCACTATGGCTGGGAGATACAGGCCTTCCTTTTGTCCTTTTTGCTCAACTTAGAGTTTGTTTTCACTGCACCCAGATTGGCTGAGCACGCAAGATGTTAAGACCGGCCGGACCGGTCACGACAGTTCATTCACTTTGCAACCTCGTCAAAATCGTCAAATCAGCGTTTGAGCCTCAGCGATTATTCAAGTC
>QHYS01000171.1 GCA_003223325.1 Acidobacteriota bacterium
CGGGAGGATCACCGGACCCCTTGCGCCTCCCTATCAGGATAAGCGCATGATACCACCGAGCTTAGCCATTAGCCCCCGCAGCGACCTGTACGACCTCGGGGTGCTTGGTGTCAGCAGTGGTGCCAATTGCAGTTGCACAGAGCTGCTTCTTCATCAGGTAGAGTATGGGTTCGTCGTTCTCCATCCGCTTGCCTGAGAAGGCCTAAAGATCGTGGCTCGTCGCACCATACCTTCAGCGCAAAATTGCTATCTTCCCGGTTGTGAAGATTGAAGAGGAATTGGTCTTTCCCGGCGAAACTGTGTGGGACTTGCCTCACGAAGAATACCAGCGGCCGTTGACTACGCCCGCCAGAAGACTAGAATCACGGCCACAAGCGAACTTCAGTCCTGAGCGGGATCTACCTCGTTTCACTCGTGCGGGAAGATCCCCACGATTGATAAATTATATGACCTCACAGGCGGACGGCGCACCATCTGGGCTGCCACAGAGAAGCGCCGCGTGTCGCCCGGGAAATGAACTGGATGATCGGCCATCCGCTATCGGAAGGCTAAAGTCCCGGCGTGAGAGAGCCAAGGCTAAACTTGGCAACAGGAGCCAACCCATGAGTGCCCCAAAGGAAACTCTCAGCGATCTCGCGGACGAGCTTCGCCGCCTGCGCGACACCGTAGCCGGACTGAAACGACAGCGCGAGGAATACCGGCGCGGCGAGCTCCGAGTAGCGCGCGATGATGCCGACCTGGATCGCTTTTTTACCCTATCGATCGACATGCTGTGCATCGCGGGATATGACGGCTACTTCAAACGGCTGAATCCTTCGTGGGAGCACGTGCTGGGGTACAGCGTCGACGAACTGACCTCCTTGCCTTTCCTCGAATTCGTACATCCCGACGACCGGGCCGCGACCACTGCTGAGTTTCAGGGACTGGTCACTGGCCACAGTACGATTTCCTTCGAAAACAGATATCGCGCCAAGAACGGCATATACCGATGGATGTTGTGGAATGCGACGCCCTTTCCCGAACAACGATTGATCTATGCCTCCGCGCGCGACATCACCGAACGAAAATATGCCGAAGAGACTCTGAACCGTTTCTTTACGCTGTCTCCCGATATGTTGAGCATCGCGGGCTACGACGGGTATCGCAAGGTCGTGAATCCCGCCTGGGAGCGCATCCTGGGCTTTAGTGCGGCGGAGTTGAAAGCGGCTCCTTTTGTCGAATTTATCCACCCTGACGACCGCGCCTCGGCGATGGCCCAACACCAGAAAATGCTTGCGGACGGATGCATGATTTCGTTTGAAGCACGCTATCGCACCAAGGATCGTTCTTACCGATGGATGCAGTGGAACGCGACGCCCTTCCCGGAACAGCGATTAATCTATGCCGCCGGGCGAGACATTACCGAGCGCAAAGAGGCGGAAAAGAAGATTCAGAGGCTCAAGGAAGAGGCCGATGCGGCCAATCGAGCCAAGAGCGAATTCCTTGCCCGAATGAGCCATGAGATCCGGACACCACTGAACGTGGTCATCGGAACCGGCGATTTGCTGGAGCGAACCCCATTAAACACCGAGCAGCGACAATACGTCCGCGTTTTCCAGAACGCTGCAAACAACCTGCTGGCCGTGATTAACGACATTCTCGATCTTGCCAAAGTCGAATCCGGGCATCTTGCTCTGGAAGAAAGGGATTTCGACCTGGCTGAACTGATGGACTCGGTTGCCGAAGTCATGTCGGTGCGGGCCCAGCAAAAGGGCATTAGCCTCATCTGCAACATCGCGCCGCAAACCCCGCCGTGGGTAAAGGGCGACCCCGAGCGGCTACGCCAGGTGCTGCTCAATTTGATTGGTAATGCCATCAAGTTTACCGAGAAAGGGCAGGTATTGTTGCACGCGGAACCCGATAGAGGAAACTCCGCGGCAGGTGCCTTTCAATTCTCGGTGGCCGACAGCGGTATCGGCATTCCGCCGGAGAAGCTCGATGCAATCTTTGAAGCCTTCACACAAGCCGACGCTTCCATCACACGGGCATACGGCGGCACAGGCTTAGGCTTGGCCATTGCTAAGCGTCTGGTTGAACTGATGCACGGACGCATTTGGGCGGAAAGCAGCCCAGGCATAGGTGCCACGTTCTATTTCACTGCGCAGTTCGGCATCGCGCCCGCTGAAGAAGCCGTATCGCCGGAGAGCCAGGTTAGGCCGCTCGCTATGGCACCAGATTTCTTGGGTGCTCTACGGATACTGATCGTGGATGATTCCGAGGAGAACCGGTTTCTGATCCGCGAGTACCTCAAGGATCTTGGATGCCAATTGGATTTCGCGGAAAACGGACGGATAGCAGTCGAAAAGAGTTGCACGAACCCCTACGACTTGGTGCTGATGGACCTTCGGATGCCCGTGATGGACGGATACGATGCCACGCGACTCATCCGCCGATGGGAGGCGGAAC
This sequence comes from Acidobacteriota bacterium, assembly GCA_003223325.1. Taxonomy (GTDB): domain Bacteria; phylum Acidobacteriota; class Terriglobia; order Acidiferrales; family UBA7541; genus Palsa-189. The sequence goes on from QHYS01000171.1 coordinate 2,446, forward strand.
AGGGGCGCATGCTCACGCCCATTATCGCGCTGACTGCCAGTGCGCTAGACGCCGAACTTCAGAAAGCCATCGATGCCGGTTGCACGGCATCTTTGCGCAAGCCTATCCGGTTGCTGACGCTACTCGAAGCGATCCGGAAGCATGCGCTTCGGCCCGCTTCCAGCGCTGCGGCACCGCCCGAAAAGGTTGTGGTACCTGCCGATGCCCGTTTGCGCGCGGTAATCCCAGCCTATTTGGATAATCGGCGCGAAGACGTCCGCGCCATGCTGGCAGCTCTGGAAACCTTGGATTACAAGACCATTGGTGAGCTGGGCCACAAGATGAGCGGAACCGGCGGGAGCTACGGCTTCCCGCAGATCACAGAAATTGGCGCGGCAATTCAACAGGCTGCCAAAGAACAGAATACCCGCGAGATTCGATCGTGCGTAGCGGAACTCTCCAGATATCTCCACCATGTGGAAGTGGTCTGACGCGTCGTGCTAGCGCAGATACTTAATCAGCAGAACCTCATTCCCTGTCTCGCTGTAAATCATCTCGTCTACAAGTTGGCGGGTCATTAGAATTCCAAAGCCGCCTGGCCTCAAACCGAGCCGCTGGCGCACTTCGGCATGTTCAAACACCGAATCCGCGGGGTTGGAAACTGCAGCATGGGGGAGTTCCTGAAAGGAGAAGCCTTTCCCGGGATCGCGGACGTAATAGAGCAGGGCGTGCTCCGCGCGAATATAGGTGATCGTAACTCTCTTATTAGGATCGTTCCCAGCGCCGTGCTCAATTGCGTTCAACAGAATTTCCCGGAAGGCAAGCGCAATATTTTCCTGCTCGGACACGGGAAGGATCATGCCCATTTCGCGGAGGAACCGCAGAATGCGATCGGCGGTTTCCATCTTGCAGCGCAGCCGCAGCCCAAGCCAATTGGGGCGCGCCGAGAGAACTTCAATATCCTCGTTGGAAGGCTCGCTGCCCAAAGCGCGCCCAACCATTTCGGCGACTGCACTAATGCTGAAAGGCTTGCTGAAGTAACTGAAGGCTCGTTCCTGGATGGCCCGGATGACATTCTCAGGCGTGTTGGCGACCGTCATCACCATCACGCGGGTTTCTGGCCGAGTCTTGCGAATGCGTTCCGTTAACGTCATGCCGTCCATCCCGGGCATGTTCACGTCAGTGATTACTAGATCGTAGATTCCAGCACCCACCCTTCGTAGACCGTCAAGACCGTCATAGGCGCTCTCAATCTTTCGGTCGCCTACTTGGAGAGCAGCCTTGAGCAAATGATGTACGTCCGGATCGTCATCCACGATCAAAATGCGTTTGAGAGCGCTCATGCTAGTAGTACCATAACAGATTGAGATTCCCATAGTAAGCCGATGGTCATCGAGGTCAAACGGGAAGACGACGTTTGCTTTCTGCGGTGCGAAGGACGTTTCGTCACAGGCACGGATCCCGAATACTTGCGTGTTAAAAGCGACGAAATCAAGGCGCTCAACTGCAAGAAAGTGCTGGCCGATTTCAGTGAAGTTTCTGATGTCGGTTCAGCAGGAATCGGTTTTATCGTCGGCGTTTACACGTCCGCTAAGAACGCAGGTGGGCGGTTCATACTGGTGGGCTTAAAGCCCCGTGTGCGCGAAGTTTTCGATCTGACTCGCGTCAGCATAGTAATTCGTTCGGCCGCAGATATCCCGGCCGGTCTAGCCATACTGTGCGAAGAAAGCCCGGCGGCAAGGAGCGGTTGGAAAGAATAATCAATTATTGACGACCGTGCTCCAAGAATCTGCAGCCTTAGCGATATTTATCGCCAAGACGATCTCGCAATAAAGGATCTTGGAAAGGTTCGGTGGCTGCGGTGTGTGGTCTACAAAGTGGAAGACCAAATCTCTGACTCACTGGCTCTTCCGTCAGCGCTCCCTTGGTGAAGTTAAACGTGTGTGGAAGACACTTTCTGGCCTTTCCCCGATCGCAAAGATGTTGTTGTGAGCTCTTGGCGTGCACCTGCGATATCGCTCTACGTTCTCTACGTTACGTTCCTTTCCTTTCTTTCCTTTCATGTAACATTGACTTCCGCCAGGAACACTTCTAAGATGACTAGCCGTTTGACCGTCTGAGGTTGGCCCACCACATGATCGGCCAGACCATCTCGCATTACCAAGTCGTCGAAAAACTTGGCGGCGGCGGGATGGGTATTGTCTACAAGGCGCTGGACACACGCCTCCAGCGATTTGTCGCTCTCAAGTTCCTGCCCCCTGAACTCTGCCGCGATAACCAGGCATTGGCCCGCTTCCAACGGGAGGCACGGGCGGCATCGGCTCTCAATCATCCGAACATCTGCACCATCTACGACATCAGCGACGAGGATGGACAGGCCTTCATTGCGATGGAGTACTTGGAAGGAACCACGCTGAAGCACCTGATCCGCGGATCGCCGATCGATAACGATCGCTTGCTTACGTTCGCAATTGACATTGCGGATGCCTTGGATGCGGCGCACACCGAAGGCATCGTGCATCGGGATATCAAACCCGCAAACATCTTTGCGACCAAACGAGGACACGCCAAGATTCTCGACTTCGGCCTCGCCAAGCTGACGATGGTCGCAGCCGGCGTGACGGGTACAAGCCTCACCGTTGGCAACGTTCCAGGAAGCGATGAGTTCCTGACTAGTCCGGGCACTTCGGTAGGTACGGTTGCCTACATGTCGCCGGAACAAGCCAAAGGAAAGGAACTGGACGCCCGCACGGATCTGTTTTCATTTGGAGCCGTGCTCTACGAGATGGCTACGGGCACGCTTCCGTTTCGCGGCGATACATCCGCCACGGTCTTCGACGCCATCCTGAACCGTCCCCCGCTCTGGCCCTTGCGCCTCAATCCAGCCTTGCCGCCGAAACTGGAACAAATCATCGGCAAAGCACTGGAAAAGGATCGTGACCTGCGGTACCAGGTCGCGTCGGAAATTCGCGCCGACCTGAAGCGTCTCAAGCGTGAAACTGACTCCAGCGGTAGTGCGAAGTCGGTCTCGGCATTCTCAGAGGAAGAGGTTCTTCCACGGCAGCAGTTTGCGCCTCCTCCAGCCCAGGTGGTGGATAGCTCCTCCGTAATTGCCGCAGTCAAGCAGCACAAATGGGTGGCCGTCGGAATTGGTCTGGTGCTGACAATGATTGTGTCGATCGCGGGCTACGGCCTCTACTCGATGTTATTCTCAGGGGGTCAGACTCATTTCCAGACCTTCAGCATCACACAGGTTACAACCTCTGGAAAAGCGGCCCTCACGGCCCTATCGCCCGACGCTCGCTACGTCCTGTCAGTCTTGAACGACAAGGGCCTGCAAAGCTTGTGGCTGCGCAACATTCCCACAAGCAGTGATACCCAAGTAATCCCGCCCGCACCCGCTTCCTACCGGAGCCTTGCGTTTTCACCGGATGGAAATTATCTGTACTTCATTAAAGCCGCGGATGCGACGAATACACACTTCGATTTATATAGGGCGCCGGAATTGGGTGGTGTTCCCCAAACCGTCGTGCGCGGGATCGACAGCGACGTCACCTTCTCTCCGGACCAGCACCGTCTCGCTTTCGCTCGAGCCAATGCTCCGGAAGCTGGCAAGTACACTCTGATCGCAGCGAATTTGGATGGGACTGACGAGCGGGTACTCCACGTGGACGCACCAGCCTCCGATGTTCCTTCGTCGGTTGCCTGGTCGCCGGACGCCAAGGAGATCGGCTACAGACTGTCCAGACCCGACGGAGTTCTGGGTGGGCTCGCGATCGTGAATGTCGGGAGCGGGAAAGTCAGCACTTACGCGACGTTCAGCGACGTGCTCACGGGTGACTTCAAATGGATGCCTGACGGCAATGGGCTTCTCGCGCTGTATTTTCAGAAAGGGCCGGATTACTTCCAACGGGCGCAGATCGGGTTGGTTCCGCCCAGGAGCAGCCGTATCAACCCTATCACGCGGGATACGAGCAGCTACGCTACATTGACGCTTTCGGCAGATGGAAAAACTCTGGCGACCGTCCAGACCAAGACATCGCAGAACCTGTACTTACAACGCGCCGCTGATAAAGCTGCCGGGGAGCCGAGCGCGGTACTGCCTCAGGGCCAACTCGTTAACTGGTTTGCCTGGACAGCGGATGGAAATCTGATTTTCACAGACTACTCACGCATTTTGCGGACAGGGGTCGGCCAGGAGGCGCCAACAAGCCTTCTGGGTGACTCCAATGCGGCTATCGTGGAACTCTCAGGCTGTGGTACCCGCTTGCTCGTGTTTTCCTGGGCATTTCATGGCGGCACGAACTCGACCAACGTCTGGCGCGCAAACGCAGACGGTACTAATCCCGCCAAGTTGACCGACGGGAAGAACGATCGCTCCCCCGTGTGTTCGGCGGACGGGAAATGGACGTACTACTGGAACCAGGAATTGCAGCAGCTCTGGCGTGCGGCGTTGGACGGCCCAGGCAAGCCAGAAGTAGTGTCCAGGGGCGTGGCTCCTCGGACGCTCCCAGCCGAAAAGTTGCTGAGTGCCTCTCCCGACGGCCCGGAGTACAAGATAGCGCTGCTGGACTTGGCCGCGCCGACTGCGCCTCCGCGCCTCATGGATGCGGATGAACGAATTTCGAGCGGCGGTTTGGCCTTCGCGCCGGACAGCAAGGCGGTGGCTTATCCCATCCGGGAGAGCGGGGTCGACAACCTCTGGGCGCAGCCGCTCGATGGAGCATCGGGCCGGCGGATTACGTCTTTCAACGCGGAACAGATTTCCACATTCGCATGGTCGCCGGACGGCAAGAGCCTAGCCATATTGCGTGGCCATACCGACTCGGACGTGGTCCTGATTCGCGATACGTCACGATAGCTCGCCTCTACCGCTCTGGCGCCTCCTCTGTTCGCCTCTTCGTTCCGATTTTTGTTGAACCTATTTTAGGCATGAGGTAGTTTACATGCTGTTGCCCATCCCCCGGAGCAAACCGTGCTTTTCTCTTCCCTTGGGATTCAAGCAAGTTTGCATTTAAATGCTGGCGGAGCACCACGAGGTATGGCTCACCCCATTTTGTGACTTCTGTTTAGTAGGAACTCTTCGCGGTTCTAGGAGGAACCAATAATGTTTTCGTCTTCATGGTCGATCGTTGGCGTATCCAAGGATCGGTTTGCTGGCCGGATGGTGGGCAAGCACATTCCTCACATCGCTATCCTGATAGTGGTTGCGATACTTATGGCGGGGAGCGTCCAGGCCCAAGAGGCTAGTCTGGCAGATGCCGACAAGCAGACAATTGAGCTGCTGGTGCGGCGGATCGATCAGCTTGAGGCGCGCGTCGCCCAGCTCGAAGCCGGCAAGTCGCAGCCTTCTGGCGCCAAGACTGACCCGGCGCCGACACCGCAGGCTGAGCCCGCTACAGTCGGAAAAGAGCCACCAACAGAACCTACTGAATCACAGCGATTGGACGTGGGCACGACGCTGTTGAACATCAGGGGGTTCGGCGACATAACATTTCACGGCGATACTGCTAAAGGTGGACACTTCGATCCTGGTATCGGTACGCTCGCCGGTAATACGACGTCGTTTAGCCTCGGGCAGCTGGACCTGTTCGTTACCTCCGACATCTCCGACAAATTCAAGTTCCTGAGCGAGATCGTGTTCGAAGCGGGACTGGACAACTCTTTCGGCGTGGATGTCGAGCGTTACCTTCTCCAATATTCCCCGAACGATTATTTCAACGTGTCGGTGGGCAGGTACCACACGGCACTCGGTTACTACAACACTGCCTATCACCACAGCACTTGGTTGCAGACAACCACCGGCCGGCCCTTCTTGTTCGCGTTCGAGGACAGCGGTGGCATTCTACCTATTCACAACGTGGGAGTTTCCGTGACTGGATTGATCCCTTCGGGAGATTTGGGTTTACACTATGTGGCGGAGGTGGGTAACGGTCGCGCGTCGTCCTCTCCGAATTTGGAAGCCGTACAGAATCGCGTGGACGAAAACAACGGAAAATCCTTCAACCTGGCGCTGTATGTCCGACCGTCCGCGGTCCGCGGGTTGCAAACGGGGTTCTCCGTCTACCATGACCACCTGACGCCGATCGGGTTACCGAACATCAGCGAGAACATTTTTGCGGTGCACGCCGTGTTCATCCGTCCGAGCTTCGAATGGCTCAACGAAACAATGCTGATCCGCCATGCCCTAAACGGGACTTCGCGCGCATTTAACACGCCGGGGTTCTATACACAGTTGTCGAAACGCTTTGGTTCATACCGACCTTACTTTCGGTATCAGTATGTGAATGCATCCGATGTGGAACCAGTCTTCCCGCAAGTTGGCCTGATGCGTGGGCCGTCCTTCGGCTTGCGCTACGATCCCAGTGAGTCGGTGACGCTGAAACTGCAGTACGACTATACGGACATGCGGCACCAAACGCCGATCAACGGTGTCGCCACGCAGCTTGGGTTTACGTTCTAGATGGGCACTCCAATGGTGCAACTGGCAAATATCCTGCTGTTCGTCATCATTGCCCTGGCCCCTAGGAGCGTCGAGTCCAACGTGGCGGTCCTCGGATCCCCTGCGGCCGAGCCGGCTCTGGCGATCATCGTGAATCAGTCCAATCCAGTGGAAAATTTCTCCTACGAGGACCTGCGCAAGATCTTCCTCGGCGAGAGGAGCCACTGGCCGAACGGACGGAGGATCACGCTCGTGATGCTAGATGCTTCGCAGCCAGAGCGAAAGGTCGTTCTGCGCGAGATCTATGGAATGAGCGAAAAAGACTTCAATAACCATTTCATTCAGGGGGTTTTCAGCGGGGAGGTGTTTGTTTCACCGAAAACCCTGGCGAACTCCGCCGATGTAATTAAGTTTGTGTTCAATGTGCCGGGAGCAATCGGCTATGTGCTTGCCAGCGAGGTGGATTCTTCGGTGAAAGTTCTCCGCGTGGACGGCCGCCTCCCGGATGACAAAGACTATCGGTTCCGGCTCGCCGCGCGTCCGGGCAATTAATCACCTGTGCTACGATTTTGTCATTTCAGCTGCTGGCCAGAATAGAGCTTCACCTTTTAACCCGCGCCCGTTAGCGCCTTCTTTGTGGGGCTCCGAACCGAGAGCTCCAGTGCCCGATTCGTTCCTCTCCAGCCCGCTCCTTTAACCTGTTCAGCGAATCTTAAGGAATCAATCTTTGCGGGATCCAGCGAAAGCCATGGCCTCAACTAATTCGTGAACCCGAGCGTCGGTGCAGACCTCATAGTAAGCACGCTGTCCCTCGGGCCCAATACGGCCATCGGAAAGCAATTGCCGCACGTGACCGCGGCGCAGGAGGACCGGCTCGACCGCGTCGCCGACCGGCACGTGGCCCAGAAAAAACGTGGTGAGTTCCTGTCCCCACGGCATTTCGCACTCCACCTCAAACGAGTGTAGAGCGATCTCCTCCGACAATTTGGCAAAGCCTTCGTCGTTTAGTTCCACACCATTCAGATTGAAACGGATCAGGAACTCGTCCGCTTCATCCTCCTGGGCTCCTTCCACGCCGGGCTGGAAAACAAACAGCCGAAAAATCGACGAACGGTCCCCCAGCAATCGCCGCGCCACTTTGGAACAGCTGGACAGGCGATCGGAAAGGTTCAGGGCACGTGAAATCATAATGCGCGAATCGCTATCCACCCAATACGTAGGCGCCGAGCCTTGAAACGCAATTCCCACGCCTAATTCCAAACGAGGCAAATCGCTCACGTCGGGGCGGTCGTTGTAAGCAGCGGCAATCGCGAGTATCTGCCGGGCGAGGGTGCAGGCTTTGGAAACCGCACGCTGGTGCAAGCGGTTCGATTCTGTCTCGAAGATGGCCAAGACCATGGCGTCGCCCTCGATAAAGACTTTGGCAGCCCCGTAACGGTCCAGAATGCGTTTGACCGGCTCATAGAAGTTTAGGCTGAAGAGGGTAGCAGGATTTAAGCCGCGGGCCAGCAGGTCCTGAGTGATGCGAGTCGAACCGCGAACGTCGGCTTTCACGACCGCATGATTGATCACGTGATCATGAGCGGGAGGCGTTTCCGAGGCCAGCAGGAATTCATACAAGCTGTTATTCATCCGCGAAATCTCGCGCGTTCGCTCGCTGCGAACGAGCTGGATTCGTTCCATGGCCGCAGCCAGCCCTTCGTAGTTCCGCAAGTCGCGGCGCAAGCGCATGAAATCCTCGGCGAAATGCAAAGCCACCGCTCGCGCCTCCTCCCGCGGGTAACGCCGCAGTTTTTTGGCCAAGCTCTCGATGCGTTCCATGGAGAAGCGCCGTGCTGGAAATTGGTTCAGAATTTGAGCGACCCGCCCGAGCTCCTCACGGGAAACTAGCGCCTTCTTGAGCTGCTGTAAGTGAATGGGCGGGCAATAATCGTGATAGATATTGCGCAATTCATAGCTGGCCAGCACGTGAATCAGCAAATCTCGTTTTTCCAGCCGAGCCACCCAGTCATCGAGCCGGCGTGCGCGGGCTGCACCAGATTCGTGATTTCCCTTCCAATCGATGTCGAACAGGCGATGCGCGTTTTCCGGCTCATTTAGGTAGTCGCCCAGAATTCGATCATATTCCTGGCCGATGAAGTCCGCCCTATTCTTGGCGGCCTCAATGAGCGGCGCCAATTGATCGAGCTTGGCTTGCGACTCCTTCATACGGAGCTCGACTTTCGATAGCTCGCGCTGCACCCGGGAACGATCCGCGCCGATTCCAACTCGCGCGAGCATCCCGCCGCCTCTCTCCAACTTTCGCGAGAGCGCGTTTCGCTGTTCCTCGAGAGCTGCGAGCCCCTCCCGGGCGGACACCGCTGACTGAAGCAAGTCCCCATGATTTCGCGACGCCTTAGCAATTTCGTCGGCGCGACTGCTTGTCATAACCGTTTCGCGGAGCAGGTCAAACATCAAACCATCGAACGTCTCGAAGCGATCTTGGTCTTTCTGATAATTGCCGAGTAAAACGTATTGCTCCAGAAAGAGCAAGTCGTCGCGCCCGCCTTCGACGAAGGCGATGCGGTCGGCGAGCATTTCATACGCTCCTTTCTGCTCGTCGCCGAATAGAGCCTTGCGCCAGCGCCCCAGATTGTTTTCCTCGTAGTCGAGCAGAATCTGATAGACGTGCTGAGCCACTTGGCGAAAGATACCGCGCCGGTTGGCTTGCAATTCTGCCAGGCGCGCCTTCATGATGTGCGCTTGCTCGGAGCGCTCGAAGTATTCGCCTCGACTGCGGATCCACTCCTTGGCTTCGAGAAGCAAACTCGCAAACTGGGCTCCAATCTCCTGGGTCAAGAATTTCAGCAAGGCTGCGCGGAACAGCAGGTCCAGCTCGATTTTCTTTTCGTACTTAGCGCGAGTGAGGGAGGCCTGCATCAATTCGAGGGTTTGGCGTTTCCAGGCGCCCGTTTCCGGGCCTTTCGGAGGTCTCGATCCCTTGCGAACCGAGTAGGTGAGGTTCGCCACCTGTCGAATGAACTCGAGCAGATAGACGCGCGTATGTTCGGTCCAGATCGGGCTCAGGTAGACGTCATGATGGATATTGTCGACGCCAACCGTAAGCGTCGCCAGCGGAAGCTCCGCCGCGTAGGTCTTCAGCTCGACGCGGGCAAAATTGCCCGTGAGCGTCGTAGGCCCTTCGGGAGACATATGTCTTAAGCTTTCACGAGGTTAGCAGGCGTCTGGCGACGCTGCAGCAAGCAATCGGAGTAGCGCGGCCAAGGCGTTAACATCCGATTGGAACGGTGTGCTCGAAATGCGTGACGTCCCTCTGCGTCAGTTCTTGGGAAGGGTGATCGTGATTCGACGCGTATCCGCTTCGACGTGCTCGAGGTGGATGGCGACCTGTGGCCAGTCGGTACGCAGCACGAAGCGCTCCGCCCATTCAATAATGACCACCGCTGGCTCGACAAACGCATCCTCCAGAGCAAGCGACTCGAGATCGTGGAAACCCTCGACGCGGTAAAGGTCTACATGGAAGACCCTGACGTGTTTGCGAAACTCATGTACGAGTGTAAAGGTTGGACTGGTCACCTCTTCTTCCCGCGCAACGCCCAGTCCGCTGATGATTCCTTTGGTGATCGTGGTCTTGCCGCTGCCTAGCTCGCCGGATAGAAGCACAAGCACCGGCGGACGAAGACGTTGGGCCAGTTGGCGACCGATTTCCATGGTCGCTTCGGGAGAAGAGGAGACGACCTCAGTGGACGGCATCGTGCCATTGAGCCAGGAGCCGTGCATATGCCTCCGGTAGCGCATCGATCACATCGGAAGCCACCAGGGGAGCCTGGCCGACTCGCTCCGCGGCCACGTCGCCGGCGAGACCATGTAAGTAAACGCCAAGGCCGAGTACGCACTCCCAGTTTTTGGTGCCAAATTCCGCAGTCAGACCGGCCAGCATCCCGGTGAGAACGTCGCCCGTCCCGCCAGTCGCCATTCCCGCATTACCCGTGGTGTTAACGTAGGCGCGATCATCGGGTGTCGCCAGAATGGTATGAAATCCCTTCAAAATGACAAAAGCCTGCCATCGCTTTGCCGCCTCCAGAGCAAGTTCCGGGCGCCGCGCCTGAACGTCGCGTGTGGTCACATCAAGGAGCCGCGCCATTTCTCCAGGATGGGGCGTCAGCGCCAGCAGCTCTGGTTTTCTGGTGCGGAGTTCGGCCGCACGCCCGGCAAAAGCGTTTAGGCCATCGGCGTCGAGTACGACCGGAAGAGATAATTTCTGCAGCATGGCGCGAATGAATTGCTGTGTTTCGGGGTTTGTGGAAAGCCCAGGACCCATCGCGACCACGGACTTATCCTGGGCTATGCGCGCGAAGGGTTCGTAATCGAGATTGCGGAGACTGGCCGTGCCGTCGTCTGTGGCGAGCAGAGGCGCCGTCATCATCTCGGGCATCCCAGCGGCAACGATCGGCAGCACGTCCGCCGGCGTAGCCACCGTGACCAGTCCCGCTCCCACGCGAAGCGCGGCACGTCCGCCCAAGACGGCAGCACCCGATTTGCCCACCGAGCCTGCCACAATCAGCGCGTGACCAAAACTGCCCTTGTGGGCGTCGGCCTTGCGCGTCAGAGGGAGACTGCGGAATTCGCCCGGCTCCAACCAGTGAAGCTTCAGGGCTGGATCATCGTCCAGCAGTTTGCGCGGCGTGCCAATATCGCGCACGAAAAGTTTGCCCACGCAATCGGCGCCAGGCGACAGCAGTTGGCCAACTTTGGGTGCAGTAAACGTTACGGTCGCATCAGCAAGAATGATCGGCCCTCCAAAGTCTTCCGTTCCCGAAGGCAGGCCCGAAGGCATATCGACCGCGACCACGAAGCGCCGGCAACCACGCACGCACACATTTTGCTTTCGCCTCCAGGCGTTGGTCTCCTCGATGACAGATGCCAGCAAGCCTTCTACGGGGCCTTTAACCCCTGTGCCCAGTAGCGCGTCAACAATCAACTCCGCTTCGTCGAGAATTTCGCGTGTCGCCATCCACTCTGTTGTCGACGTCAGCACGCGCAGTTCCCCGCCTCCCTCCTGCCAACGCCGTAAATTCACTGCCGCGTCGCCCCGAACCGCGGATGATTCCGCAAAGAGAAAGACCTGCGGCCGTGCACCTCGTTCGCGCAAACGTCGCGCCACAACCAATCCATCGCCTCCATTGTTGCCTTTGCCGCAGAGAACCAGAATGCTGCGCGCGGAAAGATCGGGAAAGGTGTGAGATAAATAATCGGCCACAGCCGCCCCGGCATTCTCCATGAGTTGCAGACTGGGTATGCCATAACGATCGGTGGTCAGCCGGTCAGCCTCACGCATCTGATCTGCGGTCAAAACTTTCATGGAATGTTGATCATGGCACGATCCGTGGTTATCGCAAAAGGATCAGAGGCCGGCAGCGGAGAACACGCTGACGGATGGCGGCCCGGAAATAGGAGCGTCAGATTCTTCGCCGGAGCAGAGGGAACGGACATCAACCCATTGATCAACCCCTGGTTCGCAGATCGGCACTCGCGGGGGCCGGTTCGGCGACAGGCTGCTTGAACTTTTGCGAGGCTGCGAGGCGGCTATGTTTGCGCCCGTAAGTGAAATAGATCGTCAGACCCACCAGCAGCCAAACTGCGAGCCGCAACCAATTCTCGGCGGGCAGCGAGAACATCAGGATCAAGCAGCACAAGATCCCTAGCACGGGTGTGATGGGACTGAACGGCACTCTGAAGGGGCGATGCACCTCGGGATGGATTCGCCGCATAATCAAAACCGCAGCGCATACGATCACGAACGCAAGCAGGGTGCCAATGTTCACAAGCTCGGCCAGGATTCGCAAAGGCAAGAAGGCAGCCATGCTTGCAACACAAGCTCCAGTCAAAATGGTCGACTTCCAAGGCGTGCGGAAGCGTTCGTGGACTGCAGCGAAGAATCCGGGAGGAAGCAGCCCGTCGCGCGCCATGGCCAAGAAGATTCTCGGCTGGCTCAACATCATCACCAGAAGTACTGACGTGATGCCCGCGACGGCCCCGACCGAGACCAGCAACTCCGCCCAGGGCAGCCCTACCTGCCTGAAGGCGTCCGACACCGGGGCGTCGATATTGATCTGTCGGTACGGCACCATCCCGGTAAGCACCGCCGCCATCGCGATGTACAACAGTGTACACAGCACAAGCGAAACCATAATCCCAATGGGCACATCGCGCGATGGATTGCGGGCTTCCTCAGCGTGGGTCGACACGGAATCAAAACCGATATAGGCGAAGAACACGATCGCCGCACCGGCCAACATGCCGACGGGTTCGCCGGCCGGTCCCGTCTGTCCCATTAGGGTGTGACCAAACAGGCTCAACCCGGTCAGCCCAAAGGGTGCGAATGGCCTCCAGTTGGCCGGATTCACGTAACGCGCACCTAAGCCAATCACGAAGAACACAATGGTGACCTTCAAGATCACGATGGCGGCATTGAAGCTTGCGCTCTCCTTGATCCCTTTCACCAGAACAACGGTGACCAGCGCGGCGATGAAGATGGCGGGTAGATCGAACCATGTGCCCGTCAAGGCAAGTCGCCCGCTGGTGGGATCAAAAGCGAAAGGTGCATTCGTCACGACGTGCGGCAGCCTTACGTTGAAGAAAGCTAGCAAATCCTGGAAGTAATGCGACCAGCCGTGCGCGACGGTGGATGATGCCACCGCATACTCGAGAATCAAATCCCACCCAATGATCCACGCAAACAACTCTCCCAAGGTCGCGTACGCATAGGTGTAGGCCGATCCCGCCACCGGCACCATAGACGCGAACTCGGCGTAACACAGGGCAGCGAAAATGCACGTCACACCGGCGGCGACAAACGACAGCATAAGGGCGGGGCCCGTACGATCGTGTGCGGCAATCCCTACCAGAACGAAAATACCTGTACCGATGATCGCTCCCACTCCCAGGCTAGACAGTTGGACCGGACCCAGAACGCGGCGAAGGCGATGCTCGCCGCGGAGCTCTTCGAGCAAGACGCTGTGTGGCTTGGTCATGAATAGCTGGTTTGGCATATCTACCTTCCCCTACATTGATGCCAGATCGGCCCGTGTACGTTTACTCTCCGCCGAAATCAACGAGGAATCGGTTCTGGTTCGGGCCGCCGGGACCAGATCAGATACACCGGAACGCCCAAGAGCACGATTAGCAAGCCCGGCCAAGTCGTTTGCGTCTTATAAAGAATCAATACGAACATGATCGCGACTGCGACGATGATATACAACGCAGGCACAAGGGGATAGCCAAAGGCGCGATAGGGGCGCTCGGCAGTGGGACGTTTGCGGCGCAGCACAAATACACCGGCAATCGTGAGGACGTAAAAAATCAGGACTGAGAAAACGACGTAATCGAGCAGATCGCTGTACAAGTTTCCGTACGTGATGGTTCCCAGCGTATCCACTCGGCGCGTGCGCGCCAGAACCAACAGCGCCGCCCAAACACCCTGGAAGACTAGCGCTCGCGAGGGCACGTGTCGCGCATTCAAGAGGCCAATGGAGCGAAAGAACAAACCGTCGAGAGCCATGGCGTAGTAGACGCGCGCGCCAGCCAAGATCAGGCCGTTGACACAGCCGAACGTAGAAATCGTAATGGCAATGGCCATGATCGCGGCGCCGGCGCTGCCAAGAATGGCATTGAGCACAGCAGTGGCCACCCGATCATCGGCGGCAGTGCGAATCTGGGCCAGAGGCAGCGTACTCAGGTAAGCCACGTTGGCCAGAAAGTACAAGGTGATGACGATTGCCGTGCCCACCGCCAGCGAGAGCGGCACATCACGCCGGGGATTTTTCACTTCGCCTGCCGTGAACGTAATATTGTTCCAAGCGTCAGCGGAAAATAACGAGCCAACTTGCGCAACGCCGTAGGCGATGAGAAGACCCAGCGAACCAGCGGTGACCGAGACCTCAGGAATCCAGCGGCGCAAAAAATCGGCTCCCGGCTCAATTAACTGACCACCTTCGGCAGCCCACAGATTCGAGAAATTCGCCTGAATCGCGGCGGCGTTTCGCCCAAAGAAAATGCCCACAATGACGAGGCCGGCTAAGGCGAGCGTTTTTGCTGAGGTGAAAACGTTCTGGATGATTCTTCCCCAATTCAATCCGCGGGTATTGGCGATAGTCAGAAAGCCAATCAGCAAAATCGCGAAAAACTGCTGCCACGAAAGGCTGAATGCATATTTTGCGGAGACGCGTACGGGCGCGATGATCCAGGATACGGGCGAAACGGAAGGAGCAAGCACGCCGAGGAAGCGCGCAAATGCCACCGCCACCGCCGCAATCGTGCCCGTTTGTATGACCAGAAAAAGCGTCCAGCCATACAAAAAACCCCAAAGCGGCGAATAGGACTCGCGAAGATAGATGTACTGTCCGCCCGCCTTCGGCATCATCGCGGCCAGCTCTCCATAAGAGAGCGCCGCCGACACCGTGAGAACTCCAGTAATGATCCAGGCGAGCAGCAGGCCGCCGGCCGATCCCGTCTGCCGCGCGATATCCGCGGAGACGATGAAGATGCCGGACCCGATCATCGAGCCAACCACAATCATTGTGGAATCGAAGAGTCCCAGGCCGCGGACGAAACCGGACTCGCAGGCGATGGGCTCTGCGGATGTCGCGGATGGGGCCGGAGACGTGTTCACGCCGTCACTCTCAACCCTTTCTGCGAGTGCGCGCAGCCTCTCGGAGAAATAGCCGCGCGCGGGCAGCTGGATCCTCCGAGACGATCAGGTCACGCAACACAGCCAACGAATCGGCGCCGGCACGGAAAGTGTCTGCAGCGCGTTCCAGCGTGATACCGCCGATGGCCACGAGAGGCTTGCGAGTGCGCTGGCGCGCCTCGCGCAAGAGCTCCAATCCGACCACGGGATCAGGATTCTCCTTCGAGGTTGTCGCGAAAATTGGTCCGAACGCGATGTAATCGGCGGACGTCTCATCGGCAGCGTCAAGCTGCGCAAGCGAGTGCGTAGATACGCCAACCCATCCGCTACGGCCCACGAGGGTGCGCGCATCCTCGACGCTTAGATCCTGCTGTCCCACGTGGACTCCTTTTGCCTTCACGAGGAGCGCAATATCGGCACGATCGTTCACGATGAAACGAGGCTCATATGCACCCGCCCGGGCAAGGCGGGACAACTTGGCAGAGATGGATTGGGACGCGTCGAAGAGTTCCCTGCTGGTGGCGTGTTTATTGCGATATTGCAGAAGCTCAACCCCGGATTCTGCCATCATTTCGGCAAACGACAGCTCCGACGTCTTGAGCAGGGCCGCGTCGATTATGGCATAGAGGGGAGGGAAGACAAGGCTCATCTCGGGTTAGTGCTACTTGCCATGCACGGGCAGCAAACGTTCTAGGAAATGCGTGTCGAGATGCCCCGCTTCGAAATCCCCCTCCGCGAAAATACGTTGATGCAAAGGAATTGACGTTTTGATTCCCTCCACAACAAACATTTCCAGTGCGCGGCGCATGCGAGCAATGGCCTCGGCGCGGTCGCGGCCATGAACAATCAATTTGGCGATGAGCGAATCATAGTAAGGAGGAATAACGGCATCTGCATAGGCGGCAGTATCCACTCGAACGCCGGGCCCTCCCGGCATGTTGAACGCGGTTATGCGGCCCGCGCTGGGAACAAACGTATCGGGGTCCTCCGCGTTCACCCGGCACTCGATGCTGTGGCCGCGAAATTCGATGGGCCCGACGGCCGCCTCCAACCTTTCACCCGCCGCAATGCGTATCTGCGACTTGATCAAGTCGACTCCAGTGACCAGTTCAGTCACGGGGTGCTCGACCTGAATGCGCGCATTCATCTCAATGAAATAAAAGGACCCATCCTCGTCCATTAGGAACTCTACGGTGCCCGCATTGCTGTAACCAACTTTTTTGAGCGCATCCACCACGCGACTCCCCAGTTCGGCGCGCCGCTCGGGTGTGAGTCCCACCGATGGCGACTCTTCGACGAGTTTTTGGTGTCGTCGCTGAATGCTGCACTCACGTTCACCCAAATGCAGAACATTGCCGTGGCGGTCGCCCAATACTTGAAATTCGATGTGCCGCGGACGCTCGATGAATTTTTCCAGGTAAACATCCGGGACACCGAAAGACTGCTGGGCTTCCTGCCGAGCCGTTTCCCAAAGAGGCGGGAGTTCCTCCCGAGCGCGTACAATGCGCATTCCCCTACCCCCGCCGCCTGCAGACGCTTTGATGATCAGCGGGTAACCGATGCGGCCCCCTTCTGTCACCGCTGATTCCACATCCCCGACGATTCCCTCGCTGCCAGGCACAATGGGGACTCCGGCGGCGGCCATTTCGCGGCGAGCATGCTCCTTCTCGCCCATGAGCCGCAGGGTCTCCGGCGGCGGTCCAATAAAGGTAATCTGTGATGCCTCGCAAACCTCCGCGAAATTCGCGTTCTCGGAGAGAAATCCATAGCCCGGATGTATGGCGTCGACGTCCGTGATCTCAGCGGCGCTGATCACCTGGGGGATGTTCAGATAACTGTCGGAGCTGCGTGCCGGGCCAATACATACGGCTTCGTCGGCGAAGCGCACGTGCAGAGCATTGCGGTCCGCTTCCGAATAAACTGCCACCGTGGCGATATCCAGTTCCTTGCAGGCACAGATCACACGCAAGGCGATTTCACCACGATTCGCTATCAGTATCTTGCGGAACATAGAGGAAAGCCGGCGAGCGCTACTTCTTTTTGGCAGGACGGATGGCGAATAGGCCTTGTCCATATTCGACGGGCTGGCCGTTTTCTACCAAGCCACGCACCAGCTCACCGCTCACGTCGGCTTCAATTTCGTTCATCAATTTCATAGCTTCTATGATGCACACGACCTGGCCGGGCTGGATCAGGTCACCTATTTTCACAAAAGGCGGGGCGCCGGGGCTGGCCGCCGCGTAAAACGTCCCCACGATGGGGGACTTGATTATATGCAGCTCTTCGCTAGCCGTCGCGGAGCTTGACGCCGCGGTGATCTCCATGGGATCAGGCGCAGTCCCTGACATCGCCGGCGGTTGTCTCGGCAGAGCCCGCGGCGGTGCCTCGGCGCGGGTCGCCGCATTCGTAACTGCCGAGGCCTTTTTCAGGCGAATGCGTAAGCCTCGGTGTTCGTATTCAAACTCCTCCAGGCCATGCGCAGCCATGAAGTCGAGCAGCTTTTCGACTTGCCCGAACTCCACCCCAGGAATCGACCGCTCGGTGCTTAAATTTTTCTTCTTGCGGGACGCTTTCATCGAATCTCAGAGCTCGAGGAGTCCTCGAGGCGCAGTCGTTAACACTTCGGTGCGGTCCGCATGAACAGCCACTTCGTCCTCAACGCGAATGCCCCCCACGCCTTCCATATAAATTCCTGGCTCCACGGTCACCACGTTACCCGCACGAATTTCCTGTTTTTGGCTTCGGCCAACCCGCGGCCCTTCATGGATTTCGATGCCCAGACCGTGGCCCGTGCCGTGTACGAAATAGCGTCCCAGGCCGTGCTGATTGAGAAGACGCCGCGCGGCCCGGTCAATGCTTCCGGCAGCTACACCGGCCCGGAGAGCGTGCTGCGCCGCTTCCTGGGCCTGCTCCACTGCTTTGTACCATCGCCGGACGCGAGCCGGTGCGCGTCCCAGAAAGACCGTGCGCGTCAGATCGCTGCAATAGTGGCGGAGTATAGCACCCAGGTCTAAGACCACCAATTCGTTTTTCTGCAATCGCTTTTCAGTAGGCCGCGCATGCGGCAAAGCGGAACGCGGCCCGGAGGCCACGATGGTCTCGAAAGAGGGGCCGCTCGCACCTTTGCGGCGCAAACGATAGTCGATCTCAGCAGCGACGTCCAATTCCGCCACTCCTGGCCGGATGAAGTCGGGGACCTCCGAGATAACCTCGGAAGCGATCCTGGCGGAGCGGCGCATCGCATCGAGCTCCTCCGCACTTTTTACTTCACGGAGGCGTTCCATGAGCTCGCTGGTCGGTTTCCATTCGATCCCCCGGCCCGCAGCCTTTTTTAACCGCGTCCATTCGGCAACGCTCAAGGATGCCGATTCAAACGCCAAACGCATGCGCTTTCGCGGCGATCGGGAACACAGGAATTCGCCGCACGCCTCAGCCAACGGGGTTCGGACGATGTGCGCACTCGCCTGCGGCGATTCCTCTTGAGCCTGGATCGTATATCTACCGTCGGTGAACAAATGTATGGCGTCGCCCAGGACGAGGAGAATGGCATTGCTGCCGCTAAACCCACTTAGATAAAAAATATTGGGCAAATGGGTAAGCACGAGGGCGTCTGCGCCGGAACCCGCCATCGCTGCGCGCGCCTGCTTGAGCCTATCTCCAAGGGACACGCTCATAAAAACTGAGGAGAACTCCTGTCTCCTCCCTTTAACCGGAAGCTAGGTCGCGCCGTCAGCCGGGTATCAACCGCGGCGTGAGGAAGAAGAGCAGTTCCTGTGATGATACTTTGACTGAGGTTTCTTTGAATAGATGGCCGATCAGGGGGACGTTGCCGAGCAAGGGAACCTGGAAGACGTTCGTCTGTTGCTGACTAACCATGACCCCGCCGATCACTACGGTCCCACCGTCGCCCACCAACACCTTTGTTTTGGCCGATTGTGTGGAGAGAGACGGGATGCCATTGACCAGAGGAATACCGCTATCGATCTGTGTGTTTTCGACGACCACATCCATAAAAACGTTGCCATCCGCCGTGATCTGCGGCGTTACTTGGAGCCGCAAAACCGCATCCACGTATTGAACCGAGATCGTGTTATTGATCGTGGTCTGAATGGGAATCTGCGTGCCCTGCTTGATCTCCGCCTGGGCGTTATTCTGAGTCACCAATTGCGGACTGGAGAGAAGCTTGCCCACACCCTTGCTTTCCGCCGCCGTGATGATGAAGTCCAAGGTGAAGTTAGGAGATACCCGGGAGAACGTAAAGCCGCTGGTCGGTGCGACTGCCGGAAAGTTAGCGTTCAACGGAATCTGGCCGCTGGAGGTGGCGCCTGTTTGCTGCGCGCCTACCACGATTGGCGGAGCAGGAGTATGGAAGAGGGGACTCGCCTGGGTTGCAATGGGATTACCGCCAAAGAAATTGGCGGTGGTCGCGGTCGTGGCTACGCCGGCGAGGCCAAACTGAGTACCAATATCGCGGGCAAACGTCCGTGAGGCTTGAACGACCCGCGCCTGAATCTCTACTTGCTGTGACTTCCGGTCGAGTTGCCGGACCAGGTTATCCACCTGGGGCATCACGGCGGGAACATCGCGAATGATCAGTGTGTTGGAACGATCGATG
The DNA here is from genome assembly GCA_003223325.1 of Acidobacteriota bacterium. Taxonomy (GTDB): domain Bacteria; phylum Acidobacteriota; class Terriglobia; order Acidiferrales; family UBA7541; genus Palsa-189. The sequence continues at coordinate 22,171 of QHYS01000171.1, forward strand.
GCCATGATGTCGCCGCGCTGCGTCATGAATCGTTTGAGCGGAGTCACTAACTCGCTGGCTTTGGCGTAGCTCAAAACCCGCGTTACCGTAACCGGATCCACCGCTTCTATCTCCGCCTTATGTAGGGCGCTCTCATCATCGGCTTCTCGCTTCAGAGTGTCTTTCGTGGCGATCCGAAGAACGTTGCCGTCAAGCTCCTTACTCATACCATTGTTGCGTAGGACGATATCCAGGGCTTGATCCCAAGGAACTTCATCCAGCACCAAAGTCACGTTTCCCTTTACGGCAGGATCGAGGACAACGTTGAGGCCGCTGATTTCATGAACCAGGCGGAAGAAATCCTTTAAATCGACATCCTTGAGATTCACCGAAATCGCCTCGCCCGTATAGCCCTTTACAGGAGCGGCCACGGGCTGAGCCACCACAGGCTGAGACGTGTCCGCTACGGCGGGTTTCGCCGTGACCTGGCCGGTGTTGGCGACCGCACCATTCAGAACCGTTGCGGGGTTGACAGTTTGCGGGCTCGCGAGCGCGGCATTTCCGGTCAAAGTTGCCGGCAACCGGAAACTCTGGCGGCCGGTTGCCGGCTCCACTCGAGTCTTTACAACCGCCCCTTGATCTTGCTTGACCACAAGCTTCGCTACCTGCCCCGAGGAGTGGGCCGCGGCGCCCTGAGGCTGATCGCTAAAAGCCACCAGCAGCTCTTGATCCTTCTGCTCTACCTTAAATTGCGCGGTGCTCGTCAGATCGATCACCACACGCACCTGATTAGGCCGCGATTCGCCGAGACGCACGCGACGCACTGGATCATAGTCACTGGCTACGGCGGTGCGCGGCGCAGCGAGGCGCGCCTGGTCGAAATCGACCACGACACGCGGGGGATCGCTCAATCGCGTCACGTGATAATTCAGCGGACCATCTCCCTCAACGTGAACAATCGTCTGCTGGCCGACGCGGTCAATGCTGACCTGCGCGACCGCGGTCACGGAGGTGGCCTGTGCCGTTGCGGACTTAGGCGCCTGAGCGCCAGCCAAGTGCGGCAAGAGCATCGTCGCCGCCAGAACCAGCCCGCTCGGCCGGAAAACCGACCCGTAGGTCTTCATTGCTGTTCTCCTGGAATGGAATTCAACCGTTTCGCAACCTCGCGTTCCACGGCATTGCCGAATGGATCTTTTCCAGCCTGGTGAAATGAAATTCCGTCCATGGTGATATGTTCCACTTGGCCGTCATAAAGGCGGTCGCCTTCGCGCAGGAAATAGACACGATCCTGAGCATTAGAAACGATTGCGATCATTCCGTTGGGGCCGCTCACAATCCCGTCAATCCGCAAACTGCTGATCAACAGGCCGGGCTTACCAGGCGGAAGGTTCTGTGGTGTAGACCCGCTGCCACTCGTCTCCCTGCCCAACAGTGGCGCAAAGGGATCGCGCCGCACGATGTTTTCCCGCTCGGCCACAGGCTTTATGACAGTGGCGGCTACCCGCTTTGGAGCATCAGATTTTGTTGCGGTTACCAATTTGGACTTGGGAGCCTTTCTGGTTGAGCTCCCCGCCGGGCCCGGGGAAATCTCGCTGTTAAGAGAACCGGCCGGCTTGCTGACGCCTGCTGTTCCGAGCGTCGGTTTCGGCCTGGGCGTTACGCTGGAAGCAGATTTTGCGGCGGCGGTGCTTGCCCGCTTGGTACTGGCAGTCGCTGGTCCAGCCGGCGAACTTGGCGCGGAACTGGACGCCGACTTAGGTGCAGGTGGCACGGGGTTGACCCCAGAAGGCGTGGGCGGCGCAGGTTTCGGAGTTTGCGGCTTTGGCGCTGCCGTTCCGGCGGAACCAGCTTGGCTCGCAGGAGTAGTATTTGCTCCGGCCGCAGCCTTACCTGGCGCGGGCTGATTCAACGCCTTGCGAACGGAATCCGACCTAGCGGGTACCTCCTGTGCTACCAGAGGCATACCCACCGGGGCCAGGAAAAGCGTGGCCACCCAGGTTATCAAGTTTGCCTTCCGCATGATTCTGTATCGAAGTTGCATCTTCAACTCGATCCTGGCTTTTATCTCGCCACCGCTGCGCCCGGGCGGGTAGCCGTCCTGGAGCCCGCCGGCGGTGTCGCGGGCGCGCTCGTGGTAAAGAAAGTAGTAATGGTGCATGAGCCGCTGACCGTCGTGTTGGGGCGCACCGGATAGCTAGACTTGTTGTCGCCGAGGCCGTCGAACTTCAGGTCATTGACGTTAATGATTCGAGACAATCGGCTGAGACGGGCGAAAAAGTCCACGATCGCGTAATAAGGTCCATCGATTTGAATTTGAAACGGCATTTCGTAGTGAAAGTCGCGGGAAACGACGGCTTGTGCCGTAAGCCTGCGTACTTGAACGCCGGAAGCCGCGGCAGCGCCTTCGATCAGCCGCATGAATTCATCTGTTTCCTTAGTTTCCGGGACAATCGTTTTGAGCGTGTCAATCTGTTTATTAAGCGCCGCCATCTCCTGCTGGAACTCTGCGTAGCGGCGTTCGTACACTTGCAGCGCGCTCACCTCCTGATTCAGCTTGGTGTCCTGATCGTGCAGGGCCTGCAGCTCAGTTCGGGCCGTCGACACCGGGAGGCCAGGAACGTAAAGCCCTGCGGCGATCAGCAGAATCGCCAGGGCCACGAAGACCAGCGCCTGGATGTACCATGGAAATTCCTTGAAGGAGATGGCCATTGTTCCCCCTTACCCCTTCCCCGTCGGAGTCGGAATGGGGGCTGCCGATTTGTCTTGCGGCAAGGAGAATTGCGCCGTCAGCGTGAAGGTGAACGTCTGAATAGCGGTGTTTTTCGTATCTTGCGCGGACTCTTTGATTTCGATTTGATTGAAATAGCCGGAATGTTCGAGTTGCGTGATGAAGTTCGCCACGGCGTTAATGGATCCAGCCGTACCAATGATGGTCAGGCCGTTGCCTGTCCGCGTGAACGAAGTCAGCCAGAGCGTATCCGTGCGCACGACCGTGTTGGCCAAGGCATCCAGGAGCTCCTGACCGCCCGTACGATTGCGCTGAAGTGCTTCGATAATGTTGATCCGCTGCTGCAGAACCGCTCTTTGGCGCTCGAACTCATCCACTTGCGCCTTCAATTGTTCTAGCCTGGCTTTCTCTCCGGTCTGCTTCTGGATGTGTAGGCGCACTTCGATGATCTGTTGGTTGGTAGAATGCCAGTTGTAATAGAGGACGCCGAAGGCGACCAGCAACGCCGCCGCGAAAAAGACCACCTGCAGAGTTGCTTCGAGCGGCACTGCCTGCCGCGCAGCTTTGGGTCGAGCTCGGCCCAGCAGGTTGATTCGGATCATGGCGTGTCAAAACTCCTGAGCGCCAATCCCACGGCAATCGCCAATCGCGGAGCAAGCTCCCGTACTTGGTCTTCGTTGTGTCGGCCGGGATTGATCACGATTTTTCGAAAAGGATAGAGTTCCTCGACGGGCAGAGCGAACTCTTCGCGGAGCAGGTCCACCAATCCTGGAACGCGCGCGGTGCCTCCCGCCAAATAGATGCGCTGAATGTTTTCCCCGCTGGCGGTGGCTCGGAAAAAGTCAAAAGTCTTCTGAATCTCCAGGATGAGGATGTCGGAAACCGAACGCAAAATAGTCCCGCGATGCTCCTCGTTTACCCCCGCCACCGCTTCGCCTTTTTTGAGCCGTTCCGCATCCTCATAGCTGAGATCCAGCTCTTTCTGCAGCGCATCCGTATATTGATTCCCGCCCACGGAAACATCTCGTGTGAAGAGCGGGGCGCCGCCACGCACGATATTGATGTTCATCACACTGGCGCCAATATTCAGCAGCGCCACGGTCTGGGTAGGATCCGGGTCGTAATTGACCTCATAGCAGTTCTGCAATGCGAAGGCGTCGATATCCACAACCGTAGGCGTCTTCCCCGCCTGAGCCAGGACGTTGGTGTGATTCAGAATCTTGTCTTTTTTGACGGCCACGAGCAGCACATCCATCTGTGACTCCGCCGAATCCAGAAGCTGATAATCGAGATTCACGTCGGAAATATCGAACGGGATATGCTGGCTGGCTTCCGATTGAATCCGATCGTAGAGTTCCTCGTCCGTCATAACAGGCAGGCTCACGCGCTTGACAATCACAGAATGCCCGGAAACGGCGGTGGCCACTGCCCGCGTCTTGATCTCCTGGCGATCGAATATCGTCCCAATCGCTGCAGCCACGAGCGGCGCGTCCATAATGGCGCCATCGACCACCGTATCTTGCGCCAGTGGCTCCAAGCCGAAACTCACCAACTCGTAACCCTGCTTGGTACTCTTTAGCTCGACAGACTTGATTGAGCTCGAGCCGATATCGAGTCCCACTAGCGGTTTCTGTTTAGCCGTGCCAAACATCGCCCAGCCCTTTCTGCCAGCCCTAAAAGCATCGCCGCTGACCGCTTAGTGCCGCCTCCCCTGCGACTGGCGCATTTTTTCTTCCATCCAGCGATCCAGCACAGACTTGCGGAATTTCCACCGGCTCCCCAGCTTAAATGCCGGGACCAGGCCCGTGCAGATGTAGCGATAGAGCGTATCGGGCGAAACTCCCAAATAGTGCGAAGCCTGGCGCAGGTTCATCACTTCTCTTGATTCGCGCATTCCCGCTGGCTACCCCTTGGAGCGGAAACAAAGGTCCGCTGGCCTCCAGCCACTCAGGCTCCCAGCAACTGCCCGGAAGGAACCCGCTGTCATGCGAATGTGGCATCCGGCAACGCCGAGTGTCAAGGAAAGTGAGGCGGGGGATTGTTCAAACAATTGTGGCTTAACAGAAAACAGTGTGAACAGAATACCCTATATGCATGGTTTTGTAACTTCTAGTACCACTATAAGTAGTGGTTAATTCCGTAGCCGCATGCAGGCTAGTTTTAATGCTTGCCATCCAGGCCCAGTTCCGCCCAGAAGGCACTTACACGTCGCTTGGTTACCTCATTCATCGTGATTTCTTCCGGCCAGCGCCGGTCAAAGCCTTCACTGGACCATTTTCTTGTGGCATCAATACCCATTTTCGACCCGAAGTCCTGCTTGCGGGCGGCGTGATCCAGCGTATCTACCGGCCCCAGCACAAACTCGACATCCCGCTGTGGGTCGATTGCGCACAATGCCTTCCAGGTAACTTCCCGCCAGTTCTGCACGTTGACGTCATGATCCACTACGACCACTACTTTGGTAAACATGGCCTGGCCCAGAGACCAAATCGCGTTCATGATCTTCCGGGCATGCCCGGGATAAGATTTTCGAACCGCCACGATCATCAGATTGTGGAAGATGCCTTCGGCGGGCATGGCGATATCGACTATCTCCGGATATTGCATTTGCATCACTGGCAGGAAAATGCGCTCGACCGCATGGCCCATATAGAAATCTTCCTGCGGCGGTGGTCCCACGATGGTGGTCAGGTACACCGGATCGCGGCGCTGGGTCACACAGGTGACGTGAAACACGGGATACTCTCCCTCCAGCGAATAAAAGCCAGTGTGATCCCCAAACGGCCCTTCGACTCGCAACTCCGAAAGATCGACATAACCCTCCAGGACAATTTCCGCCTGCGCCGGCACCTCCAACGGGCATGTCTCGCATGCCACCATCTCCACCGGTTCACGCCGCAAGAATCCTGCAAACATCATTTCGTCTAGATCTGGCGGAATCGGCAGAATCCCGGCCAGGCACGTCACCGGGTCCGCGCCAATCGCAACTGCGACGTCAATTCGCCCGTCGCGATTTCCCTCGCGCGCCCGGCGGAAGTGCTCCGCCCCGTGTTTTTGCGTTTGCCAATGCATTCCCGTGGTTTTGTCGTCGAATACCTGCATTCTATATACGCCTACATTTCGCTTTCCCGTTTCGGGGTTCCGTGTAATCACCAGGGGCCAGGTGATAAATCGCCCCGCATCTTTCGGCCAGCACTGCAGGATCGGAAATTCCATAAGCGAAAAGCCCTCGCGGCGCACGATTTCCTTGCAGGGCCCGGTTTTTACCGTTTTTGGAAAAAAGGAACCAAGTTCCGCGAGCTTGGGCAGCATCTTAATCTTGTCTAACAGCCCTTGGGGCGCTTGCACATCAAGGAACCCGCGAATGCGCCCGGCAACTTCGTCCAGCGACTCGCTCTCGAGCGCCAGATGGATGCGGCGTTCGTTGCCGAGCAGATTGATCAAAAGAGCAATACGAGATCCCTTGGGACGTTCAAACAGCAGCGCCGGACCGCCAGCGCGCGTCACCCGCTGCGTGATCTCGGTCACCTCCAGCACAGGATCGACCTCGGCTGAGATGCGTTTCAGTTCGCCTGCCGCTTCCAGGCGCTTCACGAATTCCCGCAAATCCTTATAGGCCACGATGGCTCTCCCGAAGTTCTTCGGTTGTAATGTAACGTCGGCCTTTAGGCCGGCATTTGAGACAACTTCATGAGTAGCCGCACAGCGTAGCACGATTTATCGGCGAGACTCCTTAGAGGGCTTCTTTCTGAAAGGAGCGGTCAACGCGATCGCCGAACGCAATCTCCGGCTGCCCGATGCGCACTGATCCGATCCAGTGCAGACTTGCCGAAATCACGATAGGTCTGGTAGGGTTACCCCGAGCGGGCGTGGTTCAATGGTAGAATAGCGGCTTCCCAAGCCGCGGACGTGGGTTCGATTCCCATCGCCCGCTCCATAACTCCTGTTGACGCAGTTGGCTTACTGGCTTTCCTTCCCGAAATTGACCCCTAAAGCGCCCAATTTTGGACGCAGTTGGACGCGAAATCCGTCAAGATGGAGTGAATTGGACGCGACGTTTTCGGGTCCCGTCATACGCTCGGATTATGCTCGCACGTGGAGACGGCGGGCGCGTAACCACTACAGCTTGTCGGCGATTGAGTCGAATACCCAAGACCTGAAACCTAATGCAGCGGATAGCTGCCGGGTCAGATTTGAACTGACGACCTTCGGGTTATGAGAACGGAGTTAGTTAAACGACAGCCAACGCCTCGGCCGCGCCAAAACTGATCGCCTCCTTGTGCTTATGCGTATCGGTCTAATCTGCATCGGGCTTCGAGTTCTTGGAGAGGGCGCTGTGGTGCGAGATGGATCATTACGTGTCTGTGATGGCCGGCGAAGAACGCACTCCCGGCAGAACCTGGATAGTGATCATCCGGCCTCGGTGGCAGAGGGGGCATTCCCGCAAAGAATGGCCCGTGAGTTTCTCGTATCGATCCCGATAGTCCTCCGGTGTCGCAGGGATCGCCAACGGTACGCCAGCCGAGGAGTTCGCTCGTGAGGTCGATCATGTTATCTCGGACTTCGTGAACTATGACCGCCCCAACCTGCTGGCTGCCGCGAGACGCGTGGCCAACGCGGAGCAGAAAGCTGCACTTCGGCAATTACCTGCCACCGAGCGACGTCACTGCGACCGAGGGTAGCACTACTGCAGCCAGCTGTGTCGGCAGCGTGGGGGTATGCGCCTGCGCCACAGGATACTGATATCTTTTATATTTCCCGCGATAGTAAAAAAACGGATTCACACGATCGCTGTCATACCGGCATGTTGTTCCGTTTTGTACGCTTTTGCACCCCGAAGTCGGACAGAACACGGATAGTTCCCAGCGGAAAACTTGGGGTTATGGACCGAGGATTTTTCCCGACAATCGCTGACGAGCTGGAAGTAATCGCCCTCCACCTTGAAATGTCCTTCATAATCTGTCATAAACTGAATGTATGGTAATGACTTCACTGAACATCTCGCTTCCTGAAAACCTGAAAGCGTATGTTGAAGGCCAAGTTGCATCGGGTGATTGGGGTACTCCAAGTGAATACATTCGGGAGCTGATCCGGCAAGACAAAGAGCGCCGGATGGCGAATCTCGAACAGGAACTGCTCGCGGCGGCGATGGGACCGAAAATCGAGGTAACGATAGCGGAGATTCGCAAGAAAGGTTTAGTAACTGCCCTGCGGGAGCGAGCTCGTCGGGCGTGAAGGCGCTTGGACTTGTTTTCAGCGATGCGGCCATAGCCGATATCTTGGAGCAATCTGACTGGTATGCGCAAAAAGTAGGTCGCCGTGTGGAGAAACGATGGGAAGCCTGTGTCACTTCAACACTGCTCAAAATCGCTAGGCGGCCAGGCGCCGGTTCGTCCTGCGAGTTCGGCCCGTAAGAGCTGCGCGGGACGCGTCGCAAATCCATCGCCGGATTTCCCAAACATCTGATCTTTTAGCAAGCGCGCGAAAGCGAGATTCTCATTCTGCGTGTCGTTCATGGGGCGCGTGACCTTGAGAGCCTGTTTTCCGAAGGCGGGTCATCTGGTTCATAACTGCAGCAAGGAACCCATCGCGAAGACCAGGGTCCTGAAATCATCCTCCGAGGTGCTCCATAGCTTTCTCTTTGTCATTCAGGCACTTGCAAGCGGACGCCTTGCGTTTCGAACTGCTGCGACGTCGCCAGAACCGATTATGCTAATGCCAGTGCTGGATGCAGCTAGCACTCAATTTCGGAAACCTTCCCCGACCACCTGGAGATTTCGAGGTCATAGAATAGAAGTTCTACAAATTGAGCTACTACTCCGTATTAGTGTTGAAGAAGCGCAAAGCACAGGGTTAGCTTTAACGCGCGGCTGGATGGCTGGATGTACTTCCCGATTCCGATCGGTACGAACCCATCTCCCTCCTCCCCTCGCCCGTGCGCCGCTACTTGTACGGAAGCCTGTGTGCCTCGAGCCAGTTGCGTGCGATTTCTGCCAGCGCTTCCTCGCGGAAGCGATACCAACTTTGTTCAATGCCCAGGCGCCGAATTGTACTCCGAAACATCCGAAAGGCGCCTACTCCATGAATGGCCTCCAGCAGTTCTTGCCGCGCCCGTTCGCTACGCTGTGCCTGTGCGAATTCATCCATAATGGACCACTCATGAATCTCGAAGCGGTCCGGCAACTGCAGGCAACAGTTGCTCGCGAGTACGGCGCGGACCCTCCGCACCATCTGAAGCTGCCATTCAGGGAGCTCGTCTAGAGATTCCTGCGTTTCTTCTGCCAGACGCCGTTCTTCCTTCGTCGCAGTGACGATCTCGCCCGTGTCCGGATCCAAGTAGGAAAGGCAATTCTCGCCCTGCATCTCCATTGCCTCGATTACCTCTCGAAGAGAAATGACAGTTGCCATTCTGTTCCACGCCTCTGCCGCAGCACCCCTCTCGACCGACAGGCAATCATTGCGACCGTAGCACGCTGTTCCAAGCCTAGTCCCAGGAGTTTCTCTCCTGCTCGAGTCGAATGTTGACACCCCAAAGCAGTCGTTTGGGCCCGTCGTAGACCGCCCGTTCCTCGTGAGCGATGCAGATAGCGAAACTGAGCATCCCGATTTGGGTGCTGTGGACCTTCACGGGTCTTGCGGTTCGCCTGCAGCGAATATCCCATCTGCTGCAGATAGCGTGCCACCGTCATCCAGGAGATCGCGTATCCTCTCCGGGTCAACTCCTCGGCGATCCGGCGCGTCGACTTGCTCGTCCAGCGCAGCAGGCTCATCGGATCTCCCGCCGTGGTTTCCTCCACAATGGCAGTCAACTGTTGGCGAATCCCCGGCTCTATCTCCTCCACCCTCTTCCGCCCTCCTCCGGGCTGCCGGACTCGGCCTTCCGGGGGAGTCACCATTCTCCTGCCGCTCTCCAACTCTTGCACCGCCTGGGTGATGGTGGTGCGCGACATACCGGTCAACTTCGACAAGTAACTACTATAATTCCGCCTCGTCCCCAATCCATCGCTTTATCCGCTACATAGATCCGTGCCTGGAACTCATTCAAGGTGCTCAACACCTTCAGCCATCGAGATCCGACGACGCTCTTCGGATGGACCTGATCATCCACCCTAGCGTAACCAAAATTCAGCAATTTGTCCAGCTTGTTTTGCTACAGGCCCTACGTCCAACCAAGTCCCTCGGTGTTTGGAGTGCGCCCTGTCGCGACAAGCAGGTGAGTACCGGTCAGCGTCTTATCGGTTCCATTCTGTTCGAACACAATGGTCACCGAGTCTCCCGATTTTCCAGACACGCGTTTGACACGTGTATTCAGATGAACATCGATCGATGACATAGAGCCATGCGTCCCAAAACTCCACTTTCCCCAGACGATAAAAACTGAAGGTGATTGCTGGATTGAAATGACCTCCTGAGCGTTTGCCCCAGGGTGAGATCACAATTGCTATCGCCGTCGCACCCATGACCAACCCCGTGAGCACCCTGCGAGCAACGCCGCCAGAAATAAACTGTCGCACAATTGACGCAGGGTGCTGTAATGTAATCTAACAAAGTCGCAGCCACGTGAGGGACGCTGTACGCCGATGTTCGTCACCGTCATGGCCCGGCCTTGTTTGCTTCGCAGTTTTTTTGGAAAGTACCAACCAGCCTCTTGGCTATCCTTCCTCGAAATAGATCAGCCGCTTGCGGAGCAGCGTGGCTGAGAAACTTTGGAAAAGGTGGCCTCCTGAATTAGCTTCGAGGTCAGCACATTGCACTCAGGTGGCCACAACGAGACCGCCTGCGGCGCGAATGACCTCCCCGGTGATCCAGGCTGATTCGTCTGACGCTAGGAACACAGCCAGCGGGGCGATATCCGTGACGCGACCGAGCCGGCCGAGCGGCGTCTTTCCAGCCAGAACGGCGCCGGCACCACCCTCAAAGGTCCCCGCGGCTACATTGCCTTCGGTTTCTGTATGACCGGGAGCGATGGCGTTGACGCGTATCTTGCGCGGCGCCAGTTCGAGCGCCACTCCCCTGGTCAGCGTTTCGATGGCGCCTTTCGTGGAAGCGTACAGCAGGGCTCCCGCCACCGGATGCGAGCCGACGATAGAGCTGAGGTTGATTATGCTCCCGCCGTCGGCCCCGAACCGCTTGATCGCCTCCTGCACGGTGAGAATCGCCCCGAGAACGTTGATGTTGTAGTGGAGGTGAAAGCTCACTCCGGTGATCTCCGCGAAGGCGCCGAAGCGGAATACCCCGGCGTTGTTGACCAAAACGTCCAGTCTTCCGAACGCGGAATGCACTTCATTGAATAACCGCGCGACATCTGCGGCCCTGGACAGGTCGGCCCCGACCGCCATCGCCTCGCCCCCGTGGTCGGTGATCGACTGAGCGACGCGTTCGGCGCCTTCCCGGTCGGAGGAATAGTTCACGACAGAAATTTAGAAGACGAACCTCAGAGAGAGTTGCAAGCGGCGCGCGGGATCAGCGGAATTATCAGGCCGACCGAAAAATGGAGAGGTCCTGATGCCTACGAAATTCATGTAGTTGACATGATTCAGAACATTGAAAGCGTCGGCAGACAATTCGAATTGCTCCGGGTTGTGGTCGCGACCGTTCAGGCGGAAGGTTTTCCCGAAGCGCAAGTCAACATTGGCATAGCCTGGCCCATGGCCCGTATTCCGAGTGACGCCCGGCGGACGGTCATTGAATACGGTGTCCCCGTTGTTGTCCAGCCCGGTCGTAATATTGAAGGGGATTCCGGAAGCTACTCTCGTAGCAGCTCCCATTCGCAAGCCCCAAGGCAGATCGTACGTGCCAATGAAGTTGAATTGGTGCCGGCGGTCATAGTCCGATCGGCCCCATTCGGGGCGCAGATCATAATTATTAGCAGGCAGGAAAAACATTCCGCTCGTATCGTCCATCGCACGTGAAAGAATGTATTGGGAGTAGAGGCTGAAATTCCGGCGGGGGTGCAAGCGCAGAGCAAAGGTCACGTTGTTGCTACGCGATAATCCGGCCGACTCGAATTGATCCAGATTGAAGATGGAGGGATCCGGCCGCACCCTTGCCCCCGGGAGGGGCGCGTTGATGTTTCTCATGCGGTAGAGATGAACGCCGCGCACAGTCGTTAGATCCACGGTAAAGTAGTTTGCCCCCTTTCCAAGCTTTTGTTCGACCGCGAAATTACCCTGAATAAGGTATGGAAAGGTCATGTCTGCAGAAATCCTGACCAAGCTCGACGGGACAGTGGTGGCCGTTGTGCCGGTAGGAAAGGGGTTGGGGAAGGAAGGGTTCGTGATGACGATTTGTTGGATCTGGATACCATTGTAAAGCAACCCCTGTTGCTCCATAGCCTCAGGTTGCCGGTCGTAGAAAATTCCAAAGCCTGCACGAATGACAGTACGCGCGTTTGCCGGGGCATAGGCAATGGCCACCCGCGGCGCTACGTTGTCGAAGCGATTTCCGTTCGATTGCCCCTCATAGCGCAGTCCAAGCATGAGGGAGAGCTTTGGCCGCAACCGCATTTCGTCTTGAACGAAGGAGTAGAACTCGTGCTGAGCAAAAGAAATCTGCGGGTTACCAATATTTTGGGTGAATTGCGCTGGACTCTTTTGAGAGAAGGCAAAGGGGCAGGTTGGAGTAGGAAATAGGCACGAGAAAATGAATGTGCCGCCGAAGTTGGATGCGTCCATTGCCCGAATCCACCTGGGCCGGGCCCCGCCTCCGAATCGCAAAGTATGCATTCCGTGAGACCAAGTGACGATGTCTTCGGCATCAACCAAAAAGTCTCGCTGGTGGAGCGAAACCTGTGCCCCTCCAGCTTGAAACGCACCGGGGAGCAGGACGGCCGGCTGATCGGTAATGCTCGATGTGTCTTGACGCCGCTCCCGGTAGGCTAAACGGAATTCGTTAAGGAGTGCCGGAGATGGGATAGCTGTCTCGAAGAGATTGAATTCGTTCCCATGGTCAAAGTAGTTTGTGGCCCGCTCTGGTAAATCGAATGCCCCGACGTTCTGGTTCTTGCGCAACTTGTTCTTGAATTTATAGGTGAGGCTGAGTTTGTGATTCGTGCTGAGCTTGAAATTCAGGCGCGTAAAGAGATGAGTGTTCCGCTCGGGAGCTCCAAAATTCTGGACGAACGGACCAGACAGAGTCTGTGCGTCGACAACGGAGGTTTCGTTGTTGAGGTCATAACGCGCAGAAACGAGAAACGATACATCTTTGCTGATTGGCCCCTCCAACTCGGCCTCGGAGATGGCGCGTTGGTGAGGCGGGACCGACGAAGCAAAGGTGTTGCGGGCATCGAAGGCAGAATTCAAAAAGTCTGTGAACGCGGTTCCATGATATTGATGAATCCGGCGCTTTGTTTTCACTTCGATCCGGCCTTTTCCAGGGCGCCCAAATTCTGCGGAATAAGGATTCTGATTTACGGTGATGTTCTTGATGCTGGAGAGAGGCAAATCCAGGCTGTTAGTGGGAACACCATCCACAATGAGCTGAGGACCCATGGCTCCCGCCACGCTGGGGTCAGTGAAAATGGAAACTACCGCGAGGGGATCTCCATTCAACATAGGCAGGCCGCCTAAGAAATTGTCATCGACATGAAACCTGTCGACGTTCTCTTCCGGGGAGACGGGAACGGCGTCGGCCGAGACAGTCACTTCCTCCGTGACCTGCAAGATCTCCAGGCGGATCTGCACAGGGGGCACGAAGGATGTGCCGACAGTTAATTTACGCTGCGCGAGCTTGAAACCCGGGGCAATGGCCGTCAGGATGTAATCCCCGGCGGGCTGGTTGTCGAAAGAAAAACCGCCCGTTTCATCCGTGGTGACTTCCGTTTCGTGCCCGCTCGGTTGCTCGGTTAGTTTGATCTTGGCACCTCGTATGGGTGCTGCATTCGCATCCAAAACTGTGACCGTCAGGGCGCCCGCTTCTTGGGCACCTGCCACTACGGAGAAGACGGATGGAGAGACCGTAAGCAGAATGATCAAGATAATACGGAGAACGAAATTCTTTTCGCGGAACGAGATCCGCTCAGCAACATGCGAACCGCGGTTTCTGAGCCCCCAAGCCTTCTGAATGTGTCGAGAAGCTCCGTGCATAAGCACCTGCATCATAGACATACCCCTTCGCCCAGCTATTCCCGGGCGAGGAGCGGGCAAGAGCAATCAAGCTAGGCTATGGCCGGATGCTCTTTCACGATTCTTTCCAGTTCTTTCACCCACTTGCCAAAGTTGTGAGAGACGCTTCGATTGCGCCACCAGCCGAGCCATTCCAGGGCTTGGTAAAGTTCCATTTCTTGCAGCTCCAGACAGAAAGAATCCCAATTCAGTGGAAGGCGCGTCTCGGCTTGGTACTGATCAAAATAAGCCCTCCACATAGACTCTCTTTCCCGGGCTGTCCACCCCGAGCTGACGCTTACTAGGTCGAACGAGCTGGGGCCGAGCGCCGCCGTTTCCCAATCAATGACAGCAATGTGGTGCTTGTGAGTTTTCGGGCGGAGCATGATGTTCTTTCCAAAGAACTGGCCGTGGATGACGCTGCGCGACAATCCGTTGAGCCAATCGATCCGGCTCTCAAAGTGGTTGTACGCGCGCTCAATTAATTGGCGATCCTTCGACTCCAGATTCGGCAATATTTTCTGAATGCGTGCCGCACAGCACCGGAACTGAGCCGCGTCGTACGAAGGAAGAAAATTTGTCTGCGAAGCAGGCAGGTTGCGCGTAGCTGCATGAAAGCGGGCGGCCCATTGCGCCGCCGGCACCCAACGAATAAAGTTGCGGCAGTCGCGAAGCCGTGAAGAACCTGTGTCTTCCAAAAACATCCAGTAGATTCCGCGCTCGGAATCCCAACGAGAGGCGTACAGCTCAGGAGTTCCAAGCTGGAGTCCCGACAGAATAGTCTGGTAAACGCGCAGTTCCTGGTTGCTCGCAGGAACGTCCGGCCGGCGCACCTTTCGTGCCTGTTCGATCTGATGCTGAGGACTCAAGTCTTTGAGGAATACGCGGATGGATTCCTCGTTTTCGAGACGCGCGAAAAGGTGTTCACCATGAAAGGTCGACTCGTGCTGGCATGCCGTCCGGTCGAGCTGAAGAACTCGGATAGGACGGCCTCGCGATCGACTCAAGGCCCTTTCGAGAGTCTTCAGCATCACGTCATTCAAGTGATCCGCGCTGATCGGCTGCGGACCGCTTACCGGCCCGGCAGCGGATTCCGCGAGGCTCGTTCGCCCAATCATCTCCTTACGCCTCCCATCCAGCCATTCCGATGGCCTCGGTCATCCTGTCCTGATAAAAGCGCAATTTGACGGTGGAAAATTCCCAGCGCGGATCGAACTTCTGGCTTTCCCAATTAAATTCCGCAATTCCTCTGAAAATTTTCCCGACAACTGCCATCCTGAGAAGGTCCTGAAAGTTCAGAGCGCGCCAGATGTCTTGCACCGTGGAGTGGTAAACGGGAATATCGACGAAAGCGAGATCTGCAGCAGGAACGCCCCAACCGCTGGCTTCCCAATCGAAAGGCAGGAACGTGACTCCTCTGCTGCCGCGGCGAATCACGGCATTTTTGGGTTTGAAATCACCATGAACCAAGGTCCGGGGCATTCGCTCGCACCAGCGCTCAATCTGGTTCCAATGCGACTCCAAGAAGGCGCATTGGGATACGACAGTTACAAAAACCGCGAAATCGGCGGGAGTCAAATGGAGAGTTGACAGACTGTGTGAAAGGCTCTGGTGCGCTACTTTTAATTGCTCGACAAAGTATTCTGGTCCCCGGTTCGGCAGTACTTTGGAGTTCGCCAGGTAGGCCGCTGAGGTGTGTAGGAGGCCCAGCCAGCGCGCCGCCAAGATGGAGTGCGACTCGTTTTCGCGCGAATAACGTTCGCCCTGTACATCTTCCAGAAAGAGCCAATCGAAATCAGACTCCCCCGCGACGAACCCGTAAAATTGCGGGGTCGTAACCGGCAATTTTGGCAGAATTTCTTCATAGATGATTCGTTCGTGCCGAGCGGTATGACGCTGGCAGTATTTTGCGACAACCGAGGAACGCTCCAGAGTTGCACCGACCAAGCGGTAAATCGAGGATTTTACGCGCTTGCTTAGCAGAATGATTTCAGTTGGCTCGGAGCCCCCTTGTCCCAAATGACTCCACGCCACAGCTGCCGCATGCTCCGACAGATTCGACCTCACGATTTCGACTCCAGGCTCAGGCATTGGTCTGTCTCCTGGAAGGAATCGCGCCGGCACGCACGGTTTTTTCTTCATGGTCAATTAAGAATTTGGGAGAAGTCACGCGAATGAGTTTCCCCTGATCGATGTGCAGGATGCGGTCGCAGTCTTCTAGCGGACTGAGGCGATGAGAGATCAGGAAGCTGGTGCGGCCTTGCATCAGGTTTCTCATCGCTTCCATGATTACGGCCTCTGTTTCAAGATCTACGGCGCTGGTGGGTTCATCAAGGATCAGGATGGGAGCGTCTTTGAGGAAGGCGCGAGCGAGCGCAATGCGTTGGCGCTCTCCGCCGGAGAGGCGAACACCGCGCTCGCCGACTTGTGTCTCGTAACCCGCGGGCAGCTTCTCGATGAACTCGTGGATGTGCGCTGCCTTCGTCGCAGCAATGATCTCCGGCCTGCCGGCCGCGGGACGAGCATATGCGATGTTTTCCGCAATGCTGCAGGAAAAGAGAACGGGATCCTGAGTGACAATCGCGGACTGGTTGCGCAGGTCCGCCAATTTGTAATCGCGAAGGTCAACCCCGTCGAGAAAAATGCGCCCTTCCGTAGGATCGTAGAAACGCAGCAACAGGTTGACGAGCGTCGATTTCCCCGCCCCGGTGGGTCCGACAATACCGACTCGCATGCCGGGCTCGATCTCGAATGAAACGTGTTTCAGAGCATGGCGGTCAGAAGCGTAAACAAAGGATACGTTCTGGCAGATGATCCCGCCCGTTGACCGAAGGAGGGAGCGGGCGTTCGGCTTTTCGACGAGATCAGTGGTTTGGTCCAGAAGAAAGAATGCCCTTTCCACGCTTGCCAGATGGCCCTGAAGCGTGGCTGATTTCTTCCCGAGCGTCTTCAGGGGTTCGTAAAGTTGCGCCAGGTAGCCCATCACCAGCAGGAGTTCACCAAGGGTCAGCGCGCCCAATTGAACCTGGTGGACGCCCACGAACAGCGCCACAGCGGTGCCAATTGCGGTGGTAAGCCCAATCGCAAGACTGAATCTGCCTTCCACCCAAGCCAAATGCAACCGCGCCCTCATTCCCTGAGTGGAATGCCGCACAAATCGTTCTTGCTCGCTATCCTCGCGTCCGAAGGCCTGAACGACACGGATTGCGCCAAGCACCTCTTGTACGACGGCGACAGTGGAACTGTCATAGGTCTTTGCCTCGCGGGAGCCACGCCGCAATCCCCGCCGATAAATCTTCGAGACCGCAAAAATGATTGGCGATATGAAGAGCGCAACCAAAGCCAGTTGCCAGTCGATTCGCACCGTAACGTAAAACATTCCGGCCAGCGTCAAGCTCGACTTGATGAACGGAACCAGGTAATCGACCGTGATCGCCTGGATTGAAACCGCGTCCGTTTGAACGCGATAGAGTGAATCCACGGTTCCCTTGGAGTCGTGATAGGACAGCGAGAGGCGCTGGATTTGCCGAAATAGCTCCGCGCGGAACTGCAGAAGGAGTTTTTCCCCGGTGTACGTTTGGAGCAGCGATACGGCCAAATTTTGCAATTGCGCCAGAATGGTTACGACGATCAGTAGCGCAACGGCGAAGATCAGTGCTGATGCGGGCGTGACGGAAGTAGTGGAGGGCCACAGCGCACGAACCAGTTGCGGAAGGGGATGCGAACCCAGCCCGCTGTCCACGGCGATCTTGAGAGGCAAGGGCATGAGCAGAGCGAGAGGACTCGCCAGCAGACTAAGCAAAAAAAGAGCGGCGATATGAATCCAGTAAGGGCGCGCCTGCTGAAACAACCGGCGGTAGAGGACGTTGTCGCCAAGCTTTGTCATCGAGCTTCCTCGAACCCGAGCTTATTTAGCGCGCGGCAAACAGCGGCGGTGGCGCTCCCGACGGCTTGGAAAGTGAGTCCACCGACAGCCAATGCCAGCGCCCCAAGGACACAAGAGGCAGCCCAGGCATGGTCAGAGCTTGCAGCCCAGGCCAAAACCGCAAGCGATGAGGCAAGCACCAAACCAAGAAACGAGAATCGCGGATAGCCACGCAAACGAACGAGCTGTTTGCCGGAACCGTACTCTTCGCTGACAAGGCGGAGACGGACACTCCCGAAGACGCCGCTGCCCACCTCCAGATCCCAGTCGTCATAGTCTCCGCCTCGCCGGACCACGGCAGCGGCGTGTCGCAGTGTCGATTCGATTGCCTGCAATCTTTCAATCGAGCTTTGCCCCTTTTCCTTCCACAAGCGGAAAACGCGCCGCCGCGGAAACGATAGGCCCGCTTTGCGACGGTCGCGCCAAAGGCCAAATTCATAGCTCAGACGGCCCCCAAAACGGGCCACAGGCTGCAACAGATAAAGAAAAGCCGTAAGGACCCTGAGCCGGACTCGAGCAATGCGAGTATCCGGACAAGAAGAAAAACGAATGAAGGAGATGCGCAGCCCCACAGTGAGCAGACCGCCCACCAAACCCAGAATCAACAAGGGCAGAGCGACGAAAAGCCGCGGCCAGAGGAAGCCCATTGCCGAGAGGCCGGCGAGCAAGACATTGAGGAGACCATACTCTGGCATTGCAGGCAGTGAGTGCAGGAAGCCGGGCGGCGGAGAGTACAGCCTTGTATAGAAAGCCGTTCCCCAAGTCCCTTGATAGATTCGTCCGTGCGCACATTGTAGGCTGCGCGCAAGACCATCTGAATAGATTCGTCCGCCCCAGGCGATCTGTCCAGCGGTGTTGTATTTTTCCGGCCATTTCCTTTCAACCATGGCTTCTGCCTTGCCGTAACCCACTTGCTGCTTCCAAAATCCGCGCAAAGTGCCGCGGCAGTGATGCAACACCATTGCGCCCGGGCTAAAGCTCAATCGCCCGCCAGCTTCCTGCACGCGCCAGCAAACATCGACGTCGTCCCCAGCAACCCGGAATTGGGCATCGAAGCCACCAATAGACTGCAGCCAGTCTCGCCGGAATGCCATGTTGCATCCCGGGATGTGCTCTGCTTCTTGGTCGGAGAGCAGTACGTGAGTGGGCCCGCCCGGCGCATGAGCGATGCATGCCGCCACTTGGCCATCATCAGGGAAAGGGATATTTGGGCCTCCTACGCCAGCGGAATTGGTCTTCCGAAACGTCAGTGCCAGGTAGCTGAGATAGTCAGGATCCGGGGATGCGTCATCGTCGAGGTAGGCAATAATTTCTCCCGTCGCAGCAGGCAGGCCCAAATTCCGCGCATTGCTTAATCCGCGATTCTCGGTGCGGATAACCCGCACGTTATACTCGAAAGCGATTTCTCCCACACCGTCGGTTGATCCATCGTCAACGACGATCACCTCATAGTTTGGATACCGCAATTTCTCAAGCCCTTCGAGGCACTGCCGGATGGTACGACTTCCGTTGAACGTGCAAACCACTGCGGACACCCGTGGCCAGCGAATGCCGGGTTCAAACGGGGTGTCCGCAAACGCTCTGCGCACGGCAGTTAGTGCCGGCTTTGTTTTTCGATCCTGATCCGTTAAGCCAAATTTCCAATCCTCGACCTCCCGCCCGCCCGTGTGCCACTCATCGGTCCAGGAAAAGACGAAGGCACCGGCACACCCTGCGGCAAATGCAGTGCGGATCTGACACTCGAGCGATGCCGCTTGCGCTGCCTCGCCGTTTCGCAGGCTATCCAATCCGATTTCCGTCATAACCAACGGGCGATTGCCGGCCAGGTTTTGCAGCCGGGCCAGATAGGCTTCCAGTCGGTGCTGCGACTCTAGAAAAACGTTGAAGCACACTAGGTCCAGAAACTGGAGATCCAGGTATTCCGTGGTCGGATAGTTGGCGTAGCAGAAGAGGCCTTCGGGATCCTGGTCCTTAGCCACGCAGCAGAGATTTTCAATGAACCGTTCTATCTTGCGTGCTCCGTGCCATCGCACAATGTGCGCAGGAATCTCATTCGCTACGGTATAGGAAAGAACAGCGGGGTGGCCGCTGCACGCCCGCGCACCTGCGCTTACCTGGTTCCTGATGTCTTCAAGTGCTTTCTTGTCTTCTAGAAATGCGAAGTGCCGTTCCCCTTGCAAGCCGACCATAACGCGAAGGCTATGCTCCTGCGCACAATCCAGTAACCATCTTGGCGGAGCGTTGTACGTGCGGATGGCATTGATCCCGGCTGCTGCCATCATCGTAAAGTCCCGATCGACGGCATCGGGTAGCGGGTAAGTACAGCCGTCCGCGTCGGGACGAAATGGTCCGTAGGTCACGCCGCGTATGTAGAACTTTTCCTCGCCAACCCAGAGAAACTTGCCACGCAGCGT
>QHYS01000173.1 GCA_003223325.1 Acidobacteriota bacterium
CGGCCGGACTTCAGGATGGGCAGCACGCGGTGCTCTCTCAGGAAGGCCTCGGGGAGGAGCCGCGCGACCCCTGGGTCGATGGTGTCGGGGGTCGGGTAGATGTACGGGTACCCCAGCTGGTGGCCGAACGCCCAGGCCACGTCGTCCTCGGAGACGTGCTCCTGCTCGACCAGGATCTGACCGATCCGCATGCCGGTCGCCGCCTGCGCGGTCATGGCGCGCGCCAGCTGCTCCGGGGTGGCGAGTCTGTTCGCCACCAGGACCTCCCAGAACTTGTCGGCCTTCTTCTCCGGGGCGCCCGTCGACGGCTGAACCGCCTCCCGGCGGTCTCCCGCCAGCCAGCGGGCGACGTCCCGCACGAACGTGGTGACATCGATCGGCTTCTCGATGGCCCCGGCGCATCCCGCCTGCCGCCACAACGCCTCGTCCTCGGCGGTGGCATGCGCGCTCATCGCCACGACGAGCAGATGGCCCCCCCAGGGGCTCTCCAGCATGCGGCGCAAGACCTCCAGCCCGTGCATGTCGGGAAGGTGCATGTCGAGGAGGATGAGATCGGGCTGGCTCTCCTGCGCGACCGCAAGCGCTTCCCCTCCGGATCGCGCCACCCTGACCTCGAATCCCGCCGGCACGAGGACTCGCTGCGCCAGGAGGACGTTCATCGGCTGATCATCGACGATCAGGATGCGTGGGGGTTTGAGGGGCGGCACCCATGGTGCCTGTTCGCTCATCGTTGGTTCAACCGTTGGATGCTCAATCTACTTGTTTTGCCCAGGTGAACGCGCCGGTAGACCTCATTCGGGCGAGCGCTCCCGGGCAGCTTTGACACGAGAACGCCCCTCCTGCCATAATCGACACGGGTCAGGACTGCCCGTCGCGGGCGGTTAGCTCAGTGGCAGAGCGCATCCCTCACACGGATGAGGCCGCAGGTTCAAAACCTGCACCGCCCACCAGGTACCCCGCTGCACCAGACTGTGGGCCTCGCGCGTCAAATGCTTGAAAATTGCCTCATGTGGGCCAGGTTCGGCACCGCAGGCTGATATATACTTGTGGGCGTGGACGCGGACGCCATAGTGATCGGCGCCGGTGCGGCGGGCTTGGCGGCAGCGCGCGTCCTCGCCGGCCGATCGGTGCGGGTGGTTCTGCTGGAGGCGTGTGACCGCATCGGCGGCCGCGTGTGGTCGTGCCCCGTCGCACGGACTGGAACGCCGGTGGAACTGGGCGCAGAGTTCATCCACGGGCCGGGCAAGCTCACGATGCGGGTGCTGCGCGATGCGGCCTCGCAACCTGGGCTCGCGTAATTGTCGTGTGGTACGCCCTGGCCAGTACGGACGGCGGCACAGGGCCACCCTTCTCGCTAGAGAAAACGAGCGGGCCGGTCGCTGATTTCTGAAGTGCCAGCAGCGTCTGGCGGACGCTTGGCGCCATGGCGCCCGTCCGGACGCTGCGCTCGGACTTTGGGGGTCCGAGGCGCCGCGTCCGGTCGTTATAGGAGCACGTCACCTCGATCTTGTTGGTCGCGAAGTTTGGGCGGTTCTGGGTCCGCCACCCCATCGCCTGCAACTCGCCAAGGCGGAGCCCTGTGAAGACGGCCGTAAGGAAGATCGGACGCCACGTCTCGTCCGCGGCGATGAGGAACTTCTGAATCTCCGCGGTCGTCCATAGGGTCGCCTCACGCCGCGGTACGGCAATCTTTCGGATGCGTTTGGCGGGATTCGCTGTGATCCGACCCCAGTCGACCGCGGCGTCGAGGATCTCTTTCAGCAGCACAAGACCGTGGTTCGCGGTCTTTCGAGCAACCTGCTGGATCTTTTGCGCGAGGTAGCCTTCGATGTCCTTCGGTGTAAGCGTCGTAAGGGTTCTACTGCCGAACGCCGGCAGTAGGTGAAAGTCCAAGAGCCACCGGTACGTGCCGAGCGTCGACTGCCGCACGTGGGTCTTGGCGTAAGACTCCATCCACTCCTCGGCGAGTTTCTGGAACGTTACCTGACTGCGCCGGCGCAGGATCGGGAAGATACCGGACCGGACCTCGTAGAGTCTCTGGTGGAGGACCGTCTCGGCCTCTTTCTTGTTTGGACCAATTGTCTCCCACCTTTGCCGGCCGTCCGGGCCGTAGTAGCGGATACACCATTTTTCTCCTCGCCGGACTAGGCCCATGGATGGTCCCTTCGACTATCCCCTGAAACCCGCAGGCGCCTGCCGCCACTGGACGAGCCACTCGCGGATTTCCACAGGATGGAAGCGTAGGACAGACCCGAATCGGTAACACGGAATCTCACGACGTCGCGTGCGCTCATGAACCCATCGTGTTGACATGCCGAGGAGTCGCGCGACATCCTTCACGCTCAAGAGACTTGCGTCGCTAAGCAACCGCGTCTCTTGGGGTGCTTCCCCTGCGGTTATCGTTGGTACTGGCGGCATGGCTCGTCACCCTGTTGTGCCAGTGGACTTGCTCGTGCTCAGGGGAGTCTCCAAGTCCACCGCCCATCTTTTCTTGTCCGCTTTAGCATAGCATATGCGGTCAAGCATGTCAAGCATATCCGGTCAAGCATTGACATCCGCACTAGAAACCTCTATACTTGAGGTGTGAGCAGCGACGAGAAATCCTTGCGAGAGTACGCCTCAATTCTGGGCCGGCGCGGAGGCCTTAGAGGTGGCAAGGCCCGTGCCCTGCGGCTCTCGCCGGAGCGCCGGAAAGCAATTGCCCGGAAGGCAGCGAAAGCTAGGTGGGCGCGCGAACGGGCCAAGAAAGGAAATGCGGCGCCTGGCACATAGCGTACAATACCCGTGGGGGAAAAGGCCGGTTCTGGGCATATCGTTCTCAGAGACCCCATGGGGGTTGATGTAACACTCACTGAGGAGAGGTGGGCTCACATTCTCAGCGGCCACCCAGAAATGGTTCCACACCGCGCGGACCTCGGACAAACCATCGAGGCGCCCGATGTTATCTATCGGAAAGGCGAGGACAGATATTACTTCCGGCGAGTGGGATCCGAGAGATTTGGGCGCGTTTATCTACACGCACGTGTTATTCCGAATCCCAATCACTTCGTTGTCACCGCGTGGCTGATGCCACGGCTTCAGGTGCCCAAGGGAGCTGAGCGGATATGGACGAGCCGACCCCGTTGAGGGTTCATTACGACGAGAAGTTTGACACCCTGGAAATTTTCTTCCAGGACCCTGAGCCTGCCCTTACAGTTGAGCTCGAGGAGGACGTTTACGCTCATATCGTGCCCAAGACCAAGCAAGTGGTAGGTCTCACTATTCACCATTTCCGAGAACACCATTCACAATTCGCGTTCCCATTTCAGGGCATGCTCAGTCCGGTCAGTCCGCGGGTCGCCCGAGATATCGCAAAGGCACTTCTACCAGCCTGAAGCAGGCGTCGATTGGCATTTCCAGCCGTGATCTCTTTCCAGGGGAGCCGACCTGAATCATGTCCCCCGAGACGAGCCACTCGATCTCGTCACCCGGGCGAATCCAAGACGATCCTCGCGCCTCTTGATAAAGCCTCGGATGACTACCGACAATATCTGCGGAAGTGTCGAGTAGAGTA
>QHYS01000172.1 GCA_003223325.1 Acidobacteriota bacterium
CACGATTCAAAACTCAACGATGGCTCACACTATCTGAGCGCCCCGGACTGCTGAAAATCCCTTGAAATCGTGGCGGTTTGGCTGGATTTTCACGAATTCGGGTATTTTGCGACAGAAACTAGCTAGGAATCTTCAGCGATAAGGGCCGGGCCTGAACCCAGTGCAGAGTTTTCGGCTTAGCGAACCTAATACGGAAACCACTACGTACGCTCACGAACTGTGGAGTGCCCCGCGGTCCCTTAGTTAGGTTTAGCAAATAGCCTAACTAACGGCAGCGACCCCTCCGAGCGTAGACGCCCTGAAGCAACCTCAAGATAATTTGATTTCTTCACAAACTCTGTACGGATCCCTATAGCGGTCTCCCGAAGGCGATCGGCCCTACTAAATTAACCGATAGGCGTGCTGCTGGCGTCAGCGGCGCCCGCTGTATTGGCCCGAACCACTCCGGATTGATCGGTGAAAAATCCGCGCCGGCCGGTGGTACCCGGAGTGATCGGATTTGCGGTAATGCTATAGCTCAGGACGTTTCCGCTGACGCCGGCCGCTCCTGGCGTGTAGGTGAAGACGTAACCACTCTTGGTGCCGCTCACGAGCGCCGAATCAATCAAGTCCGCTGAAGCAGAGTGCGCCGGGTTGTCAGAGCCCAAATTCGAAAGGCTTTTGGGGTAGCCTCCGAAAAGCATCAAATAGCTCGCACAGGAAGAATTCAGCGTGCCCAGCGAACCCACGGCCGCGGATTCATTCTCTGACAGCTTCGAATGCAACAGATTGGGAACGGCGATCGCGACAATGACCAGGAGGATGGCCACGATGACCACCACTTCGGAAATTGAAAAACCCCGCTGCCATTTCCGCATCGGTTCCACTTAGCAATGCTGGAATCTTACTTGGCTAGATTCTGCACGAAAAACTGCGCGGCCCGATTGAAGATGTGAATGCGCGCGGCGTTATCGCTGATGCCATGGCCGCGGTCAGCATAAATCAGGAACTCGGCATACTTTTGCGCCGCAACGAACTTCTCTTCCAGCGCCACTGAGTTCGAAAAATGCACGTTGTCATCGCCGTTGGCATGCGCGATGAGCAGCTTGCCTTGCAGCCCGGACGCAAAATTTACCGGCGACGAATCCCGATAGCCCTCGGGATTCTCCTCGGGCGTGCCCATGTAGCGCTCGGTATAGATCGTGTCGTAGCGCCGCCAATCCGTCACTGGCGCGCCGGCAAAGCCCGCCTTGAAGAAATCGCTCCCCCGCAACATAGCCATGCAGGTCATATAGCCGCCAAAGCTCCATCCCCAAATCCCAACACGTGTGCTGTCGACATAAGGCTGCTTCGAAAGCCACTTCACTCCCGCCAACTGGTCGGCCAGTTCCACGTTGCCGAAGTGATGATAGACCGGCGTTTCGAACTTATGTCCGCGCCCCGCTGTTCCTCGGTTATCCAACATAAAAATCACGAAGCCTTTCTCGGCCATCAGTTCATTCCAGAGGAAAGTGGAGCCCGCCCAGACATCCCGCACCACCTGTGCGTGCGGCCCGCCATAAAGATAAACAATCACGGGATATTTCCGGCTGGCGTCGAATCCCGCCGGCTTGATGATCGCCGCACCCAGTGGGGTGCCATCCGCTCCCGGCACGGTAAAGAATTCTTCAGGCTGAAGATCATAGTTTTCCAGCTCCGAGACTTTGTTATCCTCTAGCGTCGCCAGGTGGCTGCCGTCAGCCTTGTAGAGCCGCTGCTGAGGGGGCGTCATTGCCGTCGAATACGTATCCAGAAAATGTTTGCCGTCTGGGGCCATGCTCACACCGTGCGTGCCGTGTTCGTGCGTCAGCTCCGCAGGCTCGCCGCCGGAGAGCGCCACGCGATATAACTGTCGCTCGATAGGACTCTTTTGCGTTGATATGAAGTAAATCTCCTGGGTTTGTTCATCCACCTTGACCACGTTTTCCACTTCCCAATCGCCGTGCGTGAGTTGCGCGATCTGCCTACCCGCAAGATCGTACAAATAGAGATGGCGGAAGCCCGAGCGCTCGCTCGACCACAAAAAGCGCTTCCCGTCGGCAAAGAAATGCAGATCGTCGCTCACGGCCGGCCCAAACCCGTCCCCAGGCAGGTTGACCCAGTATCTGTCACGCTCCGTGAGCACCGTCTCGCATTTCCCGCTGTTGGCATCCGCAAAGAGCAGCTCTAGATGGTTCTGTACGCGATTGAGGCGCTCGATGGCCAGGCGCCGCGAGTCAGGGAGCCACGCCACTCGCGCCAGCAGCACGGTTGGATCGCTGCCCGTATCCATCCAGCGCACATCTCCGCCCCCCACATCTACCACCCCGATGCGCGCCACAGGATTTGGCGACCCCGCCTCCGGAAAGCGTTCTTCGGTCAGCTCGGCTGTATATGGAAGCGCATCCACCAGCGGATACTTGTGCACAGCGCGTTCGTCGAGCCGCAGCAGCGCGAGTTTCGACGAATCCGGCGCCCACCAATACGCCGTTCCCAGATCCAGCTCTTCCGGATAAACCCAGTCCAGCTCGCCGTTGCGTAGTTCCTCAGAGCCGCCGCGCGTTAGTTGGCGCGGCTCTCCGCCATCGGCGTTGGCCAGCCACAAATCGTGATCACGCAAAAAACTCACCCAGCGTCCGTCCGGCGAAATCTTGGCGTCATCAATGTCCGCAGCTTCGTCGGAAGACCTCTTGCCTTTGCCAGCCCCGAATAGTTTTTTCGCAGAACCCATTTTCAGGTCGTACCAAAACAGTTCCTTGGCCGAGATAAACAGCAGCGCTTGCCCACCAGGCGCCCACAAATATCTCGGTGGCGTCGACCGTCCCAAGCCTGTTTGCTGCCCGCGCGATGCCGGTGGCAGCAGCACGTCGCGCAAGTGTTGCGCATCGACCAACACGCGCCTTTGTCCAGTCGTGACCTCCACAGCCCAAATCTCCGGCTTGCCCGCATTATCATCAAGGTAACTCAGCAGCTTGCCGTCAGGACTCCACATCGTGTCGCGGAGCGGCCTGCCGCTCAAACTGGGCGGCGAATAGATCCGTTCGACCGTGAGCTGATTCTGCCGCGGGCCGGCGCCTGTTTGCGGCGCCGCCGCCGTTTGGGCTCCCGGCGGCCCCGCCCAAACGAGCAGTGTGCCCGCCAGCAGACCGCATAAACTGAGCTTCAAGAAATTTGACCGCAAAGCGCCGATCTCACGCGTGCTTGCCTTCATTTCACCGTCCCTCGCTGGTTTCTAATTCCTAGGACGACGACGTTTAGCTCCACGGCCGTTACTTCCAGGGGAGCGCCTAGGCCTTGCAGCCGCGTCCCGTCCTCTCGAGTTTGCCACGATCGCTTCCGCTTCGATCTCCACTAGCATCTCCGCATCGATCAAACGGCTCACCTCGACCATCGCCGTCGCTGGCCCAATCTTGCCGAAAACCTCTCCGTGCGCGCGCCCAATCTCCTCCCAATCGCCGATGCGCGTGACGTAGATCCGCGTGCGCACCACGTCTCCGAGCGACGCGCCAGCCCGCTGCAGAGCCTCGGCGATGTTCCGCAGCGCCTGCCTCGTTTGCTCATAGGCGTTGCCCGCGCCCACGATGCTTCCCGACTCGCCCGTTGCCGTCGTGCCCGAGACGTGCACCACATTGCCCACGCGAACCGCCCGCGAATACCCCACAATCGGCTCCCACATCGTTCCCGACGAAATATTGATCCGTTTCATGCCCGCCGCGCCCATTAACCTTACGCATTGTACTCTGCTGCATGGCGCTTGCCGCATTCGCGTGACCCCACATGGCCGCGTGATACACTGCGCTGTCGATCAAAGCATGAAGCTGAGCAACATCCTCGAAGCCATCGGTCATACGCCTATCATTCGCCTCAATCGTATCGCCCGCGACTGCAAAGCCGAGGTCTACGTCAAAGCCGATTACTTGAATCCCGGCGGTTCGGTCAAGGACCGCATCGGGATTACCATGATCGACGAAGCCGAGCGCAAGGGTCTCCTCAAGCCCGCCGGCACCATCATCGAAGGCACCTCCGGCAATACCGGCGTGGGCCTGGCGCTCGTCGCCGCCGTCCGCGGCTATAAGATGGTCTTCACAATTACCGATAAACAGTCTAAGGAGAAAGTCGATCTCCTCAAGGGCTTTGGTGCCGAAGTGATTGTCTGCCCCACCGCCGTCGAGCCCGATGATCCGCGCAGCTACTATTCCGTGGCCAAGAAATTGGCCCGTGAAATCCCCAATTCCTTTTACCCCAATCAATACGACAACGCCATGAATCCCGAGGCCCACTATCGCACCACGGGCCCCGAGATCTGGGAGGACTCTCAAGGCAAGATCACGCATTTCGTCTGCGGCATGGGCACTGGCGGCACCATCAGCGGCGTCGGTCGCTTCCTTAAAGAAAAGAATCCGCAGATCAAGATTATCGGCGTCGATCCCATCGGTTCGCTCTACTTCGAATATGTGAAGACCGGCAAAGTCGGCCGGACCCACACCTACGTCGTCGAAGGCATCGGCGAGGATATTTTCCCCTCAACCATGCATTTCGACGTACTCGATGACGTCGTGCAGGTCACCGACCGCGAATGTTTCGTCGTCGCGCGCAACCTCGCCAAGAGCGAGGGCATCTTCGCTGGCGGATCGGGCGGCGGCTGCGTCTCTGCGGCCCTGGAACTGGCCCGCACGCTTCCCACCGGTAGCCTCGTTGTCGCGTTTCTCCCCGATACCGGCATGCGTTATCTCAGCAAGGTTTATAGCGACGCCTGGATGCGCGAGCGCGGCTACCTCGATTCCGAAGTCCCTCTCTGTGCCGCCGACGTGGTCTCCGTGAAGCACCGCACCGGCAAAGTTCGCGAACTCATCATTGTGCGTCCCTATCAAACCGTTTTCCACGCCTTGCATACCATGCAGCAGCAGGATATTTCGCAACTGCCTGTGTTTGAAGAAAACAACATTGTCGGCACCATCTACGAGGACCAGATCCTAAATATGGCATTGCAGGGCAAGGATCTCCGCAAGCTGGTCATCCGCGAAGTCATGAGCAAGCCGCTGCCACAGGTCCCTCGCGATGCCCCCGTTGAACGCATCACCCATCTACTCAGCCACGAAAGCCCTGCCGTCTTCGTGATCATGGGCGAAGGCCGCTACGAAATCCTCACTAAATACGATCTGATGGGCACCATCGCCGAGCTCGTCGAGCAAGTCCGTTAGCCACTATGACGGCCACTCCCAGGACATAATCTTCCTCGCATTCTTGAGTGACTTAGGTCGTCATTATGTATCTAAGAGGCCGCAACATCGCTGAAGCTGTCCTCGCCTCGGGCGATCGTCTGGTCGCGACGGCGCGTGATCCTCGCCGCATGGAAGATCTCGCGCAGAAATATGGCGACAAGATTCGTACCGCTCCTCCCGACCCGATGTGGCAGAGGAGAAAGCCGCCTTTGCCGCTGTACAGGTGGTGTTGGACGCCTTCGGGCGTCTCGATGTCCTTGTGAATAATGCGGGCTACGGCGACATTGCGCCGTTCGAGCAGTTGAGCTCGCAGAGATTCAAGGCGGTGGTTGACACCAACTTCTATGGCATAGTCAACGTGACTCGCGCCGCGCAGCCGGTCATGAGGAAGCAAAAGAGCGGCTGCATCCTCCAGATATCGTCAGTGGGCGGACGCCTGGCTCTTCCGGGCAGCACACCGAACCACGCTGCCAAGTGGGCAGTTGGGGGATTTACCCAGTCCCCGGCTCAGGAAGTGACCCCTTTTTGGCGTCAAGGTATGCACACTCGAACCTAACTGGGGTACTCGTGCGCTAAGACATACCGCAGCTGCTCCCGGATTATGAACCGTCGGTAGGCGCGGTAGTCCGACGCAGAACGCTGGCGAGAAAGCAGCGTCTCCACAGACGTCAGCGCTCCGGGGCCTTTGTCTGTTTCGTAGTCGCACTAACCAGGATTCACGCTGCCATTCGATTACGGGCGTTAATTTAGTACGACTCTATACGCATTATCTGGGCTTGGCGGCGGGGTTGGCCTATGCTTCTGTCCATGGCTCTGTCCGCTAGAAACCCTTCGTGGCAAGATCAAAGAGATCGAGCTCGGTGACCACATGGCTGTGCGCGTCGGCTCAGACGTCATTGATAGCATCGTCACCAGGCGCCCGACGAACTAAAGCTCGAGATCGGCGACGTTGTGAGCGCGGTGATCAGACAAGCGCCCCCCGCTGGTCCGCACGTTGAAGTCCGTCACCGTCGTCAACCCTTCGAACTAGCGCGTCTTCAGGGCAGTCGTCCCTACAATGCGTTGACCCAAAACCGAAAAACGGGGTCAGAGAGGTAAGTTGAGGAAACGACGTGGACGTGGTCCTAGCTGACGAGGACCGAAGATGCTCACGTGTATAGTCGAGCGGGCAGGTTGAGCCTTTGTGACCATGTGCAGCATCAACGTATACTGCAGCCTTAATAGAGCAATACTGTTGGCTTGCTCCCGGCCTCGAAGGATTCGGCCTCAGGCGTCAGGCGAAGGGGCTTCAGTCCGGGTAATTTCGACTCATGAAGATCGCAGATTTCGAGCAACGGATCGAACACGCCGTCCTCGTCGCCGACGGAGCC
Organism: Acidobacteriota bacterium; assembly: GCA_003223325.1. GTDB lineage: Bacteria > Acidobacteriota > Terriglobia > Acidiferrales > UBA7541 > Palsa-189. Next base: position 6,590 of record QHYS01000172.1, read on the forward strand.
ATGGGCTCAATGCTGTTTGAAGGCGCCGGCCCGCAGCGCTGCTTCGAGGAGTTGAACGTCTCCCAGCCCGAAGCCGTCTTCCGCGTTCATCAGGCCTATATCGAGGCCGGAGCACAGATCATCGAGACGAATACCTTCGGCGCCAATCGCTCCAAGCTCACTGCACTCGGCTTGCGCGATCAGGTCGCAGGGATGAATCATCGTGGTGTAAAGATTGCCCGCGAAGCTCGCGAGGCAGCCCCGCACGAAGTTCTGATCGCCGGATCCATCGGACCGCTGGCCATCGCTCCCGAAATGAGAGAGGTGCCGCGCGAAGAGATGCTCGAGATCTATCGCGAGCAGGCCCAGGCACTCGAGGAACGTGGCGTGGATCTCTTCATATTGGAGACTTTCTCCAATATCGACATGTTGATGGCTGCCATCGACGCAGTGCGCGCGTTTTCCTCGCTCCCGATAGTGGCCGAGCTGACGTTTTCCGAAGAAGGCACTACGCTTGACGGCACGCGCCCCGCCGAAGCGGCGGGCCGCTTGGCGCAAAAGAATGTGCAGGTGATGGGCGTCAACTGCAGGCTTGGTCCGCAATCCCTGCTGACGATCCTGGAAGGCTACGCCGAAGGGCATCGCCCGCTTTCGGCCATGCCAAACGTGGGATTCCCCACACGCATCGGCGATCGCACCGTCTACCCTCGTTCTTCGCCGGAATATTTCGCACTGTTTGCGCGGGAAGCCGCAGCGATGGGAGCGCGCATCGTCGGCGGCTGCTGCGGCACGACGCCGGAGCACATCCGCGCCATGGCCGGAGCGGTTCGCGGCCTGAGGCCGGCGCAAGCCGCAAAGGCGGCTTCCGTCACCATCGCCACGCCACCCAAGAAGACGCGCGTGGTTCGGCGCGATCCCGAAAGCGGATTGTGGCACAAGCTCAAGGCCCGCGAATTTGCTGTTTCCGTGGAGATTGATCCGCCAAAAGGCATTTCGCTCGAGCGCATCTTCGAGCAGGTGGAGAAGATCACTACGAGCGGCTGCGTGGATACGATCGACATCAATAGCGGCACCTTGGCGCGTGTCGGCATGGACGCGCTCATGCTCGCTGGCGCTTTGCAAGCTCGCGGGGTCGAGACGATTCCCCACGTCACCACGCGCGATCAGAATCTCATCGGCCTACAAGCCGCACTGCTGGGCGCCTGGAGCATCGGAGGAGTGCGCAACTTCCTGGCCATAACGGGCGATCCGCCTTCGGTGGGCGACCACCCGGAAAGCAGCGGAGTGTACGAAATCGATTCCATTGGGCTGGTGAAAGTAGCCTCCCGGCTCAATCAAGGAACGGACTGGGCTGGTAAGGCGCTCGGCGGCGCCACAAACTACACCGTCGGTGTGGCTGTAAATCCCACCGCCGAGGACCTCGATTACGAAACCCAGCGCTTTCTCGCCAAGGTAGAGGCGGGCGCCCATTTCGCCATGACCCAGCCGCTCTTCGATCCCGAGCACTGGCACGTCTTCCTTCGGCGCATCGGCGGGCGCTCTCCGATTCCTGTGCTGGCCGGAATCTGGCCCCTCACGAGCTATAAGCAGGCGCTGCGGCTAAATAACGAAGTCCCCGGAATCTTTATACCGGAATCCGTGCTGAAGGAGATGCAATCGGCCGGAACAGCCGCCCGCGACCGGGGGTTCGCTCTGGCGCGGCGGATGCTGGCCTGGGCGCGCACCGAGCTTGCCGGGGCTTACCTCATCCCACCCTTTAAGAGATACGAGGAAATCCTTGAGCTTTTAACATGATTTTCCGGGTTGCCCCTACCTGGTGAATTTGACTCTAGTTTGGTAGAGTGTGAATAGCCTAGCGCTTCATCCTCTAGAGGTAGAAGCAACGATCCAGTTCCCTAACGCTCCTGTGGAGGAATTTCCCAATGACTCAGAAGTTTTTAATCGCAATGGTGGGCGCCAGTGCACTCGTCTCCGGCTGCGCCACCAAGGGGTACGTTCGCCAAAACGTCACCCCCGTCCAAGAGAAGCTAAATCAGGTCTCTGATCAGGTTAATAAGGTAGGCACCGACCTGCAGAAGACCCAGCAGGATGTGTCTAAGAACACTCAGGCGATCAGCGCCACCGATGAAAAGGCCACCGCTGCCGATCGGCGAGCCGGCGATGCCATGAATCGGGCCAACCAGGCCAACGATCAGGGCCAGAAAGATGACCAGGAGATCGCTCAACTTCGCGGAGTGATCGCCAATTTGGATGATTATAAAGTCAGCAACCAGGCTACCGTGCTTTTCAAGTTCAATAGCGCTGATCTTTCCAAAGAGGATAAGGAACAGCTCGATCAACTGGCTTCCAATACCGGTTCGCTGAAGCGCTATTTCGTTGCCGTAGAAGGCTATACGGATACGATCGGGGACGCCAATTATAACCTGCAGTTGAGTAGGCGCCGCGCTGACGCCGTTGTGGTCTATTTGTCTGCCGAGAAAAAGGTTCCCTTCTACCAGATTCGCACCATAGGTCTGGGCGAAAACAACCTGGTGGATCCAGGCAAGACGCGGGAAGCTCGTGCGAAGAACCGTCGCGTGGAAGTAAAGATCTTTTCGGCCGACAATGCAGTTGCTTCTGCCGGCACAGCACGCTGAGGTACCGGCGCCATAGCTGCGCGTTTTTGGCTGGGCTTTGAGCAGCTTTCTCCGGAGCGTGCGCACTCGCTGGAAAGTCAAAAGAAGATGAACCGCTTGCGACGGCGGACCGGTGGTGCCGTGAGATCGGGAGCGGAGGGTATTTGAGGTTCATAGGGAAGATCCCTTCCCTCGAACGCGGCAAGCGGGTTTTCGCGGAACAGTGACTGCGCCATCTGTTCGCCCCATCGTGCTTCCACTACTGCGTAAGCTTCCCGGAGCCGCAAAGGCCGATGATGGGTGTTGTGCGCGTCGCTGGCAAAGAAGTGCACGATTTCCTTATCGAGCCACTCCTCGGCCTGTTTTCTCGCAGATTCTCCCCACTTTCCCAGCAAGGATTGCGCCGTCACCTGAATGTAACAGCCCTGTCTCAGCCAGCGCCACAATCGTTGCGGCTGCGACCGAATGAGCCGGTTGCGCTCTGGATGAGTAATGATGGGAGAGAGCCCCAGAAGCTGAAGGCCGTGCAAGGCTTCCTCAGCGGTGGGCGGAATGGCGAAATCGGCGAACTCCACAAGGAGGTATCGCTTTTGATTGATGGCATAGTTGGTTGGGCGGCCGCGAATCAGCTCGAGGTTCTCCACGCTCAGGTGAAAGTCGCAGCCCGTTGCGAGCCGCAGCCGATCGCCTAATCTGGCCTGCAACTCGTTGCGCCGCTCGCAGACGGCATCATAATCAAAGCGGAATTCGCTATTCGCATGCGGCGTGGCCACGACGTGTGTGATGCCTTCCTGGATGCCCGTTTCCGCCATCTCCAGGGCTTCCTCGACCGAGGCCGCGCCGTCATCGAGCGCCGGAAGAATGTGGCAGTGGATATCGACCATGGCATGTCTTCAACACATGAGGATATCCGAGTGCCCGGCGAGCCGACAACCGCGGTGAGCGAAACCGGCAATCCTAACTAGGCAAGGGCTTCGCCCTTGATATCCCTGCGGGATATGGAAGTCAGGAGTCCGAAGCCAGAATGGCAGACGCATAGGCGTTGAGCAAGCGG
>QHYS01000174.1 GCA_003223325.1 Acidobacteriota bacterium
TGGTGAGGGGGCTCGATTTCGCGGTCGGGGACCCGTATATCGCCGGTCTCGTCCTCTCGAACGTATGCCTCCTGGTTGCCGCGTTCGCCCTCTACAAGCTGGTCTTCATCGACGCCGACGCGCAGATCGCGCTGGGGGCGGTCAAGTACCTGTTCCTGTTCCCCACGGCATTCCTCTTTTCGGGCTTTGCTTCGGAATCGCTCTTTCTCGCGCTGCTTGTCGGCTGTTTCTTCTTTGCCCGGAGAGGCATCTGGCTCGGGTGCGGGATCGCGGGCTTCGCCCTGGCGCTGGCGAGTCCCATCGGGGTGATCGTGTTCGTCCCGCTCCTGGTGGACTATCTGATGCAGGCCCGGTGGAACCCCGCGCGGATTGGACTCGACATCCTGCCCTTGCTCCTGATCCCGCTGGGGGCGGTGATGTTTGGTGGATACCTGTATTATGTGAGCGGCGATCCTCTGGCGCTCGTGCACACGTACATGCGGTGGTACGGGCAGCTCACCAATCCGCTCGACGCTGCTGGTCGCCCTTAGGCAGGGAGGGTTGGCGTATTGGGCGTTGGGGATGTGCCTCATCGTCGTCCCGCTGGCGACGGGGGCCGCCGCCCTGCCGTTGATGCCCCGGGTCGTCCTCGCGATCTTCCCGCTGTATATCATGCTGGGGGCGATTGCGATCACGAGCCAGACGGTTGATCTGATCACGACGGTGAGCCTGGCGTTACTCCAGGGGTTCCTCATGGTATTGTGGACGGGCGGGACGGGGTTGGTCGGGTAGGCGGGAGGGCGATGCGGGAGGCAGCGATGTTCGCGAGGAAAACCGCCTGGAGGACCGCCTCGGCGGTCTGTCTTTGTCTGACCGGGATCCTGATGCTCACGGGGGTCTCGCAGGCGAAAACGGCTCAGGAGATCGACGCTAGCGTGAGCGCCGTCCTGGTTCGGTTCATGGACCAGGTCAGCGGATCCAGGGAGTTCCTCCAGGCTGCCAAGGGCGTCCTCGTGCTCACGGATGTGATTCAGGCCGGCCTGGGGATCGGGGGACAGTACGGGGAGGGCGCACTCCGGATGCACGGCAGGACCGTGGCGTACTACAACATCGCCTCCGCTTCGATCGGGTTCCAGCTGGGGGCCCAGAAGAAGGATATCATCCTCGTGTTCCTGCAGGACAAGGCGCTCCGGGACTTCCGGACCAAGAGCGGCTGGCAGGCGGGGGTCGATGGGTCGGTCGTCCTGGTGACGCTCGGGACCCACGGCTCCATCGACACCACGAAGATCAATGAGCCGATCGTGGGATTCGTGATCGGCCAGGCGGGCCTCATAAGCGAGTCCAGCACACAACCCCCGCAATAGAAGGACATCAGGCTGGACGCCATCGAACCCGGTGGCGTCATGCCCGTGCTCCCTACGCTGGAACGCCGCCCCACAGTTTCCGGGTCAATCAAGGGAGGCGTGTTCTACAGACAGGCGGACATCAAACCCGCCAAGGCCGGCGTGGTCGTCTGCGTGGCCACGTTCATTCCGGTCAGGCGATGGCGAGACGTGTTCGCTTTCCTTCGCATGTCATCCCAGGTGGAGCAACAACTGCGCAGGACGACCGGGCTCGTTCGGTACGGGCTGCGGGCGGATTTCTTCCACAGACGATTTTGGACCCTGTCGGTCTGGACGGATCTCGACGCGATCCAGGCGTTTGTGAGGGGAGAGCCCCACCAGACCGCCGTCGCGCGCTTCGCGGCCTGGGCGGGAGAGGGTGCCGCATTTGTCCAGTGGAGCAGCGGCGACGCTGCGCCGGGCTGGGAGGAAGCCCTACTGCGTCTCAGGAGTCCGTCCTTTTACTACACCGCACCCGCAGGGTAAGGTCCGGAGCCTCTCATTGTCCGCATGCGGAGGCGAGGAGGATGCTGGCAAAGTTATCGTTGGGATATCCCTGCCGGTTGCTTCGGTGCGCGGCTTCCAGGGCGTCGTCGTGCATCTGGCTCGCCTTGCCTGATTCTCCGTCCCAACACAGCATCTGCGTTCGGAAGTAGTCCCAATCCCATCCGTCTTTGTTGTGGGCTGCATCGAGGAACGAAAAGGCGTCCCACGCTCCCTGCTCGTACCCGTATTGGTACGTCTCTGATTTCTCTATATACTGGCTGACCTTCGTCCAGAATCCGTAAGAGGCGAAGGCGGCCACGGCCCCGACCCCGAGTCCACCGACGAGTCCAATCACGACTCCGACCAGTAGTTTCCTCATCGATCTCCCTCCAGCGCGACCTGAGGGGTGACGGGGCCCGGAGTGGGCACGCCTCTTCCCCGCCGTAAACATTCCCCGATGGGCGAGCTACTAGACGGTCCTGTGGAAGGCCGTGCTCAGGGTTTCCTGTAGGTCAACGCCTCCCCGTTCCCCACGGGGAGGATCACCGTATCCATCGCCCGCGTGGGAGACGACGTTGTCGGCCACGAGCAGGCCGCCCGGTCGGAGCCGCGGGAGAATCCGGCCGAGATAGGCGAGGTAGTTCGGGCGGTCGGCATCGAGGAAGATGAGTTCGTACGGTCCGTCCAGTCCCGCCAGGATGTCGAGCGCCGTGCCTTCCCGCACCGTGACGCGATCCGCCAATCCGGCGCGCTGAAGGTTCGCGCGAGCCATCGCCGCCTTGTCCGGGGATCGCTCGAGCGTCGTCACGTGCCCCCCGGTGTCGCGCGCGGCCCACGCGAGCCAGATTGTCGAGTACCCATTCGACGTCCCGATTTCAAGGATCTGCGCGGCCCGGGTCGCGCGCACGAGGATGGCCAGAAATTGACCCGTCTCCGGGGTGACGTTGAGCATCCGCCGGGAGTGTTCCGTCTCCCGGGCGTCGTGTTGTCGTCCAAACCCCGCCAGTTCATCGAGGAGCGCGCGCAGAGCCGCGATATCCACGCCCCCGGGTCTCACACGTTCCTCATGCATGTCATGAGCCCATGACCAGTGAACCTGCTCCTCCGGGACTTCCACGACGACGACCTCATACTTCTCGATCATCGGCATCAGGATATTCTCCAGTTCGCGCTTCCAAAGCTCCCCCTCATAAAACTTCGCTTTCATAGGCTCGCGCGAAGCGATATCTGGGAAGCCGCGCATAAAGAAGAAGGTGTCGGGATCCTCGACGGAGAGAAACGGGCCTGATATTTTCATCCCGATTTCAGTGTGCGCCGGGACAGACTTGGAGCCGAATATATCAAGAAATTGAGAACGCTTGCCGGGCTTGATCTTATAGGTCCGCATTTCGATGATCATTGTCCACACCTCTGCCATAATACGTGCGCGGCGGCCGTTGAAATTCGTCCTGGGGTGAGAAGGGCTGATGCGTCGGAGCTCCCGCTGCCGACACAGTGCCCGCTGACATCTAGGCCCCCCGGATCCGTTCGGCACGCGGGCGGGCAGGAGGCCGAGACCGGGTGATCGTCCGGATCTGGCGCACACAAGTGGATCCGCACGACGCCGAGGTGACGCCCGCGCTCCTTACCAGGTAATCGGGGTCGCCGTCCCGGCGCGTAGTTTTACCCTGCGAACCGATCGAGCTGGTCCATGTCCTGCGCGGAAATCGCGAAATCGAATACCCGGGCATTTTCCCTGAGACGGTCCCTATTCTGGGATTTCGGCAGGACCACGGTGCCCTTTTGCAGCGCCCACCGGATGAGGATCTGTGCCGGGGACTTCTGATATTGTTGGGCGATTGTTCGAAGCCGGCTGTCCTGCAGCCGCTCTCCTTTTGTCAGGGGACTGTAGGCTTCGATGGCGATGCCGTGCTGAGCGCAGAAATCGAGAAGCGCTTGATCAAAACCGAACGGGGAAACCTTCACCTGGTTCACCGCAGGAGGGATCTTTGCGCCGCGGAGGATCGCGGAGAGCTGGCTGATCGAGTGATTGCTCACGCCGATCGCTTTGCATCGCCCTCCTTTGTAGATCTCTTCCATCGCTTTCCAGATTCGCGTCACGAGACCCGGAGTCGGCCAGTGCACGAGGTACAAATCGATGTACCCGATGCCGAGTTTGGCGAGGCTGGTGTCGAATGCTTTCCGAATGTTCAGCTGGTCCGTCGGCCATAATTTGGTCGTCACCCAGACCTCTTCGCGGGGAATGCCGCTGTTTCTAATCCCCTCCCCCACGCCCTCTTCGTTGCCGTAGATCTTCGCCGTATCGACGTGGCGATAGCCGGCCTCGAGCGCCCACGCCACCGCGTCCGCGGTCGGTTTCCCGTTTGGGATCTGCCACACGCCCAGCCCGAGTAAGGGGATCTCCATGTTGTTGTTGAGTTTCGCCCTGGATTGGAGGGTCATCGGGGCAGTTCTCATGACCACCACAGGTACTTCTATGCTTTGGCTCCTCCACCTTGACCGCCGGGCAAGCCGGCCGTATAATCGGAGCCAAACTTCATACCGTGTCGGATGGGTGCTCCTCGTAGCGGGGAGTAAAAGGGAAGTCCGGTGCGCGGCCTGCGGGGGTAGTTTCAGGATCGTCGGATCCCGCAGCGCAGCAAAGCGGGCGCGGTCCCGCCACTGTAACGGGGAGCCGCTCCAATTGATCGCCACTGGGTAACCGGGAAGGCGCGGAGCGGCGAGGATCCGGAGCCAGGAAACCTGCCCACCCGATCGCGTACGGTGGCCTTCGGCTGAAGGGAAAGTACGCTTGCGGCTCCGCGCCGTTTCGGTCCCCGTGTTCCTCATGGGGGCCGGTTTTTTTGGGGAGGCGTGGCGTCGCGGACGGAGGGACGCGCGATGCTGTCGGCACTGCGCACTCGCCCCTGGTTTCTTCTTGTCTGGATCCTCGCGTTCACCCTGGCGCCCGCTCCACCCGGGCGGGCGCAGACCGAACCGGTTGGGCCGCCGACGTTCGAGCTCCCGGAGGTGGAGGGCGCGGGCAAGCGGCCGCAGCTGCCGTCCACCACCCCCGCGTCGATCAGCGTGGTCACCGCCGAAGAGATTGCGCGGTTGGGGGCGTCGAGCGTCGCCGACGTCCTGCGCGTCCTGCCCGAGCTCCGGATCAAAGACAGCGGGGGACCCGGCTCGCTCACAACCGTGAGCATTCGGGGCTCCGCGTCCACCCAGGTGCTCATCCTCCTCGACGGGGTGCCGCTCAACCGGCCCGATCAGGCGAGCGTCGATCTGAGCATCCTCCCGATCCAGAATGTGGAGCGCATCGAGGTGCTGCGCGGACCCTTCTCCGCGATCTACGGCAGCGCGGCGCTCGGCGGGGCGATCAACATCGTCACCCGATCCGCGCCGCAGACGCTCGTGTCCTCCCGGGTCGGATCGTACGGGCTCGCCGGCAACGTCCTTTCGGTGGGCGGCCGGGAGGGCGCCCTGACGTACCTGGTGCAGGGCATCCTGACCTCG
>QHYS01000175.1 GCA_003223325.1 Acidobacteriota bacterium
TAGGATGGGTGGCGCCGAGGACGATATATACAACCTCGGGGGACTGGGCCAGAATTTGCGGCAGGGCATTGAGTACATATTCGATGCCCTTATTCGGTGAAAGCAGGCCGAAGGTAAGCAGCACCACCCTTCCCTCCACCCCGAACTGATCCTTGAAATAAGTCGGATCGACGAAGCCTACATCTGGAATGCCGTGCGCGATGAGATCGGTCTTAGCCGGCGGTGCCTGGTAAATATCCTGCAGCATCTGCCGTCCGCGCTCGGCCATGACGACGAGCCGGGTAGAGAGTGAGATTAACCCGTCCATTACGCGCCGCTGGTCGGCTCTTGGCTCCCGGAGCACGGTATGAAGCGTCGTGACGACAGGCATTCTCAATTCGCGCAAGAGTTGCCAGGATGTGACCACCGGCCGGCCCGCCGAAAATGCCGAACTCGTGTTGCAGACAGACGATGTCCACGTTACTGATGTTGAGGAAGTCCGCGGCACGAAGATAGGACGATAAGTCCGCTCCTCAATTTCGAAGCGAACCACCTCCGGGTACTCGTACCCACCTGGAATGTCGTTAACCGACACGGCGAGGCACTGGCTCTGGGGGTGTGCGCTTTGGACGGCGGCAAGCAGGTCGGCCGTGAACGTAGCTATGCCGCACTTGCGCGGCAGGTGGTCGCCAACGAAAGCGATCCTAGGGACTTTAGAAGGGCTGTTCATGGAGGCTAGGCATTCCTTGGCTGCCTGGTGGCCCGGCACCGCTTCGATCAATCAGCTCCCGCAATGACATAGATCGTTCTCGTGTTCGAATCGTGTCTGGACATTGCAACTTCTATCCAAGACGAGTAAGCGCATCGACGGAATCGCCAAACTGCCGGTGCAAAGGCCGTGTCACAGATCCACAGCCGCGCGATTCCGAGCCGCCAGCCATCCCCCGGCATCGGTCGACAGATAGTAATATCGAAGCAAAATAGTCTCATCTGCTACCACTTACTGTAGACCCGTGAGCGAGCAGGCAAAAGGCGTAAGGCTGCGCGAGCGAAGCTCTTCGCACACGCCCCGATCCATCCCAATGCCAGCTGGGTCGCGCGGTCCAGAAGAAAGCAGATAAGAAACAAGATAAGGACGATCGCGGCACCTAAGGCAAACAGGACGGAAAAGATGATCAAGGCAGCCAACATCTCTCTCACATAATAGGCTCGCGTTGTCACAATTATGATCAGTGCGACCAGGATCCAGATTCTTACTCTCCGTTGAGAAATGGGTTCGTAGGACATCCCTATCTTCTAACTCTCTTTGGCCGACCCCCAAATTACGAGTAGGGCAGCGACCGCAACGAAGCCTTCCGGTCTTGACGGGGACGGCTCGTCGAACGTGCACACCAGGGCACGAATCGCAGTCCGTCCCCGCCCCGACTACATTCCCCGCCCGGCGTCAGTTATGCGGTCCTGGGCTCGATCTGAAGGGTCTTGGCATGGGCCGCCTTGGGCAACTGGATTTTGCGTGGGGCCGGTTTCCGGTAACGTTCGAGGCAACCTTCCTATGATGGCTCTGCTTTGGGTTTCTTGCCCCGGCTGCGTTTGTTCTCCGCCCAGAGCCCTGTTGCTTTTTTCCTGCCATCGAACTGGAGTTGTTTCTCAACGCTCTTCGCCTCCATTTGTTTGTGCATTGGGGCGACTGACCGTTCCGATTTGGACTCGCTCGGCATTTCCTCCACGCGGGCCCTCGGGCAAGGGCGATCGAAAGTGGAGCGGGTCTCTGAGATTTTGTAATTCGCGGTAGTAGTACAGCGGAGTGGGCCGTTTTCCGTTGAATTCCAGTCTCTTCAGGAACGCAATTTCTTCCTCAAGAGCATCGCCGCTCAGAACGCGATCCCGAAGGAACCGCTTGAACCCCGGCTCCTCTTCTGACCGTTCGGCCTCCCTTTCCACAAACTCGAATTTCTTCGGGTGGCCTGGAGCTAGTCTTCTGTTTAACACAAGTTCCATGGCAAAGGTCCCGAGGTCGATGTCCCAGGATTCGATCAGCGGATCGAGGAAAGAGTCGCAGTCTTGCACAGACACGTTGAACACGTCCGTGTCCAGGAATTCCAGCACGATGACCCGCATATGTTCATAGCTCCGTCCGACCAGCCGGCCCACTAACCGGAGCCAATTCTCGCTTTCCAATTCCTCCTTCGCGACTCTCTTCACCACGTCCAAAAGCTTTTGTATGACAAGCCGTTCGAGTTCACCGAAGGGCTGCTTCTCAAAAATCGCGCGTACTTCTTTTTCCTTGTCAGGCGAGCATTTGCGAAGAATTAACTCTCGAACCTCTTTCAGCAAGGGCGCGGGCGACTCTCCGAGGGTTTTTTTCAATTCTTCCTTGCGTTCGTGGTCCGCCAGCTTTGATATCTTGCCGCTCGGGAGCTTCAGGAATTTCTCCATCTTGGCATAGATATCCGTGCGCTCAGAGTCGGGAGGCAATTTTTTGCGCGTCAGCAATTGGGAAATGTAAGATTCCGTAACATTGGCGGCTGCCGCCAGATCTCGCTGCTCAAGATGTAACTCTTCCAGCCGCTGCTTGATCACTAAACAAACGTCCACGGGTCCCACCCCCAAAAGATTAACTAAAATACGTTAAGCTGATAGGAATAGTCTCATATTATACTTGACACGTCTAGTTAATTAACTTAATGTGGTTAACGTGCTGAGGGAGCCTTCAGGTCATCCTGACCGAAAGTGGTTATCTGAATCCCCCTTGGGCATAAGAACCAAGGAGAGTGACTCATGTTTGCACGTCGAGTGTATCTGGATCGCCGCTGCAGTAACGGCCTGAAGTTGCTGGTCCTCGCGTTCATTTAGGGGCGGAGCAAACCGCCCCTGCGAGAACTTAGGAGATTTCCAATGAGTACAGCAATTAGAGAATTCGCGGAATGCGTGCCCTCAGAGGGCGTGTCCTTCCGAGAGAGCTCGAGAAACTTCCGCACCGTATTCGAGACAATGGCGTCGGCGATTTTCATTTGCCGGGGAAACTTTCTGAGCTATGTCAATCGTGCCGCCGAGGTTATCACTGGCTATACGCGTGAAGAACTTGTTTCTATGGATTTCTGCGATGTCATCCATCCCCCTAGAGATCTGATCACAAACGGCGCCGCTTCGCGGTACGAGATCAAGATTCTCACCAAAGATCGTGAGGAGCGTTGGCTCGACATCACGGCAACAGCGGTCGACTTAGATGGCGTACCCGGGCGTCTGGTCTCAGCCTTCGACTTCACCGAACACAAGCGAGTGGAGGAGCGTGCACAACTGTTGGCTGTAACCGACCCGCTCACTGGGTTGGGCAACTACCGCTGCCTTCTGCAGGTCCTCGGGGCCGAGGTCAGACGGTTCGATCGCACCAGCCGGCCGTTCGCTGTGCTAGTGCTGGATCTGGACGAGTTGAAGAAAGTCAATGATCGTTACGGCCACATGGTCGGCAGCCGGGCATTGTGCCGCTTAGGAGATGTGCTCCGCCGCTATTGCCGAGCCATCGATACAGCAGCGCGATATGGCGGCGATGAGTTTGCTGTCGTCTTGCCGGAGACAAACGCCGCAGCCGCAAGAATCGTCGCGTGTCGCATTCGCGAACAACTGGTAAGGGACAACGAGCAACCCCCGCTTTCGGTAAGCATCGGCGTGGCGGATTATTCCGGCGGCCAAACGATCGAAGACCTCCTCCGGGCAGCAGACCGCGAGTTGTACGGGATCAAGAGTGGCGTTGCAAGGGTTCTCCAATAGGGAGAGGCACCAAGTAAGCGAGGGTTTGGCAAAAGGAGGCTGTATGTACCTTCTATCTTGGGTCATCGTTGGATTGATTACGGGCTGGCTGACCGGAAAACTGGTAAGGGAAGGCGGATACGGGCCGATCGTGAACATCGTAATGGGTGTCGCCGGAGCAGTTGCAGGTGGTGTCATTGCGCGTCTCGCAAGTTCACCGAACTATCGTGGACTAGCCTATACAGAGTTTGCGGCGATTTTGGGAGCCGTGATCGTTACGGGGATCAATGCTTATGCGAGCGCCAGAAAGCGATATGCCTGACGTCACGTGCAGCCTTCTGCCAGAGCTCATCGCTAGGGCAGCCGCCCGCTGCGAAATACCGGGCAGAAGCAAATTAAAAGCATGAGCGTGGCGGTTCGGAACGCACGCAAGATAATGGAGACGCGCCATGTTAGAGACAGTCAAGACCTATAGCAGCCCATTGGAATTGGATAAAGCCTTGCACCATGCAGTGACTCTCGCCTGGGATGACTTGACGACACCCATCGAGCCACGCGCAATACGGGTTGAATACTTATGTGAACCTGGAAGCCCGTTGGATCACCTAAGCGTGTGGTCGGTTCGGGCCGGAGGTTATCAGGACCTGGTGTGCGACTTCTGGGCATCTGCTTCTCGGGCTCATCCAAGCGGGGCATGCTTGGGGAATAGGCACTCCTCTGACAAGTTGGCTGCGACCCTCGACTTTATCATGAAGAACCAAGGTCACTTCACGCGTCCCGCCGACGCTGGCCGTCATGGCTTGGTTCTGGTCTACCCGCCCGACGGAGATGATCGTATCGAAGCCGCCACCTGGATGAAGGGGGTCCAGGCTCCGGGAATCGAAGTAAGCCCGGAAGACGCTCATCAACGACCCGAGGTCCGAGTGCCGCACCAAGAGGAGAAAGCTTGGGCGTCGACGGATGAAGAAGCACATCTCCACGAGCGCAATGCGACTGTGTCCCATGAACCCGTCGAGGCGCCGGCAAGAACGAACGCTGCAAATTATTTCGAATTGCGGTATGCCTGGCCCGAGTGAAGGCAATCGCACGATTTGGGCCAGGAAGAAGGCGCGATCCAAACGGTATTTGAAGGAGATTTTCAAATGAGAACAATGATGCGCACTCTGATTGTTTGCTTCATCACGATTATCGTGATCCTGCTTTCATCTTCTCAGGTTCACGCGCAGGATCTTTCCAAGTATCGCAACTTTTCGTTCGGAATGACTGTGGCCGATATTTCACAGCAAATTGATAAA
>QHYS01000176.1 GCA_003223325.1 Acidobacteriota bacterium
TTTTATTTTCGGACCACGGACGTGACCGGAGACGTGAAGCTGCCGACGGGAGTGGAAATGGTCATGCCGGGAGACAACGTGTCGGCGGAGATATCGCTGATTACGCCGGTGGCGCTGGAGCGCGGGCTGCGCTTCGCCATCCGCGAAGGCGGCCACACCGTAGGCGCTGGCGCGGTCACGGAGATTATCGAGTAACTTATGCCAGCCGGAGAACGCATTCGAATTCGCTTAAAAGCGTACGATCATCGCATCCTGGACCAGTCCACGCGCGAAATTGTGGACACGGCCAAGCGCACCGGCGCGGACGTGGCGGGACCGATTCCTCTGCCAACTACGATTAATCGCTGGACGGTTTTGCGCTCGCCGCACGTGGACAAAAAGTCGCGCGAGCAATTCGAGATGCGCACGCACAAGCGGCTCATCGATATTCTCGAACCCACGCCGGACACGGTGGACGCGCTGATGAAGCTCGACCTGCCGCCTGGCGTGGATGTGGAGATCAAGGCGTTTGGCCGCGAGCACGCGGTGAAGTGACCATTAGACTAGGATGGTCATCCCGAGCGAATCCGCCTCGGGCGGATGTGTCGGGGTCCCCAGCAAGCGGGGCCTTTGCGTGTGCTGGGGGAACGAGCGAGGGATCTCTCTGCGAACAGGGGAACGTGATTCGCATGGCTGTGAACGGAATTATCGGAATCAAGCTGGGCATGACGCGGGTGTTTGCCGACGATGGCGCGGCCGTGCCCTGCACGGTGCTGCAGGCGGGACCTTGTGTCGTCGTGCAGCGCCGCAGTAAGCAAACCGACGGCTACGACGCGGTGCAGTTGGGTTTGGTCGAATTCGTGAAGCCACAGCGCATCTCGAAGCCCATGACCGGCCATTTCAAAAAGGCCAACCTCGCGCCTATGCGCATGCTGCGCGAGGTCCGTTTGGAACAATCGAGCGATGACTCCAAAGTCGGCGACCGCGTGCTCGTGGACCGCTTTGCGCCGGGCGAACTCGTGGACGTTACCGGCGTGAGTAAGGGCAAGGGATTTCAAGGCGGCGTCAAGCGCTGGCATTACCGTGGTGGCGATGCTACCCACGGTTCCATGTTCCATCGCGCGCCGGGAGGCATTGGCGCCAGTTCCTTCCCTTCGCGGGTGTGGCCGGGGCAGCATTTTCCGGGACACATGGGTCATGAGCGCAAGACCATCAAGAATCTGCGCGTGGTGAAGGTGGATAGCGAAGAAAATCTTTTGCTGGTGCGCGGAGCTGTTCCCGGTCCGACGGGCGGGTATCTGCTGATCTGCAAGTCCAAGCGGGCGAAGTAGTGCCTGAGGAGCGCACGCAAGTTATGGCTGTCGTCGACGTCAGAAATTTGCAAGGCAAAACCATTGGTCAGATGGAACTGGCCGACGCGGTGTTCGCCGCGCAAGTAAATCCGCATCTGCTGCACGAAGCGGTGCGCTGGTTTCTGGCCGGCGAACGCGCCGGTACACACAAGACCAAGGGGCGCGGCGAAGTTTCTGGATCGGGCCGCAAACTTTGGCGGCAGAAAGGGACCGGACGCGCGCGAGTCGGTTCGATCCGCTCCTCCATTTGGCGCAAGGGCGGGACCGTACATGGACCTCAGCCTCGGAGTTATGAATACCGCCTTCCGAAAAAGATGGTGTTGGGCGCCTTGCGGTCGGCCCTTTCGGCAAAATTGTTGGACGAGAAGCTTACCGTGGTTGATGGCTGGAAATTGGATACGCACAAGACCAAAGACTTCCGCGCCGCATTGACTAGGCTCGATGGCGAGACGCGCACCATGTTGGTTGTCGAAGGGCCCGGCAACCGTAATCTCGAACTGGCCAGTCGTAATCTCCAGGGAGTAAAAGTGATCGCTCCCGCAGCGCTCCAGCCTTATGACGTGTTGCGGCACGATCGCGTTTTGCTGTCCCAGGATACGGCGCTACATCTGGGTCGGTCGTTAGGGCCGGAGGGGGCAGTCGCCGGAGACACAGTCGGCGTCCAAGCGGCTCCGTCCGCGCCTGCTTCTATGCCATCAGGCAAGGGGCGGCGAAGCAAGGCTGCCTCGCGGCCTAAATCCAAGTCCTCGAGTAAGGCCAAATCGCCGGCCCGCGCGAGGTCTAGGTCAAAAGCTAAGGGTAAAGACAAAACCAAGGATAAAAAATAAAACGCGCAGGCAAAGAGCATGGACGTCAACGTTTACAAAGTGATCCGCCGGCCCATCATCACGGAAAAGGGTTTGGGCGTGAAAGAGACGCAGCACACCGTCGTCTTTGAAGTCGCTTCCAATGCCACCAAGACGCAAATCAAAGAGGCGGTGCAGCAGATTTTTAAGGTGAAGGTAGACGATGTACGCACGGCCATTTTTCATGGGAAGTTCCGGCGGCGGGGGCGCTCGGAAGGGCATCGGCGGGACTGGAAGAAGGCTTACGTGCGGCTTGCCAAAGACGAAAAGATGATCGAATACGCGGAGAATCTCTGATCGACTCGTTATCCGGACAGAGTGCATGGCGCGCCGCGAGTCATCCGGGCGTCGCAGGGAGGTAACTGGCGATGGCACTGAAAAGCTTCAATCCCTATACCGCCTCCAGGCGCTTTATCACCGTCCTGGATAAAAGCGAAGTCACCAAACATACGCCGGAAAAATCGCTACTCGAACCCAAGAAGCGCTCCGGCGGGCGGAATTCGCATGGCGAACTGACTATCTGGCATCGCGGCGGGGGGCACAAAAAGCAATATCGCGCGGTGGACTTTCGGCGCGAGAAAAAAGGCATTCCGGCGCGAGTCGCGGCCATTGAATATGATCCAAACCGCTCGGCGCGCTTGGCGCTATTGCACTATGCTGATGGTGAGAAACGCTACATCTTGCATCCGGTGGGTCTTGAGGTCGGCATGACCGTGCAGACCGGTGAAGGCGCCGATATCTTGCCCGGAAACGCGCTGCCTCTCCGTTTCATTCCGCCCGGAACGCAGGTGCATAACCTGGAGCTTTCGCCGGGTAAAGGAGCCCAGGTGGTGCGCGCCGCGGGCGGAGCCGCGCAGTTGCTCAGCAAAGAGGGCGATTTGGCGCTGGTGAAACTGCCCTCGGGCGAGGTGCGGCGATTCGGAATCGATTGTATGGCCACCATCGGCCAGGTTGGTAATCTGGATCACGAGAATGTCTCCTACGGGAAGGCGGGCCGTACCCGCTGGCATGGCAAACGGCCCACGGTTCGCGGTGTGGCGATGAATCCTGTGGATCATCCGCATGGCGGGGGCGAGGGTCGTGTAAAAGGCAATCATCCCAAGACGCCCTGGGGTTTTCCCACCCTGGGTGCGAAGACGCGGCATAATCGCCGCACCGACCGGATGATTGCCGAGCGTCGGAAATAGTCGCAAATAAGCGGCAGCCATGGGCGTGGAAGTAATAGCAACAAGTCAGTAAAATAGAGAAGGACGAAACCAATCATGATCCCGGCGCGGCGGGTGATGGAAAGGACAACCATGAGAGCATCGCGAAGTATATCAGCGGCTCGGCGCGCCTCGAGCGCGCGCAAGCCGGCCGCGCGGTCGCGAGTGTCTAAACCCGCGCGGAAGGCAACGGCAAAATTGCATCCGGTTCCGCTGGAACCCGTACTATACCGGTTTTGTAAGCCGGGATGGGCGGTTCTGGTGGAGAAGCAGCCGAGCCAGCAAGGCACGCGGTTCGTCTGCCCGTTCTGCCCCCATTCGCACCGGGTTTCCGGACCGGTACGGGGCTTTCGCAAGGTTCGGCGTGCCCAGTGGATCAAGCTGCGCCGCGTGGATGAGTAGGTTGGATAAATAGGCCGGGGAAGATGAGCCCGGAAGGAGCACTGTGGGTCGTTCGCTAAAAAAAGGACCGTTCGTAGACGCTCCTCTGCGCAATAGCGTAGAGGCGCTCAACGCGCGGAACGAAAAGAAGGTGGTGAAGACGTGGTCGCGCCGGTCGACGATTGTTCCCGAGATGATAGGCCACACCATAGCCGTACATAACGGCAAGAAGTTCATCCCGGTGTATATCACCGAACAGATGATCGGGCACAAACTCGGCGAGTTCGCGCCCACGCGTACATTTAAAGGTCACGCAGTCAAGGCGGCGCTGGAGAGGGCGGCAGGCCTGGCAAGCGCTCCCGGAGGTCCGGGCGCTCCCGGCGCACCCGCACCGGCGGGGGGCGGTACCGCGCCGGCGGCCCCCGCCCCAAAGGCTTAGGCCCAAAAGGCTAACGAAGATGTCCACGAATCTCACAATCCCCGCCGCACCGGCCATCGAGGCGCAAGCGCTTTCGAGACACGTGCGCATGTCCCCGCAGAAGGCGCGCCTGGTGGTGGACCTGATTCGCGGCCAGCGCGCCGAAGATGCTTTGCAGATTCTCCGTTATACAAAGAAGCGCGCGGCTCGAGACATCGAAAAGGTTTTGCGCAGTGCCATTGCCAATGCGGAACGCAAGGCCGAGGATGCCGGAGCCTCGCTCGACGTGGATGAACTGTACGTCTCGCGCTGCTTCGTCAACGAAGGCTCGCGCTGGAAGCGCTTGCGTCCCGCCCCTATGGGCCGGGCCTACCGCTATGTGCGCCGTACGGCGCACATTGTCGTCGCCGTTGTGGAACATCATCGTGCCGCCGCTGAACGCACCGCCGCTGCCGAAGCCGCAGCAGCAGCCGAAAAGGGCGTCCGCGGCGCGGTCAAGAAAGCGCGCAAAGCGCTGGGCGGGCGTAAGCCGCCCGTGCGTAAGCCGAAGAAGCAGGGCTAAGAGCATTCTGGAAGGGTTGCTTTGGGACAAAAGACACATCCATACGGCTTTCGGTTGGGTTACAACAAGCCCTGGCGTTCGCGATGGTTTGCCGGCAAGGATTATGCCGACCTGTTGCACGAGGATGTCGTGCTGCGCCGCCAGTTGAAGGACCGCCTGCGCTCGGCCGGCATCAGCGCCATCGATATCGAACGCGCCGCCAATAAGCTGGTGATCCGCCTGTTTACGGCGCGTCCCGGAATCATCATCGGCCGCAAGGGCGCCGAAATCGATAAGCTGAAGAACGAGATCCAGAAGCGTACCAAGCGCGAAGTGCACATTGACATTCAGGAAGTCCACCGGCCGGAGCTCGATTCCCAGCTCGTCGCCGAATCGATTGCGCTGCAGCTCGAGAAACGCGTCGCCTTCCGGCGCGCCATGCGTAAAGCCGTGGATTCGGCGCTGCGCTTCGGTTGCAAAGGAATCAAAGTCCGTGTGGCGGGCCGGCTGAATGGAGCGGAAATCGCGCGCAAGGAATGGTATTTGCAAGGCCGCCTGCCGCTGCAGACGCTGCGCGCGGACATCGATTTTGGATTTGCACAGGCTTATACCACCTACGGCGTGATCGGCGTGAAGTGCTGGATCTACCAGGGCGAAAACGTGCCCGAGCGAGGCAAGCGGCGCGCAGCCACCGCCTCGGCTGCGGCGGCGGACTAGAGGGAACCCGTCATGATGATGCCCAAGAAAGTGAAGTACCGCAAACAGCAGCGCGGGCGCCGCCGTGGCAAGGCTTGGCGTGGAGGGGAGCTGTCGTTCGGCGAATATGGCCTGAAGGCGCTAGAGCCCGCATGGATTACCGATCGACAGATCGAAGCGGCTCGCGTCGCCATCACGCGCTTCATCAAACGTGGTGGCAAGCTATGGATACGCATTTTCCCGGATAAGCCCTTTACCAAGAAACCAGCGGAAACGCGTATGGGCAAAGGCAAGGGTGCGCCGGAGCGCTGGGTCGCAGTAGTGAAACCAGGTCGAGTCATGTTCGAAATGGCCGGAGTCGATCTGGCTACGGCCACGCAGGCCATGGATTTGGCGGCCCACAAGCTGCCCATCCAGACCCGCTTTGTCAGCCGCACCGGAGAACTCTGATGCCCAGGAAAGTCGAAAAATTGCGGGATTTGGGGGAGCCGGAACTCGAGGCGCGTGAGCGCGATCTGGCCGAGCAGGTTTTTCGGCTGCGCTTTCAGCTCACCACCGGCCAAGCCGAAGCCGTAGCCCGGCTGCGTTCGGCCAAGAAAGATTTGGCGCGCGTTAAGACGCTTCTGCGTGAGCGCGAGTTGAGGAAAACCTGATGGCCACCACGGTAAATAACCCGGCGGAAAGGCGCCGCCGGCGGAACGAGCTGATCGGTGTGGTTACCAGCTCCAAGATGCAGAAAACGATTGTCGTGCGCGTAACCCGGCAGATCCGGCATCGGCTCTACGACCGCTACGTGCACGTGGCCAAGAAATTTTATGCTCACGACGACCAGGGCGAGGCCCGCCCGGGTGATGTTGTGCGCATCGTGGAGACGCGCCCGATGTCCAAACTAAAGCGCTGGCGTCTGGCGGAAGTGTTGGCCCGACGCACGAGCGTGGACTAGCGCGAGGAGAGCGCGGCATGATTCAGATGCGAAGCTGGCTGACCGTGGCGGACAATTCGGGAGCGCGCCGCCTGATGTGTATTCTGCCGGTCGGCGGCGATATCGGCAGCCGCGCTGGGCTGGGCGACATCATCACCGCTGCGGTGAAAGAAGCGACGCCGGAGAGCCCTATCAAAAAGGGTAAAGTGGTGCGCGCCGTCGTGGTGCGCACCCGTAAGGAACATCGCCGCCGTGACGGCACTTACATCCGCTTTGATGACAATGCTGCGGTGCTCATCAACGATGCTAATGAGCCCATGGGCACGCGCGTGTTCGGGCCCGTAGCACGCGAATTGCGCGAAAAGAAATTTGCCAAAATCGTGTCCCTGGCCCCGGAAGTCTGGTAAAGCGAGCGCAGCGGAAAGAGAAAGATTAATGAACGCAGCGGCTACAAACGCGAGCATCCGTAAGGGCGATCAGGTGCGCGTAATGAGCGGGCGCGACAAAGGCAAGACCGGCCGTGTCCTCGGAGTCGATCCGCGCCGCCGCACCGTGACAGTCGAGCACGCCAATATCATCAAGCGGCACACCCGCGCCAATCCTTCCAAGAACGTGAAGGGCGGCATTGTGGAGAAAGAAGGCCCCATACAAATCTCCAATGTCCTGCTCTTTTGCGCGTCTTGCAGTAAGCACGCACGGGTTGGCCACAAGCCGATGCCTGATGGCACCAAGGTGCGCATCTGCCGCCGCTGCGGCACGACGCTGGAGAAATAGCGCAGCCATGAGCCGATTGCGAGATCGATACCGCAGTGAAGTGATTCCGGCGCTGATGAAGCGCTTCGGATATAAGAACCCCATGGCCGTGCCCAAAGTGGCCAAAGTCGTCGTCAATATCGGTTTGGGTGAGGCCAGCCAGAATATCAAGCTGCTGGACGTGGCCGCCGTGGAATTGGGGCAGATCTCCGGACAGCGCGCCGTGATCACACGGGCCAAGAAATCGATCGCCAATTTCAAAATTCGAAAGGGCATGCCCATCGGCTGCTGCGTCACGCTTCGCGGTGACCGCATGTACGAATTTCTCGACCGCCTTTGCAACGTGGTACTGCCCAGGGTGCGCGACTTCAAAGGATTGAGCTCCAACGCCTTCGACGGGCGCGGCAATTACACTCTGGGATTGCGCGACCAGCTGGTTTTTCCGGAGATTGATTACACGCGCGTGGACAAGATCAAGGGCATGAATATCACCTTGACAACCACCGCCCGCAACGATGAAGAGGGCCGCGAGCTGTTGAAGCTGATCGGAGTGCCGCTACGCGGCTAAGGGAGGGCTATGGCGCGAATCTCGCAATTTGCGAAGACCCGCAAAAAACTGAAATACAAGATTCGTGTGCGAAACCGCTGTCGCATCTGCGGCCGCCCCCGCGGCTATATCCGCAAATTCCAAATGTGCCGGATCTGTTTCCGCGGGCTCGCGCTCCGCGGGGAAGTTCCCGGCGTGATCAAGGCGAGTTGGTAGCGATGCAGACCGATCCCATTTCCGACATGCTGACCCGCATCCGCAATGCTACCAAGGCCCGCCACGCCCGCGTGGAATTGCCGGCATCGAAGCTCAAGATCGAAATTGCCCGCGTGCTCAAGGAAGAAGGCTTTATCTCCACCTATAAAGTCGTCGACGAATCGAAAACGCGCAAGGCCTTGCGTGTTTTTCTGAAATACACGCCGGACAAGCATTCCGTAATCAGTGATCTTCGCCGCGTTTCGCGCCCCGGAAGCAGGCGCTACGTCGGCGTGAAAGAGATTCGCGGAGTTTTCGGCGGCCTGGGCGTGAGCATCCTCAGCACCCCGCGCGGAGTCATGACCGGCCGTGCGGCCCGCAAGCAGCGCCTGGGCGGCGAACTGCTCTGCGAAATCTGGTAAGAGGCGTAAAGAATCATGTCACGAATTGGACGAAAACCGATTGCCGTGCCCTCCAGCGTCAAGGTGCAGATCGGGCCTGCGGCTGTCGAAGTGCAAGGCCCTAAGGGCAAACTCAGTATCCGCGTGCCGCGAGGTATCCGCTTCGAGCAAAAGGACGGCACGCTCACCGCCCTTCGCGAATCGGACGAGCAGCGCGCCTTGCATGGTTTGGCGCGGGCACTGGTCGCTAACGCCGTGCGTGGCGTCACCGAGGGATTCAAAAAGGAGCTGGACATCGTCGGCGTGGGCTATCGCGCCGAGATCAAAGGCAAAAATGTCGTCTTCGCTCTGGGGTACTCTCATCCCATCGAGTTCCCCATTCCTGAAGGTCTTCAGATCGCCGTCGAAAAACAGACTCGCATCGTCGTGAGCGGCGCCGATCGCGGGCGCGTGGGTCAGGCCGCGGCAGATATTCGCGCCCTGCGGCCGCCCGATCCTTATAAGCAGAAGGGCATCCGCCTGGTGGGCGAACGCCTGAAGAAGAAAGCTGGGAAGGCGGGCGCCGCCAAGACCGCGGCATAGCAACTTCGCAGCATTGAAAACGAAAGGCCGTGACTGAAAGGTCCATGAAAGGGAAGTATGGCAACGAAATCAGTTCTCAAGCTTTCACGCAATGCGCACCGCCAGCAGGTTCATCACCGCGTGCGGCAGCGTGTTGTGGGCACGCTGGAGCGTCCGCGCCTCTGTGTTTACCGCTCGCTCGAGCACATCTACGCTCAAGTCATCGATGATCAGAGCGGACGTACGCTGGTCTCAGCCAGTTCGCTCGATAAGGCCACCCGTGCGGCGCTCAAGGGCGGCGGTAATGTCGCGGCGGCCAAGATCGTGGGCAAGACGCTTGCGGAGCGTTCCCTCGCCGTCGGCATCCAACAGGTTGTCTTTGATCGCGGCGGCTACAGGTATCACGGTCGTGTCCAGGCGCTCGCTAATGCGGCCCGCGAAGCGGGATTGAAGTTTTAATCATGTCTAAACAGATTCTTCGCGAAACGTTGGCGGTGCGCCGGCCGGTGGAGGTCAGCGCAAATAATCTGAAGGATCAGGTGGTTTCCATCCAGCGGGTCACCAAAGTGGTCAAGGGCGGCAAGAATTTGAGTTTCTCCGCATTGGTCGTCGTCGGTGATCAGCGCGGCCATGCCGGCTTCGGCATGGGCAAGGCGCGGGAAGTCCCCATGGCGATTCGCAAGGCCATTGAACAGGCCAAAAAGAACCTGATTCGCCTCAACTTGAAGGGCACCTCCATTCCTCATCAGGTCATTGGCTTTTACGGTTCCGGACAAGTTCTGCTCAAGCCCGCTTCCGAAGGTACGGGTATTATTGCGGGGGGGCCGGTGCGCGCGGTGATGGAAGTGGCGGGAATTTCGAATGTCTTGACCAAATCGATCGGCACTTCGAATCCGCATAACGTCATCAAAGCCACCTTCGACGCCCTCTTGCGCCTCAAAGACGAAGGCCGGGTTGCCGAGATGCGTTCCAAACCTGTCGAAGAGTTGCGCTAAGAGTTAGCCAGTCAAAGAGTTGCACTAGGACCAGTGAGGCTCGGTCATGACCAAAAAGAAGGCGGGAACCGTTAAGCTGAAGTGGGCGCGTAGTTCGATTGGCTGTACCCGGGACATGCGTGCGACGGTGCGCGGATTAGGATTCCGGCGCCTGCAGCAGGTCGTGGAACGTGAAGACACCCCTGCCGTCCGTGGTATGGTAGATAAAGTGCGTCATCTCGTCGTCGTGGTGGAATGAGCGGCAAAGGTTCGTAGCGAGGAATTGAGGTAAGCATGTCCGTAACTTTGTCAAATCTGCGGCCGCCACACGGCTCTCGCCATCGCAAGGTGCGCGTCGGCCGAGGCATCGGCTCGAAACTGGGCAAAACGGCGGGAGCGGGAAACAAGGGACAGAAGTCGCGCAAGGGATTTTCCCAACGCCCCGGTTTCGAGGGTGGTCAGATGCCCTTGCATCGGCGCATACCCAAGCGCGGCTTTCACAATCCTTTTGGCAAGGACTATGATGTGGTGAACCTCGAGTCCTTAAAATCCTTCGCCGCAGGTGACGTCGTGACTCCTGACTCCTTGCGCGAACGCGGCTTGACGCATAACGCCTCGCGCCCCATAAAGATTCTCGGTGATGGTGAACTAAACGTAGCGCTTACGGTTCGCGCGCATGCCTTCAGCCGTTCGGCGGAAGAGAAGATCGCGCGCGCCGGAGGCAAGGTCGAGCGAGTGCCATGAATCAATTCTTCGAAGCTTTCGCCAATATGTTTCGGATTCCCGATCTGCGCAAGCGGATCCTGTTTACCTTGGGAATTCTGGCTGTGTATCGGCTGGGCGCTTTCCTGCCCACGCCGGGCATCAACACCGACGTTCTAACGCAGCTGTTCCAGCAGAACCAGGGCTCGGTGCTCGGCATCATCGATCTGTTCAGCGGCGGCAATTTTCGGCGGCTCACGATTTTTGCTCTGGGCATCATGCCCTATATCACCGCATCCATCATTCTGCAGCTGATGACGGTGGCTTGGCCTTATCTCGAGCGCTTGCAGAAAGAAGGCGAACTCGGTCGCCGCAAGATCACCCAGTACACGCGCTACCTCACGATTCTGTTGAGCATTCTTCAGTCGCTATCCATCGCCTTCACGCTGCAGCGCCAGCAGGGACCCAACGGATCAGCGCTCGTCTATAACCCCGGTATGGGCTTCACCTTGATGACCATCCTGACGCTGACTACCGGTTCAGCTTTCATTATGTGGCTCGGTGAACAGATCAGTGAGCGCGGCGTCGGCAACGGAATGTCTCTGATCATTTTCGCCGGCATCGTGGTGGGATTGCCTCGCGGCATCTTCGACCTGTGGACCAAGGCTTCCACGCAGCAGTGGGGACCTTTCACCGGCCTCGCTCTGATCCTGCTCGTTGCCCTGATGCTGGTGGTGATCGGCTTCATCGTATTCGTCGAAGGCGGCCAGCGGCGCATTCCCGTGCAATATGCCAAGCGTGTGGTCGGCCGCCGCGTCATGGGCGGGCAAATGACCTATCTCCCCCTGCGCGTGAATGCCGGCGGCGTTATTCCGCCTATCTTTGCCAGCTCGCTGCTGACGTTTCCCGGAACCATCGACCTGGTGATGCAAAAACGCTTCCCTTCCTTTGACCGCCTCGCCCGGGCCTTATCTTGGGGCGAACCTCTCTACACCCTGATCTACGTTTTGCTGATTATCCTTTTCGCCTTCTTTTATGTCGGCATCGTTTTTAACCCTACCGAACTCGCAGACAACATGCGCAAGTACGGTGGATTTGTTCCTGGCATACGCCCCGGCCGCAACACCTCCGAGCACATCAATCGCATTCTGCGCCGGCTGACGTTTGTGGGCGGGGTCTATCTGGCGGCTGTCTGCCTACTCCCGGAATGGATGATCGCCGGTATCCACCTCCACCATTTGCCTGGAGCCCTGGGCGCCTGGTTCGATAACCACATGTGGCGGTTCGTCCTTGAAGGCTTGAACGTATCGTTCTATTTTGGCGGCACTTCGCTTCTGATCGTGGTGGGTGTGGCCATGGATACGGTTCAGCAGATCGAAGCACAGCTCGTGATGCGCAATTACGAGGGCTTCGTCAAGAAAGGAAAGCTGCGGAGCCGGCGGTATGCCTGAGGCGGGAGTGGCTGCAAAGGGACTGGCCCGTGCCGTAATTTTCCTCGGCCCTCCTGGCGCAGGGAAAGGCACGCAGGCCCGGCAAATCGCCGAGACTTACCGTGTGCCGCATCTTTCCACCGGCGATATGTTCCGCGAGCATGTGAGCCGTGGCACGCCGCTGGGTTTGCGCGCCAAGCCCATCATGGAGCGCGGCGAATTGGTTCCCGATGATCTGGTCCTGAGTATGGTTGAGGACCGGATTTCGCGCCCGGATTGCGACGATGGTTTTATTTTGGATGGGTTTCCGCGCACGCTGCCGCAGGCGGAAAAGCTGGATGAAATTCTGCGCCGGCGGTTTGAGACCGAACCCTTGGTCGTCCATTTTTTGGTCGACCAGAATCAGCTGATGCGGCGGCTCACAGGACGGCGTACGTGCGCAAGCGGCGGCGAGATCTATAATATATATGATCATCCCCCCAAGGTCCCGGGCCGTTGTGACCGCGATGGCGGAGAGCTTGTGCAACGGCCGGACGACCGCGAGGAAGTAATCGCGGAGCGGCTCGCCGCCTACGAACGCCAGACGCGTCCCTTGGTCGATTATTACCGCCGGAGAGGCGTGCTGACGGACGTGGATGGTATGGTCGCGCCGGGGTCGGTAACGAAAAATGTCCTCGAGTTGCTCGCGCAGAAAAAATGATCGTCTGTAAGTCCGCCGCGGAACTCGAGGCCATGCATCGCGCGGGTTTAGTGGTCTGGGATGTATTGAACCGGCTGCGCCAGGCCGTGCAGCCGGGCATAAGCACTCTCGATCTGGAAAGAATTGCTGCTCAGGGCGCTCAGCAACATGGCGCTCGGCCGGCCTTCAAGGGTTATCGCGGTTACCCGTGTGTGCTGTGCGCCTCCATCAATCAGGAGGTCGTCCACGGCATACCTTCGGGCGCGCGGCGCTTGAGAGAAGGGGACATTATTTCGCTCGATTTCGGAGTCGAGCTGAATGGTTATTATGGAGATGCGGCGCTGACGCTTCCCGTCGGGAAAATTCGGTCTGAGCTCTGCGATCTGTTGCGCGTGACTCGCGAATCGCTGGATCAGGCCATTGAGAAGGTTCGGCCGGGAAACCGCCTGAGCGATATCTCCGCGGCCGTGCAACAATGGGTCGAAAAACACCGCTTTTCCGTGGTGCGCGAATTTGTCGGCCACGGTATCGGTACCAAGATGCATGAAGAGCCAAACCTGCCGAATTATGGCGATCCGGGACACGGACCTCGCCTTGAGGAAGGCATGGTTTTCGCGATCGAGCCGATGGTCAATGCCGGCGGGCCGGGAGTTAAGGTTCTCGATGATAAGTGGACCGCGGTGACCACCGACGGCAGTTGTTCGGCGCATTTCGAGCACACGGTGGCGGTCACCTTGAATGGTCCTTGGATTCTGACGCGGCCTCGGGAGGCCGTGGGAGCATCCTGGTAAAATTGGAGCGTATGGCGAAGACCCCTCAGCCAGAAAAGAAGAAAACGGATTCCGGTAATCCGAAGGAAGACGCCATCGAAGTGATGGCCACGGTCATTGAACCTTTGCCGAACGCAATGTTTCGCGTGGAATTGGATAATAAGCACCGGGTGCTGGCGCATATTTCGGGTAAGATGCGCAAAAATTTTATTCGCATCCTGGCAGGGGATAAGGTGGCGGTCGAGCTTTCACCCTACGATTTGACGCGTGGGCGAATCGTTTATCGTTACAAGTGACGATCTGCTCAGGTTTGTCATCCTGAGCGAGCATCGTGAGCGAAGGATCGCTCTTGGGAGCTTTTCGCACGCAGCAAAGAATGGAGTAACAAATGAAGGTTCGGGCCTCGGTTAAAAAAATCTGTGATAAGTGCAAAGTCATTCATCGGCGCGGCGTGGTTCGGGTGATTTGCAGCAACCCGAAACACAAGCAGCGCCAGGGTTAGGAGTTCTTATGGCGCGTATAGCTGGAGTTGATTTGCCGGCGAACAAGCGGCTATGGATCGGTCTGACCTCCATCTATGGGATTGGGCAGCCGCGCGCCCGTGCGCTCTGCGCCAAAGCCAAAGTGGACGAAACCAAAAAAGTGAAGGATCTGACGGAAGAAGAAGTAAATCAGCTTCGTCAGCAGATCGAGTCCGAAGGACGAGTAGAGGGCGATCTCCGCAAGGAGATCCAGATGAATATCCGCAGGCTGATTGAGATCCAGTGTTATCGCGGGCTGCGCCATCGCCGCAATCTACCTGTACGCGGCCAGCGCACGCATACCAATGCCCGCACGCGGAAGGGTCCGCGCAAGGGCGCCGTGGCCGCCAAGAAGAAAGTCATGGCTCGCAAGTAACCGAGTTTCGATAAGGAGAAAGCAGTGGCCAAGGAACCACAAGAGGGAGCAGCAGGACCGGCAGCGGGGAAACCTTCGAAGCGCAAGAAGGAGTTCAAAAAGAAACGTGAGCGCCGGGTCGTGCCGCACGGCCTGGCTTGTATCCAGGCCACGTTTAATAACACCATCGTGACCATCACGGCCCCGGACGGACGTGCCGTCTGTTGGTCTTCCGCCGGTTCTATCGGTTTCAAAGGCTCGCGCAAGGGCACTCCCTATGCCGCGCAGCAGGCATCCATGACTGCTGCCGGGGTAGCGCGCGATCAGTATGGGATGAAGAGCATCGAAGTTCGTGTCAAGGGGCCAGGCTCGGGACGCGAATCCGCGGTTCGGGCGCTGGCGTCGGCGGGCTTGCACATCGTTCAGATCAAGGATGTGACCCCGGTCCCGCATAACGGTTGTCGCCCGCCGAAGCGCCGTCGCGTGTAAGGCTCGCGAGAACCAAAGGAGAAGCGAAGTGGCAAGACATCGGGAGGCGGTTTGTCGGCTATGCCGCAGGGAAGGCCAGAAGCTTTTTCTGAAAGGTCTGCGTTGTTTTACGGAAAAGTGCGCAATCGAGAAGCGGAACTTCGTGCCCGGACAGCACGGGCAGTCGCGTCGGCCAAAGATCGCGGGCTATGGTTTGCAATTACGCGAAAAGCAGAAGGTGAAGCGCACCTATGGGCTGCTCGAGCGTCAGTTCCGCGCGTGTTTTCGCAAGGCGGAGAAGGCCAAGGGCCCCACGGGCGCAAACCTGATTGTCATGCTGGAAAGGCGCTTGGATAATGTTGTGAATCGCACCGGGTTTGCCTCTTCTCACGCACAAGCGCGCCAGTTGGTGTTGCATGGGCACGTCAGCGTGAATGGAAAGAAGGTAAACGTGCCTTCTTACCAGGTGAGGGTGGGCGAGGAGATTACGCTCAAGCCGAAGATGCACCAGAACACCATGGTACTCGAGGCGCGCAATGTCGCGCAGAGTCAAAATACCGTTCCCTGGCTGGAAATCGATCGTGATAATTTCAAGGCGCGCGTCGTCGCCCTGCCCAAGCGCGAAAATATTCAGACACCCGTTTTCAACGAGCAGTTGATTGTGGAGCTCTACTCGAAGTAAGGCGCCCGAGGATTTGAAAATTTCGTACCCCGGTGTACCGGGGAGGAAGGATAACAACAAACATGTGGAAGGGGTTTCAGAAACCGAAGCGGATGGCGGCCGAACTTGATTCGTTGACAGACAAGTACGGAAAGTTTTCCGCTCAGCCCTTTGAGCGCGGCTGGGGCACAACGGTTGGCAATGCGTTGCGCCGCGCGCTGCTCAGTTCGATTGAGGGTGCCGCGATTACTGCGGTCAAGATCGAAGGCGTGTTGCACGAGTTCAGCTCGATTCCGGGCGTGGTGGAAGATGCCACGGATATAATCTTGAATCTAAAACAGGTGCCGCTCAAACTCAATAACGATCAGGCCAAGACGATCACGCTCAATGCGGAAGCCGCCGGTGTCGTGACTTCCGCCATGATCGAAGAGGACGCCGATTTTGCGGTCCTGGACAAAAGCGTCTACATCGCCACGGTGAGCGAAGGCGGCAAGTTGCAGCTCGAAATGCGCGTCAAGAATGGCCGCGGATACGTCGGCGCCGACCGCAATTTTGATGAAGACTTGCCCATCGGCTACATTCCCGTGGACTCCGTGCACTCGCCGGTCCGCAAGGTGAATTATTCGGTGGAAGCCGCGCGTCTCGGCCAGATGACCGACTACGATCGCCTGATGCTGGAAGTATGGACCAACGGTGCCATCACGCCTCAAGACGCCATCGGCCTCGCCGCCAAGCTCATCAAGGATCACATGAGCATCTTTATTAATTTCGAGGAACCCACGGAGCTGCCGGAAGAGTCGGTCGAATCCTACAACGATCCTCGCCTCGAACACCTGGATCGTTCTGTCGAAGAGCTCGAGCTTTCCGTGCGTTCCTACAATTGCCTCAAGAATGCCAATATTCAGACCATCCGCGAGCTCGTGCAGAAAACCGAAAATGAGATGCTCAAGACCAAGAACTTCGGCCGCAAATCACTCAACGAGATCAAGGAAATTCTCACCCGGATGGGTTTGGGCCTGGGAATGAAATTTGACGAGCACGGGCGCATCATCTGGCCGCCGCTGCCGAGCCAGACCGCCCCGCCGACGCCTGAGGAGACTGCGGGCCTGTAGGCCCGCCGCCGCTCGACATGCGACACCTTAATTCAGGAGCGAAGCTGGGCCGTAACCCCGCGCATCGCCGCGCCACGTTGCGCAATTTGGTGACCAACGTCATCGAGAAGGAGCGCATCACCACCACCGTTCGCCGTGCCAAGGCCGCGCGGCCTGTGGTTGAACGCATCATCACCCTCGGCAAAGGCGACTCCCTGCATACGCGCCGGCAGGTCGCTGCCTATCTGCTTACGCCGGTCGCGACGAAGAAACTATTTGACGATATTGCTCCGCGTTTTGCGGACCGCGCAGGCGGATACACGCGCATCATTCATGCGGGCTTCCGCATCGGAGACGGCGCGCAGCTTGCCATTCTCGAATTGCTGGGCTCCAAGTTGAAGAAGAAGGACAAGAAAGAGAAGCAGAAAGCCAAACGCGAGGCCGAGGAGACCGCCGAAAAAGCCGAGTCCAAAGCGTAGTCGAAATCTTCTCCTGATGTGAAAGGCCGCTTTCCCTGTGAAAGCGGCCTTTTTGTTGTACGCCGTGCATGTTCGGCAGCTAATTAACTAGCGGGTGCAAGTCCCCTCCCAACCTGATGGAGGTGAAGGGTAGCGAAGCGCAAGGGCGTCGCCGTGAGGCGGGGTAGGAAGCGTGGAGCAAAAATACGGGCCGATGTACAAGAACTGGATTAGAGGCCTACGGCGTCGCACGAGTTGGCAACTGACCACGAAGTCCGTATCCATCAAGGACGCTGGTGGTAAATCCGGCGGTCGGGTATTGAAAGCAGTCGAGCTTATCGCGGGAGAGCTGTTGCCTGTCTCGGATTCGTGACTGAGGGTGAAGAGATTCACCCTGATCCTGCAGCAACCGTCAGCAGCGGGCGTAGTACTCACGCGAGTGAGGAAGGCCCAAACAGCAAGAGTGAATAGTAGAACGTCGAACTCATGGGTGGCTATGCGCCAGCCAATCAGCTTCGGCTGAGCTTTACGGGTTCAGAAGACGGTGAAGCCGAAACGGAAACCTGTGGAGTGGCGAAGCCCCTGCGGCGGACGACGACTTGAACCTCACGGCCCTTGCGGGCTCAAATTACTGAACCGCCGGATGCGCGATCCGCATGTCTTGGTGGTGTGGCAGGGGAGACTGGGTGACCACTCCCCCTATGCCGATTTTCGTGCTCATGGCTGTATCTGGCTCTTCTTGTAGCCCATGGCGCCCGTTACGCTCGAAACGAAGTCGCGGGGCCGTGGAGATTTTGCTTTGCGAATCGCGGCCGAAGTCACTGTGGCCATACCGGGTTGCTGCTGGCGTCACAAGCTCCATCGCGTGTCATTCCGAGCGCCCGATTTTGGCGCAAGGACTCTGCTGTTCTGCGAACTGCCCTCGCCCGTTTACAATCCAGGCCACCAATTGCGCGACGCTGGCGCCCCCCGTGTCGAGAAGCGCGTCCCACACGGAAGCACCGCGGCTGGGGACGAAAATCTGGTGCATTTCGTCCGACGAGGCGTAAAGCGCGGCAATCAGGATCGCCAGAAAAGCCCAGCGCCATTGCCACCCTTGTTCGGGCGCTCTGACGGCGCGAAACAGCAGCACACCAAAAATAAAATATTCGCCCACATGAATGCATTTGCGGAGGAAAGTGTGCAGCGCTAAGAGTGTGCTTTCGGACGCACGCGGAATCATCACATGAAGGATGCCAAGCATCAGGCCCTGTGTGTGCTCGCTTGAGAAAGTGTCCGTCGAAAAGGTAAAAATCACCGCCGCCCACGCCAGCACGAGCACCCACGCCACAAAACGGGAAGATCGGGGATTATTCCACCTGATAGTTGGGCGCCTCGCGGGTTATGATCACGTCGTGAACGTGGCTTTCGCGCAGGCCGGCGGAAGTGATGCGCACGAACCGGCTGTGCTCCTGCAGCTCGCGCAGATTGGCTGCTCCGCAATATCCCATGCCGCTGCGCAGGCCGCCGGTAAGCTGGTCGACGAGGCCGCTAAGAGGCCCTTTGTACGGCACGCGCCCCTCCACGCCTTCCGGCACCGATTTTCCGCGATCTGCCGCCTCCTGCGCGTAACGGTCCGCCGACCCCGCTTCCATGGCACCGATCGAACCCATGCCGCGGTAAGACTTGAACGTGCGCCCTTGATAGAGAATGGTCTCACCGGGCGCCTCTTCCGTGCCGGCAAAGAGGCCTCCGATCATGACCACGGAGGCTCCCGCTGCAATGGCCTTGGTGATGTCTCCCGAATATTTCACGCCGCCATCGGCGATCAGCGGCACGCCCGTGCCTTTCGCGGCCCGCGCCCCTTCGACGATGGCGGTCACCTGCGGAACTCCCGCGCCGGTGACGATGCGCGTCGTGCAGATCGATCCCGGCCCGATGCCCACTTTGAGGCCGTCGATGCCCAGCGCGATCAGGTCGCGCGCGCCTTCATAAGTGCCCACATTTCCCGCCACCAGTTGCATATTCGGCAGGCGCTGTTTCACCGCACGAATCGCCTCGATCACTCGCGTCGAATGGCCGTGCGCCGTATCGAGCGCCAGCACGTCCACATTGGCGCGCGCCAGTTCCACGGCGCGGTCCAGGTAATCGCCCGTCGCGCCAATCGCCGCGCCCACGCGCAAGCGCCCGTGCTGGTCTTTCGTAGCCCGCGGATATTCCAGCTTTTTTTGAATGTCCTTGACCGTGATCAGCCCTTTCAAATTGAACTGCTGATCCACCACCAGCAGCTTCTCGATGCGATGAAGCTGCAGCAGGCGCTCGGCCTCTTCGAGCGTGGTTCCCACGGGGACCGTGACCAGATGCTCTTTGGTCATCACACTGCTGACGCGCTGCTCGAGATTTTTCTCGAAGCGCAGATCGCGATTGGTGAGAATGCCCACCAGCTGGGTGCCGCGCGTCACCGGCAGTCCCGAAACGTGATACTTGTTCATTAGATCGAGAGCATGACGCACGGAATGTTCCGGCGAAATCGTCACCGGATCGACGATCATTCCGCTCTCGGACCTTTTGACGCGGTCGATTTCTTCCGTCTGGTGCTCGATGCTCATGTTGCGGTGCACGAACCCGAGCCCTCCCTGGCGGGCCATGGCGATCGCCAGGTGCGCCTCGGTAACCGTATCCATCGCTGCCGAGACCATAGGAATATTTAACGCGATGCCGCGAGTCAGGCAGGTGCGCGTGTCCGCGTCGGCCGGAAGCACCGACGATTTTCCCGGCAGCAGCAGCACGTCGTCGAACGTCAGCCCTTCTATGATGGCGCCTTCCATCTCTCTCCGAGTCCTTCTTCAACGGCCTGAGAACAAGGCTTACAAGAGTCTATTGGCCGCGCCAACATTGGTCAAGGACACCGCTAAGCAGGATAGTGTCCTAATCTGTGTTTCTCCTCATGGCTCAGGGGCCGCATCTCACAAAGCAGGCCGTCGCCATCCGCCGACAGGGGACGGGATGCAATTTGGGAGTCCGGCCAGGGACGACACCGCTTAGCCCAGTGTGGAAGAATGGGGGCGCGTCGTCAAACACTTGAAGCCCCGTTAGGGGTGACAGGACTTAGCACAGCGCGCAAACCGGGTCCCAGCATGCGCTTTGCACATGGCGGCGCGGCGGCAGCCTGGAGAATTGACCACTCAGGGCAGGAGGTGCGATGGCGGATCTGAATCCGCAGGCGAAGCAGATGGCCGACGAGTCCATGGTGCGAAACCTGGAGGCGCAGACGCGGGCAATCTGGCCGCAGGAAATCCCGCTAATTCGCCGTTACGCACTTCCACCCGAGTCCCGTATCCTCGATGCGGGATGCGGCACGGGAGAAGCCTCTTCGCGGTTGGCTGAACTCTTTCCAAGGGCTAGCGTGCTGGGTGTTGACATTATTGACGCTCACCTGGATTTGGCGCGCACGCGCTACGCGCGCCTCGCGCTTCGGTTGCGGTTCGAGCACCAGAGTATTTTTCAGCTCGACGAGGCGGACCAGAGTTTCGATCTAGTTGTCTGCCGTCACGTGGTTCATTCCATCCCGCAACCGGAACGCGTGATCGCCGAGCTCGCGCGGGTGACGCGCCGCGGCGGCTATCTGCACCTGATTCCGGAGGACTACGGCATGCTGCATTTTCAGCGCGGCGCGCTTGACCCGAGGGACTTTTGGCATCAGGTGCCGGCGAGCTTCGGGGCCGGCACGGGAACCGATCTGTTCATTGGACGCAATACGTTCAGCATCCTTGCGGCGATGAACCTGGAGCAGATCACTGTGGATTACATCGTCGTGGATACGCTACGCGTGCCGCGCGAGACCTTCGCAGCCATTATCGAGGCGTGGCGCGACGGATATGCCGACTCGATCGGCGGACTCACGCCCATCACGCGCGAGGCTGCGGTGGCCTACTTCGATCAGATGATCGCGAACATCCGCGATCCGCGCGGCTATGCCGTGTGGATGGTCCCCGTGGTGGGCGCGCGCGTGTCACCGCAGCACGCGTAACGAAAAAGAGGGCAGCCTCGGATTCGAAGCTGCCCGGATCGAGATGGGACCGGCGGATTTAGCGGCTGGAAGGATTTTTGTCGGGCGAATAAGTAACGTCGACCGGCTGCTGCAAATTGAAATCAAGTTTGGTTTCGGATGGGATGCGGACCTGCTGGCCTTTGGTGGCCGCTTCGGCCGCGGCGCCTCCGCCTCCTCCGACGCCGGCGCCGATTGCAGCGCCTTTACCACCTCCAAAAATTCCGCCGAGGGCTGCGCCGACTGCGGCGCCGATGCCAACCGTCTCAGCAGTGCGCTTGCCGCGCGACTTGCCGACGTCTTGATAGTCGTCACTCGAGAGCGCATAAGACTTGCCTTGGAAGTCCAGGCGGGCCAGCTGCAGGGTCAGCTCGCTGCGCCCGGCCATGCGGCCAGCCGAGCTCGAATGGATCAGCTTGACGAAGACGTCGGTGCCGGTTGGTACGACGGGTTCGCCATTGACCACAATGGGAAAGGCGAGAGAAGCGCGAAAGAGATCGCCGGCGTGATTGGTAGCGGAATCCACGCTGTCAATCGTTTGGATATGCACCGCTGTGCCTGCGGGAATGGTGACTTGCCGAACCGGAGGCAGTGCAGGAGCGGCCGGAGCCTGCGCGGGAGTTACGGCTGGAGCCGCAGTGGGGGTGTTGTTCACCGGAGCGGGCTGCGATTCAGCCGATTGCTGCTGAGAAGAATCCTGGGCTTGGGTAGTGGAGCCATACGTGGATTGAGTGGTGGAACCGGCAAGCGAGCGTACAGGGAGGGGTTCGTGCTCACGCCGGGCTTCGCGCGCGGATTTGGAAACAGATCCTGCGTTCGCGGCGGACCCGGCAACCGCAGCCGTTTTGGCACCCCTGGCTGCTCGCACCTGCGGAAGAGACATTTGATCCTGAACGTTGACCACGCCTGCTGCTTCTTTTGCGATCTTGAAAGCTTCATAGCGGACGTTCTCGTCGGCGACCTCGCCGACTAGCGTGGCTGTGCCATTCTTGACGACGACGTCAATATTGGCCGATTTTGTCCGGGCATCGGAAAACAGGCCGGCCTTAATGTCATTCATGATGGTTTCGTCATTACGAGCCTTCGAGCAGCCTAAGATCAATCCCAGGCCTACTGCCAGTGTAACCAGCTTGCGCATCGTTCCTCCCGCCCCTTCGCCGCACTCGGGGAGCACATGAATTTCGCGGGCCCGGTGGCGCTTCATTATAGCGAAAATTGCCACAAGTAAAAAAGTGCTACAGAGGGGCGCCAACCTAATGCCACGAGATTCAACCTGGATACTCGTTTGATGCAGAAAAGAGTCGAAAGGGCTGCGCGGGCGAGTTAAGGGCTAGGACACGAAGCCAGCAGCTGCAGCGGGAGAGATCCTCCGCGAAGCCGTCTAGAGCGCACAAGACGCCTCGCCCACGCCGTTCGCTCGGGACGACCATCCTCGTCGGATGTCGCTTTTGCGCGTATGGAATGACCTTGGGTCATTCCATACGCCTCAAGTTTGGTCCTTTGATTGTAAGTATGTATATAATACTTGACATACTCATTACGTTGAGCTACCCTATTCTCGCTGTGCTGAGGAGAAGGGCTATGCCAAACGACGTCCGAGACGACCTTCTCGAATTTTTCGAGGCTATTTATAAGGCGCAACTGAATACACTGCGCCGCCTTCGGCGGAACGTAAAGCCGGAAGTTCGGCCCAGCGATAGCAAGAGCGCCAGGAGTATGTCCCAGGTTGACATGGTATATGACATACTCAATTCCGCGGGCCATCCCTTACACATCTCCGAGATTCTCGCCCGCGTCGCCAAACGCCATGGTGTCCTGCTGGATCGCGAATCGATCGTCTCGGCGTTGACCAAGCACGTGGCTCGCAAGGACCGCTTCCTGCGCACCGGTCCCAACACGTTTTCCGCACTGAACGCGGAGAGATAAACCCTGACCCTGCTCCTTCGCTTGTGCGAGTTGCTGAGCAGTTGGAAGCGTTGCTTTTCCGATCATCGGACCTTTCGCCGGGCCAAGGAACACGCCCTGGCCCTGCTGGTGTGCCTCGGTCGCCGCACGATCAGCCGTTCGATCTGCGTGCTCGGGCGACAGTTTCGGAACTGGACGCCGGAATACAACTTGTTCTCTCGCTGCCGCTGGAAGCCGCATTCCTTGTTTGATGCCATTCTCGAGCGCATCCCTGAATTGTTGAGCCCCCATCAGCCACTGGTGGTGGCGCTGGATGACACGCCCTGCCGCAAGACGGGGAAACACATCCGGGCCGCCAAGATGCTGCGCGATCCGCTCTCGCCGCCTTATCACCTCAATCTTTGCTACGCTCTGCGATTCCTACAGGCCGTGATGTAGGTCTGGCCGCGGGAAGGCAGCGGGGCCGCACGTGCCATTCCAGTGGCCTTTGATCTGGCTCCGCCGGTGGCCAAGCCGAAACGGCCGCGGAAACCCGGAAAGCAAGCAATCCGTAAGGATTGGGCCGCCTATGCCCGGGCTTGGCGCGCACATCGGAAGAACTTGAGGAGCTATCGGAAAATGCAGCGGCAAGAGGGACTCAGTGCACAGGGCGCCCGACTTCTCAACAAAATCGCCGAGCGGTGCCACAGCGTTGCCGTCTGGAAAGACAAAATCCTGTGGGCCGTCGTGGATGCTAGTTTCTGCAACCAAACGGTCTTTCGCTTGCTTGATCCCAAGATCGTTCTGATCGGAAGAGTGCGCAAGGACATTCGTCTGTACGGACCCGCCCCACCGAACGCCAGCATGGCACGGGCCGGTCGAGGCAGAAAAGCCTCTTACGGACCGTTGCTGCCCACACCTGAACAACTGCGACAGGACGACGCCACGCGCTGGAAAAAATGCCCGATCTTTGCCGCGGGCCAAAAGCATGAGCTGAACTACAAAACGATCGCGCCAGTCCTTTGGCGCAGTGGTGCCGCCCAACGTTCCCTGCGACTGCTAGTTATCCGACCTCTGCGCTATCGCGCTCACGGACACACGCTCTATCGTCAGCCAGCCTATCTGCTGGTCGATAATATCGAAGTGCCAGTGGCGGAAGCACTGCAGGCCTATTTTTATCGCTGGGAGATCGAGGTGGATCAAAAGGATGAGAAAGACTTGTTGGGAGGTGTGGTCCGACACTGCGGTGGAGCGCCAGCCTGCGTTTCATGTGGCTGCCTATGCGGCGTTGCTGGTGGCAGCGATCAAAGCCTATGGATTGAACCACGCCGAGGCCGCCGGCCGACTTCCCCTCTGGCGCCAGCGCAAACCTCCGACTCGGTTAAGCGTCGCGCATTTGCTGGCTAACCTGCGAACAGAGATTGAGAGGTATGAGACGCTGCAAGCAGATAAAAAGCATAAGAATAGGACCGCCGAATTTCTTGCCGATGCGCTCGACGGGCACTTCGGCAAGAAATTCCCGATCACCGCAAGAGCGATCATGGACAACGCCTGGACCTAAAAGAAAACTCGACACTTAGCATCCCTAACCTTGTTACGGCGTTCTTTAAAAGGACCAAACTTGAGGCGTATGGAATGACCTTGGGTCATTCCATACGCTTGGCGAGGAGGTCACGGCCACGCACTTCGACCTGAATAGAGGTGGGAGGCCGAATCCCTCCGCCCCGCACGATGTCGCCACGGACCCAAGTGCCGTCAGGCAACGTAGCCATTTTGAGGGGATCGTAAAGGACGCCGTCGCAATCGCTGACGACCATGGGATGTTCTGCCGAATAGACATAGCGCTTCGACAATACGCTCAGATCGGTGACGTATTGCAACTGGCACCGCGAAAGTGGATTGGCCAGCGCAAATGCCCAGAAGGATGGGTTGGTGGCCGATCCAGGCAGATGAATGACCATCGCCGGGATGCTTTGCTGGGTTTTGGGATCGACAAACTGGAACGTCTTCGAAGACCAGGGCTTTGCAAGTTCATACAGGGTGGCGATGGCGTCAGGATCGGCATCGGTCGTCCTGGTTGACGATATGTTGCGGATTGGCGCGCTGGGAGTCGCGGCTTCGGCGTGCGGCGATGCGTTTAGATCCCTGGCGCGCCGCTGCAAGAGCCAAAGAGCAAGTCCGGAGGCGCAAAGAAGAGCGGCGAGAGCCACAGCGAGGAGCGGCTTCGGTTGGGAGCCCGCGGGCGCGGGCGCGTCGCTAACGCCGGGGATGCGCGGCATAGCCGGAGCGTTTTTCCGATGCGCGGAAGGCGGTAGCGGCTGCTGAAAGGTTTGTGGTTTCACGGTGATTGCGGCCTCCGCATGGACTCGTGGAGATTGGCCAGACACAGCAACAACTCGAGCAAACGAGCGCGGTCCTCAGAGAAGTTTAAGCCGACGCTGGATAGGAGAGTCACAGCGAGATCACCCTGCCGGCTTAGCCAGCTGAGCGTGCGCGAATCCGGCATTTCCCTCTGACGGCACCGTTCCTGAACGGCGGAAATGCGCGTGAACACCTCGTCTAGGTAATGGGTGAGGCATACACCCTGGCCGGTGAGTGTGAGAGGAATGAGCGCGGAGCAGGCGCCGACACGGCAAACACGAACCTGAGTGCTTACGGCCACACGTCCCCTCTCAGCCGCGGGTGCGGCAGTGTTGTGGATGAGCACGCCCGTATCCAGCCTGGCAGCGTGGGATGTATATGAAATTACGGCAGATCGGAGACGGGCCAAGGCCGAAACGGGACTCGTAGCCGCGCCCAGGGGTAGAAATTATCCGTTACGGGAAGGAAGCTCTTGTCCCGAAAAGTTCGAGGAG
Source organism: Acidobacteriota bacterium (assembly GCA_003223325.1). Taxonomy (GTDB): domain Bacteria; phylum Acidobacteriota; class Terriglobia; order Acidiferrales; family UBA7541; genus Palsa-189. The sequence goes on from QHYS01000176.1 coordinate 25,672, forward strand.
GGATCGCTTCGGGCCGCGCTCCCCTTGAACGGGCCGAGGAAAGGGGCGGCGACTCCGCTCAGAATGGAAATTGGGAAATGGAATTTCATGCCTGAGAAGCTATTAGGCGGCTTTGCCACAGCACTTTTTGTATTTTTTGCCGCTGCCGCAAGGGCAAGGATCGTTGCGGCCCACTTTAGCTCCGGTGCGCACCGGTTTTGGAGCTTCCGCCTGCGCCGGTCCGGCTTGATATTGCAATTGCTGCTGCTGGCGACGCTGACGCCTCTCGATTTCGCGAGCTTCCTCTTCGGGGCGGGCGGGTTGAATGAGGAATAGATAGCGAATGGTCTCGGTATCGATGCGGCCCATCATCTCCTCGAATAGGGTGAAGGCTTCTTTCTTGAATTCGACGAGGGGGTCCTTTTGGCCGTAACCGCGCAGCCCGATGCCTTCTTTGAGGTGATCGAGGCTGAGGAGATGGTCTTTCCATTGCGTATCGACGATATCCAGAATGATGCGGCGCTCCAGCCAGCGCATCATCGGCGGGCCGAAGAGCGCTTCCTTTTCTTCGTAGCGCTGCCGGACTTTCTCGACCAGCGCATCGGCTAACTGATCGTGAGTGAAGCTGGAAGGATCGAGGCCGACGGCTTTGAGGTCGATGCCGAACTGGCCCAGAACTTCGCCGGAGAATTGTGCGAGGTTCCACTTCTGTGGATGTTCTTCGCGGGGGCAGAAGGTGTTCACCAATCCGCGAGCGAGATCTTCGGCAATGCCGAGCGCGTAGTCCTTTTGATCTTTGCCTTCGAGCGCGGAGCGGCGGATGGCGTAAATCGTCTCGCGCTGTTTATTCATTACGTCGTCGTATTCGAGCAGATGCTTGCGGGCCTCGAAGTTCTGGGCTTCGACGGCCTTCTGGGCGTTCTCGATGCGGCGAGAGATGAGCTTTGATTCGATGGGCACGCCTTCGGTCATGCCCAG
>QHYS01000181.1 GCA_003223325.1 Acidobacteriota bacterium
GTGCCCTTCGCGAAAGGGAAAGCACTCCCCTCCCAACCGAGTACAGCACAAGAGGGCGAAGCCGCTGCCTCCGCACCTACGCGCCCGGTCGCAGCGGAGCAGAAAGCCACGAAACCCGCGAAGGTCACTTACGTAGACGGACAGCTAACGATTATAGCTGAAAATTCGCTGCTTTCCGATATCTTGTCGGCATTGCACGCGGCGATGGGAGCGGAGATTGATCTTCCGCCTAGTGCCTCGAGTGAACGCATTTGGGTTCGGCTCGGTCCGGGGCCGGCACGCAAAGTTGTCAGCGAGTTGCTGAGTGGCACGGATCTTAACTTTGTAATTCAAGGCTCCGCTACTGATGCGGAGGGGATCCAAAGTGTGTTGCTAACGCCGCACAGCGAAGCAGGTCCTGGCAACCCCGGAATTTCAAGCGGACCGCAGGAACGCGTGGCCAATCGCCGGCCTTTGGGGGGGAATCCCACCGTGGTAGAAGCGCCCCAGCCAGAGAATCCGGTTCCCGCGGAAACAACAACGGCATCTTCGGATCCAACGCTGCCTGACGCAGGCTCGCCGCGCCTAGCACCACAATCCGAAGCGGCCAGCGTGTCATCCGCGGCAGAAAATACGATGGCTCACCCCAGTCCCCCATCCTCGATCACCTCGGAAGAAATCAAGCAGCAGCTTTTGAGCATGTATCAACAGCGAAGGCAGCTGCAGCAAATTCAACCGAGCCCACCTGCGAACCCGAACCCGTAAGCTTGGTATTTGCGGAATCGCTGTCTGTATTTTCTCGTGTAGTTGTTGCGAGATTTTCTGTCTAGAAAGGGGCCCCCTCGAGTGCGTCATGGTACTGATAGCACCAGGCTGACTGAGCTGCACCATTTTACCTGTTAAGTATTTCGTATGTTTGCTCACGATCAAAGACACAAAATTGCGATTTGTTAGAAAGTGTGAGCCTCGGGGTTTGTCTCCACGCCGCCTGACGGAAGGCAACTGACTTGTTGGTTAGAGTTCAGGCTATTTGCCGAGACAGGAAAAAGTATTTCAGACATGCTGCGGAAGCAGTCCAGTTTAGCACACGTCCACTTTTTGGCAGAAATGGCGCGTGGCAAGCGGAAGTTTGAGAGCGCGCACCCAATCGATAAAGGTGAGGTTTAGGAGAAGATGAAATTGACCCAGCCCAACGCGCTCGAAAGAGCGGCCGGAGGAGTGCCCCCAGTGGGGCATAATTTCGGCCACAGCTCCCGCGTAAACCATACTGTTGCTCTCGTACGGCGCTCTTCGTTGTTTTCAGGTATTTCCCTGCCTACTTGCAAGGAGATTGTTTCCCTAGCTCACGAGAAGAAATTCGAGAGTGCGCAGGTGATCTTTTGCCAAGGCGATTCGGTTCGGCAGGTCCTCCTGCTCACTTCGGGCTGTGTGAAGTTATTGCAAGTGGGAGCCAATGGCCATGAAGTAATGCTCAGGCTCAGTGGGCCGGGTGAACCGATCGGCATCGCTGAGTCGCATATTCGGAATCATAACTCAACGGCTCGAGCACAACAGCCGTGTACGGCGCTCGCTTGGGATGTAGTGACTTTCGAGGCCATCTTTGAACGCCATGCATTTGTAAGGCGCAACATGTTGAATATTCTCTTCCAGTACTTAGAGGATATGCACGAGCGTTTCCGCGAAATCAGTACCGAGCGGGTAGCGGCGCGGTTGAGCAGTCAAATCATTCGGATGATGCATCGAGTGGGTCGTCAAGTGAACGGGGAGATAGAGATCAGCATTTCCCGCGAGGAGTTAGCGCAGTTGATCGGGACCACATTATTTACGGTGAGCCGCTTGCTTTCTGACTGGGATCGGCAAGGGATCGTGGTGGCGCGGAGGGAGGCAGTGTCGGTACGCAATCTGCCGGCGCTGGTAGACCTGTCCGAGACCGCCGCTCAATTGCCGTTGAAATGAATGATGGAAATAGATGTGGGCGGGTGAGTTGCTGGCGGGGATAGATTTTGGCAAGAGGATACGCAGGAATTTTGGTGTCAGGCGGTGCCTGGCAGGGAGGACGCGCCGCATGAGTTTGGGACTGCGCGCTTGCCGCGAAGTTGTGGTTTTGGTTGGGCTGGTCATTGCAAGCATAGTGCCCTTCGCGAAAGGGAAAGCACTCCCCTCCCAACCGAGTACAGCACAAGAGGGCGAAGCCGCTGCCTCCGCACCTACGCGCCCGGTCGCAGCGGAGCAGAAAGCCACGAAACCCGCGAAGGTCACTTACGTAGACGGACAGCTAACGATCATAGCTGAAAATTCGCTGCTTTCCGATATCTTGTCGGCATTGCACGCGGCGATGGGAGCGGAGATTGATCTTCCGCCTAGTGCCTCGAGTGAACGCATTTGGGTTCGGCTCGGTCCGGGGCCGG
>QHYS01000182.1 GCA_003223325.1 Acidobacteriota bacterium
AGTTCGGGAATACTGGGAAGAGGACACCTCCTTGATCTACCACCACCATCAGCGTGGCGCCGATGAGCTACCCCATCGGGGCTTGAAGGAGTTTGGAAGCGAGCAACTTCCGTTCAAGCGGTTTGCTACCAATCAGGCCTACTACTATCTGATGTTAATCAGTTTCTTTTTGTTCGAGAGCTTTAAAGAGGATAACCTGCAAGACATCTTGCCCATCCACAGTTACGCCACGACACTGCGGCGCAAACTCATCGATTTGGCAGCCAAGGTGGTGCGGACCGGTCATGAAGTCATTCTGAAAGTCACCCAAGCGGCCATGGATAGCTTGAAACTCCAGATCCTATGGACGCGCTGCCAAAACACCGTGCCCATTCCCCTACCAAGCTAATCGCCGCAGACTGATCGTCAACCGGAATAAGAACTGAAGTAGAGAAGGACAGGTGTCTCACAACTTCTACGGATCGCGGCCTAGATCGGCAGCAGGTCCCTCCCAACGTCGTTCTCTCGCTCCGCGGCCCACACTCGAACCATTTCTGCCCGGCGGTTACACCGAAACCACACTGATTCTCGCCCCTCTGGCCAAAAACTGAGCAACAATCAAAAAATCGCTCAATTTAGGTACTACTTGCCTATCATCAGAAGTGTAAACGAACCCGGCACCGGGGGACCGAGTGCAATGCGACCTGGTACTGGTGATGGCGCGTTAGCCGGCACAGGCCCGTACTCGAACGCCATGGTCAGCACGTGATTCGTCTTTGTGTCGAGTACCATGGTCCTGGCGCCCAGCATCGTTTGCAGCCTCTGCTCTACCACGAAGCTGGTGGGACTGTTTTCCTTGATGAACACGATCGAGCCGCCGCCTGCCGTGCTTATGGCTTCCATCGTGGCAGGATTGAACGCGACGGTATCCACATTCATGGCAGTCGGAAGGGTGGTAATGATGTCGCCGTTGTCGGCGTTCAGAATCACCGCTACAGGTGACGGCAGGCGGTAATACGCAAAGAGGATGTGATTCTTCGCGTCCAATGACAGCCCGCTTCCGTTGTCGACATTCTTCGAGCTAAAGTCGTAGTGCGCTGTAACGGTCAGCTTCTTCGCGTCCACCACGGCAACGTTGGCCTTATCCATGATATTCACGTAGACCGTGCCTTTGCCGTCGCTCACCGCCTGCTCCGGTTGTCCGCCCAAATCAACCGTCCCAACCACGGTACCTTCCTTGCCGTCAATTACCGTGGCATACGGCGGCATGTGGCTCAGCACCCAAACACGCTCGTTGTAGGGGTCAAACATGATCCCGTCGGGGCGCCCGTCCACGTCAATGGTCTTGATCGTTTGCAAGGTGTTCGAGTCCCACATGGTGATCGGCTTTGTCGTGGAAAATCCGTGGTGCGATTTGGGATCGACGATAGCGCCACCCGCTCTGACATTTGGAATCGTGCCGGCCGGTTCGAGCGTATCTAGATTGAAGACAGTCAACTGCCCCATCGGACCACTCCGCGGGACATACAAACGACGGCCTTCTACATCAGCGGAAATATAGTCAAAGCCGCCCTCGCCGCCAACTTTGGCTGTCTTGAGCACCTTATAAGGACCTGCAGTTGGGGCATGCTGAGCCACTCCTGTGGACGACGACATCGCGATCCCTGCTGCAATTACAACTGCCAGGCAAAATGGTCGCATGAAATATTTCCTCCAACGGCCCGGACTTTCTATTTGGGCCCCCCCCGACCTGCGACCGAATATACACCACATTCAGGACGGATCGTCGGCGACACGGAAGCAAATGGTTGTTTCTGAATACTCGCGTGACTCGGGCGCGATCGCCAATGTGTCAGGAATCGATTCATCTCCGTATGCCGAGTTTACAACCAAGTGGGTCCGAGCCCTTCCGACGGTCCCTCCGCCCACCTTCGTGGACACCCATTTATCGGGCCCCATTCCGTGAATCGCGATGCATAAGATTGAGCGATAGGCTATTGCTCACCATCTTCTTCCCAGGGAGCAAGTTCTTCCGTCACGAATCCGGGAGACGTGTAAAGGAAAGGGATGGTGAGGAGGGGCGTAACCACTTAAATACGCCACGTGCAGATCGTCTCACGGAGTCTGCCGCGTGTGACCTCGGAAAGCAGAGCGTGGATCGTCCCGGCTATCCACGAGGCGGCCGCCTTCCGTCTCCATGATGATTCGACTCGGTTCAAAGACCGTGCGCATGCCTTGACCATTGAAGTGGGTGATCAATCGTTCCTTATGCAGCTCGGCTTCGATACTGACGTGTTCGAGCAGGTCGGGCTTTCTTCACTTGCCAAATTGCACCCGTGATCGAAAGGCTTGCCTTCACCGTTTTTGATTCCACCGGGACAGCCCCCCGTGGGCATCGACAGCAACAGTCAAAAGGCTATTCATACCCCTCGCCTGCGAATCCCAGCGAATGGTCTGCTGGTAACGACTCCACAACGTCGTGGAATGACTTAGAGGAGATGATTTGCTTCTTCGTCATCTGACCGCGGTTCCCTCAACCAAATTCCGACTAAGTCCAAACAAACCCGGCGTTTAGCTTTGCCGCTCTTTGACAATCCAATCGCGGATGTAGGGTGAACAATGAAGGAGCTGGACTCCTTCTCTTTGACAAACCCGGAGAAAGCGCACTACATCCACATCCACGAACCCAACATCGTTCAAGTCCAGCGTGACTATCGAGTGGCCGTAATCCGTATCAACAATGCGATCAAGTTTCGAGTGGCACCTGAGGAGGAGGAGTACGTAAGAATTACAGACCGGGGATCCGTTCGCGCGAGATCCGTCCTTGACGCTCACTCACCTCGATTTCCGTGCGATCACCGTCGGCGACGAGAAGCACGTACCTGCTGCGCACATCCGGGCGAATCTCTTTCACACGCTTCAGATTTACAAGTGTTGAACGGTGGGCACGAAAGAAGCCCGTTTCCGATAGAGCCTCTTCCAGCTTACCCAACTGGTAAGAGACCCAGAAGGTTTCAGATGTCGTTTTAGCCCGTACGATTCCATTGTCCATCTGAAAGAAGACAACATCGGACGGATCAACAAGCCAGTACTTGTCGAGTTTACGCGCCACTATCCGTTCCAACCGGCGGGTGGCCTCTTTGACAAGGCTCTTGACCTTCCCCTGAGCTGAATTCGAATTTCCTTAGTTATTGATTCGCTGCGAACGGACGGGTTGCATTCGGACGCTCCGTAGCCGGAGTTACCGTCAGAGGTTCTTGCAGGTAAAGTTCAAGACGCTTTCGCTAGGCAATTTGATCTGCTGCCCCTTTGTGGCCGCCTGCACACTGCCGCCCAAACCGCCGCCTGCTGCCGCGCCGATCGCAGCACCTTTGCCACCACCGCGACTCCGCCGATAAACGGCGAAGGATCAGATGTAACGATTCGTAGCCAGAAGTGTTGTGACCAGAGGGATCTTGTTTCTTCTGATGGGACTTTGGCTGCCGGGGAAATCACTAGGACAACAACGCCAGGCAAGCCGTCCTTCGGCAGGGATTCCACCGCTGGCCCCTTCTTCTCAGGCGCAGGACGCGTGTGCCGCGTCATGTTCGATTCCAACGAGCCCCGCGAAGCCGGCCGAAGCGCGGGCGGCGGCGTGGAGGTGCTTGCGGGAAGGATTGAGTAATAAGGACGCCGATCACCGCATACAGGCCGTTTATGCGCTGGGGACGCTCGGCGTTCAGTCCGTTCCACGGATCGAGTCGGAGCTGGAAGACAAAGACAGTTTGGTGCGTCAGGCGGCCGCAAAGACATTGGGCGACATGCAGGCCTCCCAATCGATTCCAAGCCTACAAGCGGCTCTTGACGACCAGTCTGCGCCAGTCAGCTTCGCCGCGGCGCAAGCTCTTTGGCGCATGGGCGATAAGAGCGGCACGAGCATCCTGGTGCAAGTGCTGGCCGGAGACCGCGGCCGTTTCACCCCGGCCTGATTCATTCGGAATCGCATGACTTTCACGAGAAGCTGCACGGCCCAGCTTCCATGGCGGCGTTTGGCGCAACGACACCAGGTGCTTTCTTCGGTCCCGTGGGATTCGGCGTGGCAGCGGTGAAGGAACTGGCAAGCGACAAGAACGCGAGCGCGCGGGCCGTTTCGGCAGGCTTGCTCAGCAGTGGCACCGACTCGGATGATCGAGCAATTTTGGAACGGGCCCTTAACGACAAGAACTGGGTCGTACGGGCAGCCGCGGCGGAAGCTCTGGGCCATGCAGGCGACTCGAGCGACATCGATAAGCTTATGCCTATGCTGGACAATGGATAATCTATTCTTGGATTGTGCTCCCGACGATGATGTACGGCGGCTATGCGCTCCTCCGAGTAATCACTCCGTCGAAAATCACGCCACAGATGGATTTAGGGGAGTGATTTGGGCGTTGTAACCGAGCTTGCGAAGTGCTCGTGCCAAACTCCGCGCGCGGTGCTTCCGCAGTTTGGGGTCGCACTCGATACCTTGTTCGATGAATTGAACTCCCTCATGCAAGATCTTCCAAACTACGCGGCAGAGCCGATGGGCGATGGCGCAAGTGAAGAAAGAAAAATGCGAGAACGGCCAGAGCCCGCGTGCTCGGTTGCGGATCTTGCTCATCTGCAGCAAGCATTTTTGCTCCGGAAAGTAGCTAGGAAGCGAGAAACAGACAGCCGCTTATTTGTCCCAGGTCCCGATAAGTCGGCTCCTCAATAAGGAATGTGGGACCGCGCCGAGGGGCACTTTCCGAAAATCCCGTCTTCTCGGCACGATTGGCCGGGAGACCGAAGGACGAAAAGAATTTGGTTCACGCGTAAGGGCGGCAGGTGTATAAGCGTGTGCACGCACAGAGGATTTCTACGTTAGCTCGCTCGAATTAAACGTGCTGTCGTTGAAGCTCCGGCCGGAGTCGTTCCCCAGCGTCGGATCGGGCGGCGCAGATTTTCGGAGGCATCATGCGCGCTGCAAAAGCACTTTTCGCCGTGTTGGCCTTGGAAGCGCTGCGGCTAGCGGCGCAGCACCCCCCGACGGCGACTCTGAATCAAGTTGTCGACAAGATCTTGCTGCAAGAGCAGGCGGAAATGGAGTCCCTGCAGCAATACTCACCGCTTGTAGAAGCATACATTCAATATCTGCGTCCCGATAAGGACCTCGGCACTGTGCCCGATCGCGACAAATATTTTCTGGGCCACGCCAAGTTGGGGAAAGCCGTTAAGCTAGAACCTTTCATCGATGTTTCGTCCGGCGGCCTGCGGGAATTCTTGCAAATGATCTATATCGACACGAACGGATTCGACCTCCAGCATTACAAATTCGATTATGTGCGGCGCGAATTCCTAGGCGAAGTACGCTGCCTGGTTTTCGACGTAACCCCTCAGGAAAAGGCCGTTAAAGGACGCTTTGTGGGCCGCCTCTGGGCGGAGGACCACGACTATCACATTGTGCGATTCAATGGCGCCTTTATGGGCTCGGCAAGGACGAACCACTATTTCCATTTTGACAGCTGGCGCGTCAATGCGGGCAAGAATGAGTGGCTTCCAGCCTTTATCTATAGCGAGCAAGGCGATTTGCACGATGCTATCACCGAGAAGCTCACGTTCAAGGCACAAACGCGCCTGTGGGGCTACAACCTCGGCCAGGGCTATCAAGAGCAGGAGTTGAGCAAGATCCTCGTGGAGTCGTCCACGCCCGTAGACGATCAGACCACCGGTTCGAATGACCTTTCGCCAGTCCAGGTTCAGCGCAACTGGGACCACCATGCTGAAGAGAACGTGACCGACCGCATGGAGCGGCTCGGATTGCTGGCCCCGCCGGGCGAGGTTGACAAGGTGCTGGAGACGGTGGTCAACAATCTCGAAGTCACCAATGACCTTGACATCGAGCCAGAGATTCGCTGCCGGGTGCTCCTGACGTCGACGTTTGAATCGTTCACTATAGGCCACACGATCGTCCTGAGCCGCGGACTGTTGGACGTGCTCCCGGACGCAGCCAGTCTGGCGGCCATTCTCGCGACCGAGCTCGGACACGTCGTACTCGGTCACCGGATCGATGCCCAGTACGCCTTCTTTGATCGGCTGTTGTTCGACGACAAGGAAACCTTTCGCCACTTCGGCTTCTCGCGCACGCTGGAGGAAGAGCAGGCGGCCCACCAAAAGGCGATCGATCTCCTGAGGAATTCACCGTACAAGGATCAACTGGCAACGGCGCAGATGTTCATAAGAGCACTTCAGAGCCGGTCTCAGGAGATTCCCAACCTCGTCAGCCCGCGCTTGGGCGATCGTGTGCTAACGGACTGGACGGTGTCGCCCAGCACGGCTCCGGTTCGGACCCCCGACGCGAAGGCGCAGCGCACCCTTATCGTCGCGCTACCATTCGGTGGGCGGATCAAACTCGACCCTTGGAGCGATGAGTTGCAAATGATGAGGACCCAGCCAGTGGGTTCGGTGGTGGAACGCGAAAAGATGCCGTTCGAAGTTACCCCGTTTCTCCCTTATCTGACGCGCCAGGGAGAAATAAGGCCGATCAGGAGCCAAACCGCGGGAGCCTTATCGCAAGGACCACGAGAGCGGTGACCACGAAGCGGCTACGCATCACGCTAAGACTCTCGAACATGGGAAACGATACACTTGGCCGGCAACATCTACGATGGCTCTGTTCATTGCTGGGCGCTTGCCTTTGGTTCTCCCAATTGCCTCCCGTGGAAGGGGCCGGAGCAAACCACAACAGCGATAATCAAGTGCGAGAGGCCGTTAAACAAGCGGTCGAGCTAGCGCATCCTGACGCCAACGTCGACCACCTAAAAATGTCGGATAGGAATGATCTGGACGAGGAACTCTCGCAGATCGCCGAAAAAACCACGCGGCCGGTCTCCTTCTATTCCTTCTACGACATCGATTCATCTTTGGACGACGGCTCGCTGTGGGCCGTCGTTTCGGGTAATTCACCTGTGGGATCCGATGAGCTGTACAGCTTTGAGAGTTCAGATGGCGTCGAGCAATCATCGCAGAAGTTCAATCGGCTGCTGTCTCATCTGGCGCTGTCCATCCCCCAAGAAAAAGCGACAAGCATCGCCCGATTCTTCCTTGGTTGCTGCGTTCGGGGGGCGCCCGGGGAAACCATAACCGACGACGTCGGCCTGCGCCATTCGGTAGAGCGCTACTACATCCGGATATACGGGGATGTCTGGAGAGCCTTGGAAGCGTCTACCCAATGGTGGCAAGGTTATGAAAAAACCGCAGTCCACTTAACGCCAACGGTCGTGGTCGAAGGCGGCGTTCGGCGAATCAATTTGGAAAGACTGATATTGAGTTTTGGAATGCATCCACAGTTGCAACAATGGGACGTTGCAGTTTCCCGTGACGGCAGCGTACGTGTGTTAGCCGTGGAATCGATTTTCCCGAAGCAAAGCCGGTGGCTTTCCTACGCCTTCCGATCAACTGTGGACCCGCAAATCCACTAACCAGAGGTGATTCGTTCGGACAGCGCTTCAGCCGACCGAGAGAAATCGGCTCTGTACAGGATGGGAACGGAATCCAGAGGTATCAAGGTCCCATTTGCAAATTTCAGCGAAAGAGGCGTCTCTCGAGAACAATTTAATTCAGAGTAGGCGAAACCGAAAATGGGCAATGTAGTGACACAACTCACTCGAGGGGATCTGTGCCTCGCGTTTAGGCCGCCCGGAACGACGTCCGATCTCGAGGCCTGCCCTTTGCAAATCCCGCAAAGCTCAGTGTCATCTGGGCGGTCAGATACGCAACGGGAACACCGGCAGCCGAAAGATCCTCGATGTTGTCGGGAATCAAGCAAAGGTTCTCTTTGCGGACAGCAAGCCACTCACTCACTGTAGGTTCCATTCTCTGAAACGCCATACGGCCCCGTAAACATCACACGTAAACCGACAGGGAAGGCCGTTCCCCCCTCCACCACGCCGGCTCCCTCTCCTCCCAAGACCAGCGGTGCTTTGGCTCGTGGGTATCCCCCCGACAGAATGGTGTGCTCTTGATTGTTTTTCCGCGCAATTCACACGGTTGCTTCCTGGAGGACAATCACGACGCAACCGTGCGAGTTTTCGATCGCTTCTTATCCCAGTTTTGACGGATAAAGAGGTCAAAAACCAGTGAACCTTAGTAAGGCCCGGTTCCCAGGCATTACCGCCTTGGGCTCCGGGCCGCTCTCTTTTCTCAGCCCAAAGGTTCGACGTTATTTGCGTACGCTGAATAAGGAATCGAGTCCATGTTGGGGTTTCGCGCTGTAGCTGGCGGTGTAAAGCGCATGAAGCATTTGCCACGTGGGGTGACGCTGGATGTTTTTTGGGCAAGCTCCTCAGAAAATCTTGCCATGCTGGTTGTTGGTGATCGAAAAGGTGTAATTGGCGTACATGGCTCTCCTCCCTCGGCCATATCTACGCGCTGCCGCGTAGGATGTCGCTATCATCGCGTCGCGGCATCGCGCACGCGCGTCGCCATGTTCCCGCCATGTTCCCATGTTCCTCGATACTGTACGTCTCAAAGGTTCCGTGGCAAAATCATCTGACCCCTACGCTGGAACGGGCCGCTCACAATCTTATCGGGAACCTTAACGTCAAATTCACTCTCGCAGTTAATGCAGAACATGTATTGGATCCCCATCTGGGCGAATTCCGGACGCACGGCAACGTGAATTTTCTGCCTCACTTTACAGCGTGGGCATTCGACGGTCATCTCGTTAGCCGTGGTTCCAGCGACGCGCTGCAGCGTGGGAATTAGATCGGTACCGGCTGCGGATTTGGGCACGAACCCGTGCCCCCACACCCTCGCCTCGACCTTGAAGCCCGGAGCATCGTGGACCGTCAAGAACACAATCTTTGTGGAGGGCGAGACTCGCCGGATTTCTTGGGCGGCTGCGATGCCGTTCATCCCCGGCATATTGATGTCCAGCAGGACGATATCGGGCTTCAACTCGATAACCTTTGCGATGGCTTCCGTGCCGTCCTTGGCGTCGCCGCAAACCTGGAAGGAGTGCCAATCGAGAAGTTCGCGAATGGTTACCCTTGCGGCTTGCTGATCGTCCACGATCAGGATTTTGGCGGACAATTTTAGGCGTCCGACTTGGGATCGGCTGCGTAACCTAGGTGGCAGGAGCGTCGTGTAGGCCCCATCGCACCAGATTCGATCCATTTTTCCGCAGGAGCGCGAGGGAGAGCCAGCGGCGCGAGGTACAGGCGTGCCTTAATCGTCAGCTATTCTTTGGGGCTGGCCCGGGGGCTGTGCGACCTTAAGAACCGTGCGGCGAATGTGCTAACGCCCTCACGTTGCTCTTGGACAACGAACTCCTCTTGCGCTTCCCATACCATCCCATTCCATTCCAATCGCTGCGGGTAACTTCCAGTGCCCGCGTGTGTGTCGGGGGAGGGGGAGTCGTGGAACGTCGCGCGAACCGACGCTTCCGAATAAAGCTGCCGATGAGGGTCCGCTGGACCACCAAATCGGGAAACGGGGAAGCTCAGACGGAGTCCGAGGACATCACGTCTCGAGGCGTTTACTTCTTCCTGCCGACAGAAATTGAGAACGGTTCATGGGTCGAGCTGGTCATTGTTCTGTCACACGAAATTACCTCAGCCGAGCCTGTTCGCGCCCGCTGTCAGGGACACGTGCGGCGGACGGAAATCAAGGAGATGGAACGGGTAGGAGTGGCGGCCGAGATTGAATGTTGCCAGTTTTTGCGTGAAGGTGAGAAATAGCAACGCTTCAAATTCCAAGCGACAAGAGAGCACAGAGAGTAAGTGTGAAACGCTGGTTGATGGCCTTGGCCCTCAACCGCGCTCAGCATGAATGCGACTTACCCGGACGCGCTCCGGACGCCGGACCCTCTCTTTTCGGCCCCGACCGATCGCAGGACCACACCAGAAGTGGTCGTTCTCGATATCGTGATGGATGGCATGGGTGGTGTAGCAGCGGCCTGCGAAATTCAAGCAATCGCCCCGGAAACAACGATCGTTTTCGTTAGCACTCATTACAAAGCAGGAGAAGCTTCCGTAATCACCCGCTTCCTCGGTGCCGGAGCATTTGTCCAAAAGGCGGAAACGGGCAGGTAACGATCAAGCGTCTTCTAAAGGAAGCAGGTCAGCCAGCCTAAAGCCTTGAAAGGTTCTCTAGAAGTTTGTCTGGAATTGCGTGTATGCTGTCCCTGGTATGGTGGACGAATTGACGATTCAGCGGCGCTTCAAACTGATCGAGAGATATCTCGACGAACGGTTCTCAGGCTTACTCACGCCTTAGCTTGATCGTTCGCCATGAATCTCCTCCACTTTTCTGAGAAGGCTTACTTACCGCGAAGGGCTGAGTTCCGACATGGGAGTTGGCACTCATAAGTCACGAACTGTACGAGATCACACTATTCCCTTTTCCTAAAGTAATAAATTCCTCCAATCACGAGTGCCACTAGCAATAGCACTTCCCATATATTCATTATTCCTCCTGCTCGTGTGGTGGCCGCACGTCGCGGCAAGGAAGAAAGTTGCGATCCTAGAGGAGGCGGCTGCCAGTTATGCCGGATCGTTCTCCGGCATTAGCCCTTCGATGAACACGCATCTCAGAAGCCATGGTGGTATGTCTACAGCAACCTCGTCGTACGTCCATTTGATAGAAAGGATGATCGCGGGGCTAGAATGCTTGGAATGGAACGGAAAGTCTTCTGGACCGTTTTCACGATCTTGGGCGTCGTCGCGGATTTCAGCCTGCCACTGTGGTGGGCAGTGGTCGCAACGATTCCGATCGGCGTGGTGAGTTGGTGGCTGGCATATCGCAGCGGCTGGTTCTAGACTACAATCTCCCCGGAAGCTAGCTCGCAGCGAGTGGAATCGCGGTCGCAGATCCCGAAAACTAGCTTTTGACACTCGGGCCACCTTCCGGTAAGAAAGCCTCTCAGAGGGTGGCGCCCAGGATACGGGATTATGGGGATCGGTGAAATTGACGTACGACTACGATTCGAGTAATGTGCGGCCATGCCTAAGAAAAAGAACAGCAAGAAATTTGGGAAGAACGCGTTCCTCGGAAGCTTGGATCGTCTCGGTGGAAAGAAATTGATGCAGCACGGTGCCGAAGAATCCTCGAGAGGAAAGGAATCACGTAAGCACTCCGTCGGTGGCCGCGGAGAGACCGGCTGAGGTCACAGCTTAGCATGTCGGCTGTCCGTCCTTCCCAGAAGGCTGCCACCTTTAAGCCGAATAACCAGCGGGCTCCCATCAACTGGCCAGTCCGCACCCGCCGCCGGGCGTGAAATTTTCCTCCCCCGGTCGCCTGTAGACCGGTTCCAAAACCGCCCTTGGACGGACCGCTATGTCAGCACGGAATACGCACCCAGGCCGATATTGAGAAGAATGAAAACAATCGGAATCCATTGCTCGATGTGCGCCACTGGCTTGTAGATCTTGCCCTTTCCTTGCTCAAGCAGTTTCCACTCATATGCGTAAAGGCTCACCGGAAGCTGCTTTTCGAACACCCCTATATTCCTCAAGGGCTTACGCCCTACAGTGATTTTTACTGAATTTGGGAATATCACGCCTTACTTTACCGACCCTTTTACTCTGAGCACCCGGAACCCTGAGAAAACCAACGGAAGGACGAGTTAAGCCAGAAAGGAGCAGTGATGTTCTATAGGGGGCAGCAAAATCAACACCATTCAGCCGCCCAGCGGCCAATTGGAGGTAACTACACGAAGGTACAAAAGGCTCTTTCTCTCCTGGAACCCTTGAGCGGGGTGACACTCGGTGTGTTCATTGCCGGAATCCTAGTTCCGAGCTTTCTTCGATCTGGAGTGGCCGCAAACCATGGCCTGGCAGTTGGTTCTCACCACACCCTCACCATCGGCGGAGTTACACTCTCGTATACGCTTAAGAACCTCGGTTTTGCGATCTTGGGTGCCTTGTTTGGCTCGCTGATAGCGTTGGCAATCGAATTTCCTGCCACGTTCGCCAAAACAGCTAGAAATTTCCTTATGTTCCGACAGGTGGATTGCAAATGCTTTCTCTCACGCCAATCTGGTCGCCCGAGTCGTGGAACGAGTGCGGAAGCTCAAAGCTGAGACGACCGTAAATTTTCGACGGGTTCAATGACCAATCGCACTGATAGCTCAGGAGGAAACCCAATGCCCGCCAAACCTAAATGAATAGCTCAGATCATTCCCATCGCTCCGCGAATCGCGCAGGAAAGGCTTGTACGAATCGTGATCTTGGAATGGCTGATCCGCGAGGAGAAAGAAGAGATCCGAGAAGCGCTTCTCACTGGAGCGACCATTGCTCCCGGACCAGTACAGGCTGAGGTCCAAGGCGAAGGAATTACGATTGTCCCAGCGTAACGGAGGCAATTAAGTCCCTGGTCATTCCTCACCGTTCTTGCGGCAGCCTCGGGTGCTGAGTTCATTGCCCAAGCCACCAGGGCCATCGAGATCGCCGATAGGGCTCACGGTTACGCGCTAATTGTCACCGTCGCTTTCGGCGTCATCGCTTGGGTTCTGAATGGGCCGTGACTTTTCCACTGTGTCCAAACAAGCGTGATCATGGACTTATCACGCAGCTTTTTCACATTGACAAGCAGCGGCCGACGGGCCAGACTCTCGGGCCGCTCGGCTAATTGACCCATTCTCCCCGTAACTTTCCGAGTCTCGGTCAGCTTGTCGCCGAGATCAAGGGACCCTACGTTCAGCCAAAAGGAGTGTTCCTATGAAAGCTGCTGTTGTTGCTTGCATGATCGTGTTTCTTTCAAGCCAAGCGATCACACATGCTCAATCTGATCATCCGGTACAAATAGCTAGAAACGCCGGTCCGGACATTGTCGCTCGGGTGACAAGAGTGAAAGGGCTTAAGCTGGTCGCCGGCTCTTAACCTCCCACCGATGCCCTGTACCGCAGCGTCTTCGGCTTTCCCTGCTATAGCCATCAGGAGATTCGAAATGCGTACGGCTTGACGCCCATTCTGAACGCTGGCTACACGCTGAAATTCGCTTCCGGCCCATCACGCCCCGAGCTTTGGAGATCGCACGCCCATAAAGGGCAACCCCCTGGGCAACCCCCCCGGTGCCAACCGACCACAGTATCGGGAGTTACGACGGTCAGAGCTTGTTTCCAGCCTGACCAGACTCTTCGCGTTAGAACCCAAAAAAATT
>QHYS01000179.1 GCA_003223325.1 Acidobacteriota bacterium
TCGACACTATCACTCGGGCAGCCAGGGCTCTTGGAAAGCGGCTGATCATTCGCATGGCCGATGTGAAAGCTAAGCGAGCGTGAGCCGCGCGTCCCAACCATCTGGCTAGCCGCGCGAAAAATGGAGTGAGGTCATAACGACGCCGGCTGAGCAGAGACGTAGAGTCGGGCCGGTTTAGTGAGCGCAAGAAGGAGAACCGTGCGTTGCAGGCCCTCGGGCTTGAGTGCAGCAGAGACGACGATGTTGGTGTCGACGACCAGGCGAAGCGAAATCATCTGCGCTTCGTTTGGTTGGCTCGCGTTTCCCTGATGATCTTCTCGATCTGCTGCGAACTCAGTTTGTCCGTACCCTTGGCCACTGATTCCTCGGCAATAATTCGCAGGACCTCGGGTTCCGGAGCCGCGAGCCGCACGTAATCCCGGATGCTCAACAGCACGGCGCGCGGGGTTCCACGCTTTTCGATCACGAACGAGCGCCGTTCCACCTCGACGCGCCGCAGAAGATTACCGAAGTTCGTGCGAGCCCGAAGTGCTGGAACAACAATGCTGTCGTTCTTAGCCGCTTTCGGCATTGAATGAACTCTCCAGTTAGCTTATACGAAGTGAACGTCATCGGATTCAGAGATTTCCTCAAAGCGGTAAGCACCTTACGATCTGCCCCCGGTTCGCTTCCGATACCTGCTAGAAGTGCTCTTACTCTAGGCGGTTCCTTGAAGGAGCGTCGAGCGACTCGGCTGAAAGAAAATCGCTTAGCTGCAAACAAATGTCCCGAAAGCGCACCAGGCTTGTCGGTCCCTGGGCCCGGTGCCGCTAATCTGATTTCGTGAAATTTCGTTGCCGTTGACGCCCCGCCAGGAAGGGCATTTGCTTCTTATGCGCCGCTTTCTACGATGCCTCTCTTGAGAAGCAAAACCCGGAAAGGAATCTTTCATGATGCAACAACTGAAGACACACTGCTTTTGGTATGCCCCTAAAAAAGTCTAGACTTTTTTAGGGGCATATGTAAAATGGATGGATGCGCTACGTAACTCCGGCCATTGAACGCCTCTTTCGAGAAGAAAAGCGTATGGCCCTCGTTGCCGGTCCCAGGCAGGTGGGGAAAACTACGCTGGCACAGAGTCTGCTTGAAAAAGTAGGGGCTTCGTCCAACTGTTTCAACTGGGATAATGACACTCACCGAAGAGCGATCGTAAAGAACCCCGAATCTTTCTGGGTGACGGCCGGGGGTGGCCATGGGCCTTCTGGCAGGGTCCGTGTAGCTCTGGATGAAATCCACAAATACCCCCGATGGAAACGCTTCCTGAAGGGGCTTTTTGACGTCCATGGCCGGGAACTGGAACTCTTGGTGACTGGCAGCGGCCGGCTGGACATTTACCAAAAAGGAGGAGATTCCCTCTTCGGGCGGTATGCCCTCTACCGGCTGCACCCTTTCACACTGGGCGAATTGCTCCGCGCCGACCGCGCCAGCGTCATCCCGCCTGAAACGTTTTGGAAATCTGTTCTGGAGCGATCGCCCCTCGCTGGAGCCTCGAAAGGACTCCTGATGCTGGAACGATTCAGTGGTTTCCCGGAACCCCTCTTTGCAGGGTCCGAAGCGCTCTTTCGCCGCTGGAAGCAAGAACATCATCGACTCATCATTCGAGAGGATCTCAGGGACCTGACGCGCATTCGGGAGATTGGGCTTATCGAAAACCTCTTGATGCTCTTGCCGGAACGCATTGGCTCCCCCCTTTCGATCAACAGCCTACGCGAAGACCTCAACGTCGCTTTCGATACGGCTCAGAATTGGCTCCAGACGTTGGAGCGGCTCTACTATCTTTTTGAGATACGCCCCTACGCCCAGCGCTTGGTTCGCGCGCTCCGACGTGAAGGGAAGGTGTACTTCTATGATTTTACGGAAGTTGAAACCCTCGGTCCTCGTTTCGAGAATCTGGTCGCTGTCCACTTGAGAAAGCTGGTCGACGCCTGGAATGATTGCGGATATGGGGATTTCGAATTGCATTATGTTCGGAATAAGGAAAAAAAGGAAACGGATTTCCTTATTTCCGAGAGCAGGAAACCCTATGCGCTCATTGAGACGAAACTATCTGCGGGGACAGTGGACCCGTCGTTGGTTTACTTTCAAGAGCGTCTGAAGCCCCGATATGCCATCCAGGTCCTTCGGGAAGGGATCCACCCCCGAAGACAGGGTGCCCTGTGGCTTCTTCCCGCCCACCAGTTCTTGGCATGGATCTGATGTAGTTCCTTTCATCAGAGACATCACCGCACCCTGCAACCATCCGAATTTGAAG
>QHYS01000001.1 GCA_003223325.1 Acidobacteriota bacterium
ACCGAAGCGGGGATCCGCCACAAGATCGCGCGCTGGTTATCGGGCGCCTTTGTTTCCGAGTTGGTGCGCTATGAACTGGTCGAGCGCGAGGGCCGCTGGCATCTGCAGTTCGATTTCGATCATGCTGCGTTCGAGCGTTTAATGGCACACCGCCTGGGCCGCACCGTGCTGCTGACCAATCGCTCGCATTGGACAGCCGAACAAGTCGTGGCTGGTTACTCCGGGCAGCAGCAGATCGAGCGCGTGTTTCGCGGACTGAAAGAAGGCGATTGGCTGGGCTGGGGACCGATGTATCACTGGACGGATCAAAAGATCCGCATGCATGCCTTCTACTGCATGCTGGGAATTTCTCTCTTACAATACATCTACCAGAAGGCCCAGGTGGCCTGGGCCGGGCTGTCCATGGAACAGCTGCTGGAAGAACTCGATCAGATCGTACAGTTCACGCTGCTCTATCCTCCTCGGGAGGAAAAAGCGCCCCACCGTGTGGCGCTGGTTCTTTCGAAAGAAACGCTGGCCCAGCAGAGCTTGGCCAAAGAGCTGGGTCTGGACGCCCTACAGGAGAACAGAAAAGGGTAATACGCGAGCTGCTCCTTCAATTTCTTTCGGGTTAGCTACTTACCGCTGTTTTTTCGAAACTCCAAGTAAACTCGCTAGGCCCGAGGGATTTTTGTGCCGGACGTCCGAAAAGGGCAGATCCGCAGCAGCTGTTCCAGGCGCGTTAGCTTGTCACAATTAGCGGTGGACGCCACCACGGAAGCCGCCGCGCGCGCCGCGCGGGGCGCCTCCGTGGAATCCGCCGACGGGCCCTTGAAATCCGCCGCGCGGTTCGAAACCATGCCCGTACGGGTAATGATATTCATTGAAGCGATGCGGGTGGCCGAAGCCGTAGTAGCCGCCGTAAAAGAATGGAGACCGGTAGACTACAATCGGCGAGTAGAAGCCCCAGCCGAACGGGCTGTAGACAATTCCCGCGCCGGGAATAAAGGTGTAGCAACTAAACCAGGGGTCCCAATACCATCCAGGTCCGAACCAGCCAGGACCCCCATTTACGTAAAGGCGAGCCTGAGCGACGCTCGCTTCCGACAAATATTCGGATCGCAACGCAGACTAGCGGAAGAAATCATCCTCGTAGTTGCGGGCGTCGAAATCCCGTGCTTTTGCTTTGGCATCCGTGCTCAAGACAAGCTCTCGTTCCTTGCCCAAAGCGATTTTTCTGTCGCTTACGAGGACCTCGGCCTTGCCTTTGAAGACGCGAATGGTGTTTTGATTGGCGTCGAAACTATACAGGCCGTTCTTCAAGATTCTTGTGGTCACGCCGTTTTCATCGATACGGATATTGTTATCCTCAATTGATATCCGTGCCTTCCACCATTGCGCGGCCCTTGTCGACTTCGACCTCCGTGTCTGCGAGCCCGGGATTGACCATCTTCACCGAGCTGTTGTCGTCGACGCGCAGAAAGGTACCCGGAACAAGCAAGACCTCTACTTTGCCTGCTTGCGTAGTCAGCGACTGCCCAGCCTGTAACTTCGCCGAACCTACCGAGCTGGAACTAAGCTCCTGTCTTCCGATGGAAGCCTGGCCTTCGACATAATTTATGGTACCCGGCTGCGCCGGAGGGGAATTCTGACGACTTTGCGCCGAGCCGATTCCGGCGAGAAATAACGTCAATAACAGCGCACTCAGAATTGGTGTCAATTTCGAGGGTCTCATATTCATTCTCCTAACCATTAGATGCCCGGCGGGATGCCAACGAATCGTCGGCCTCACAACAGTCTTCCGCCGGTATCTGCTTCTTTCCGGTGCATCTGACAGCACGGGCGCAATCGATCATGTCTCCTCTTGGTGCGCGCCTCTGCAGCCTAAAATGCATCGAAACAGCGAGAGACCTCATTCTGTTTGGCCTCTGGGTGTAAATTAAATTAGACTCCCGAAAGGAGGGCGCTTGCGCGCAGTCATTACCGGAGGAGCGGGGTTTTTGGGTTCTCATCTGTGCGACTACTTGATCGAGAGCGGCTGGGATGTGCTTTCTATCGATAATCTGGTCACCGGAAGTGAAGGGAACGCCGCTCATCTGATCAAGCACCCCCACTTTCGGATGATACGCCACGATGTTTCGCAATACATTGACGTACCCGGGCCCATAGACTACGTTCTACATTTCGCCTCTCCGGCAAGCCCGGTTGATTATCTAAAGCTTCCGATTCAAACGCTAAAAGTTGGCGCACTTGGGACCCACAATTCTCTCGGCCTGGCGCTAGCAAAAAGCGCCAGGTACCTGCTGGCCTCAACCTCCGAATGCTACGGCGATCCGCAGATCAGCCCACAGCCGGAAACCTATTGGGGACACGTGAACCCGATCGGTCCGCGCGGCGTCTACGATGAAGCCAAGCGATTTGCGGAAGCTATGGTCATGGCCTATCACCGGTTCCATGGGGTGGATACGCGCATCGTGCGGATCTTTAATACTTATGGGCCGCGCATGCGTCTCAATGACGGCCGTGCGCTACCCAATTTCATATACCAGGCCATTCGGGGCGAGCCCATAACGGTCTATGGTGACGGACACCAAACACGCAGCTTCTGTTATGTGTCGGACCTGATCGAGGGTATTTACGGGTTGATGAATTCCGATGAGCATGAACCCGTAAATATCGGCAATCCGCAGGAAATCACGATTTTGGAATTTGCCGAACGCGTCCGCACGCTCGTCGGATCCGACGTGCCCATCGTTTTCAAGCCCCTTCCGCAGGACGATCCCAGACAGCGTTGCCCTGATATCAGCAAGGCTAAGCGGCTGCTCGGATGGCAACCGAAAGTAAATCTGGACGAGGGACTGCAGCTGACCTTGAAGTTTTTCCGGCAGCGGATCGCCGCAGAATAATCGGCAAGATAGATCTTACGAGGAAGCCAAGACAGTGTTGGCGGTCAGGTCCGGCCGGCCGAAACTGTGATACTCAAAGCCCAGCTCCTTCATTTTCCCGGGAGCCAGCATATTTCGTGCATCCATCACCAGGGGCCGCGCCATTTCCCGATAGATGCGCTTCCAATCGAGTTCGCGATACTCCTGCCATTCGGTCAGCAAAAGCAGGGCATCCGCCCCGCGAGCCACGTCGTAGGGATCTTCGACGAATTCAACGCCGTCGAGCAGCAAACGAGCGCGATTGATGGCAAAAGGATCGGAGGCGCGAACCGTGGCGCCTTCCGCAATCAGGCGCCGGACGACTTCGATAGCCGGCGCGAAACGCACGTCATCGGTATTCGGTTTGAAGGCCAGGCCCAGGACTCCGACGGTTTTCTCCTTTACAACCCAAAGAGCGCGGCGGACCTTCTCCACGAACTGCTCGATTCGCCTTTTGTTGACGGCCTCGACTTCCTTGAGGAGGCCGAAATCGATGCCGTGTTTTTCGGCTAATCGAATGAATGCCTGTATGTCTTTGGGCAGGCAGAATCCTCCGAAGCCTAGGCCGGCGTTGAGAAAGTACGGGCCAATGCGCGGATCAAGTCCCATCGCCCGCGTTACTTCCTCCACGTTTCCTCCAAGCTTTTCGCAAAGATCGGCAATGAGATTGGCGTAGGAGATCTTCAAACCCAGGAAAGAGTTGGAGGCATGCTTGATCAATTCTGCGCTGGCCATCGTGGTTACCAGGAACATGGGCCCGGGGCCAGGGGGGCACTTCGGTTCGTGAATAGGGCAGTGGAACCTGCCCTCGAGGAACGGTTTGTAAATCTCGCGCAATTGCCCCTCGGATCCGTCATCCTCAACCCCTACGACGATGCGGTCAGGATGGAAAAAGTCGGCGACAGCGGTGCCTTCGCGGAGGAACTCCGGGTTGGAGGCCACGCGAAACGTAGCGCCGTTGCTGCGGCCATAGACCCCAAGAGCGTGACGTAGCTGCTCGCCCGTTTGGGCCGGCACCGTGCTCTTCTCGATTACCAGTTTTGGCGAACGAGCCGCAGCGGCGATTTGCCGCGCTACACCGTCGATTGCCGAAAGATCGGCTTCGCCCGAATCTAGGGGCGGCGTGCCTACGCAGATGAAAATGGCATCCGCCGCACGAACGACCTGAGCGCAATCCGATGTGAATCGCAGCCGGCCGGCTGCACAAGCGCTTTCCATCACCCGATCCAACCCGGGTTCATAGATCGGCAGGCGGCCCGAATCCAGCATTGCCATACGGGCCGGGTCGTTATCCGTGGCCATGACTTCATGCCCCGCCTTGGCAAGACAACTACCCGTCACCAATCCCACATACCCGCAGCCAATTACGGCAAGGCGCACAGTAACCTCCACACACGGTAGTCGTCGCGGAACCGCCTGCTCTCAGGTGTCCGCAGAGCCGCCAGGCACGACCAACTTACGCGAAATACACCCAGCGCTTCAAATCCCAGAATTCTAGCTCCTTTACCGCACCATAACGCGAAGACCGTCTTGGCGGAGTTGTACGTGCGGATGGCATTGATCCCGGCTGCTGCCATCATCGTAAAGTCCCGATCGACGGCCTCGGGTAGCGGGTAAGTACAGCCGTCCGCGTCGGGACGAAATGGTCCGTAGGTCACGCCGCGTATGTAGAACTTTTCCTCGCCAACCCAGAGAAACTTGCCACGCAGCGTGGGCCGGACCCATGGACTCGCGATTGGGCGGGCCACACCG
>QHYS01000180.1 GCA_003223325.1 Acidobacteriota bacterium
TCCACAGGCGACTTTCGGGCGCTCGGGGAAATAAATCAGAGACTTAGCTCAGAATTTGGGCTGATTTTTTCTGGAACTTCGGCCTAAACACTGGTTTCTTCCGCGTTTTGTCCCAACGCCGTTGAGGGACTATATTCTTTCAGAACAACTCGCGCATCCAGTTGGCCTGCAGTCTGGTTCGCAAAGCCGCTGATGCGTGCAGGGCCTGTTTCAAGCAATCACTGGAGCTTATGCGAGGCGAACGTGAAAGGCGATGCGAAAGTCATAGCAGTCCTCAACGAAGTTCTGAAAGCCGAATTGACCGCCATCAACCAATATTTTCTTCATGCCGAGATGTGCGAAAACTGGGGCTACGAAAAACTGGCCAAGCACACGAGGGACGAGTCGATTGAAGAAATGCAGCATGCGGAGAAACTGATGGAACGTATTCTGCTGTTGGAGGGCACTCCCAACATGAGCGACTACTTCAAGATCAACATCGGCCAGAACGTCAAAGCCCAGCTGCAGAATGATCTCAATGTGGAATACGCTGCGGTCAAGCGCCTGAATAAGGGTATTGAGACATGCGTGGAAGCCGGCGACAACGGCTCTCGCGACCTGCTGGAAGAATTGTTGACCGACGAGGAAGAGCACATTGACTGGCTGGAGGCCCAGCTCTACGCCATCGGTGAAATGGGGATCGAGAATTACCTGGCACAGCAATTGCACGATAAAGAAGACAAGTAGGCGAGTACCCCGTACCGAGTACCAAGCTGGCGGCGAGTTGCGGTTGCCCGCTGCATACCCATAGAATCGAACCAGGCGAACCAGAGCATGGGTTATTTGGTTTGCCTTTCGAGAGGGTTCCGTTAAGTTGCTTCCCTAGAAGACGCCTCGCCGGAGAGATGGCCGAGTGGCTGAAGGCGCACGCTTGGAAAGCGTGTTTACTCGAAAGGGTAACGTGGGTTCGAATCCCACTCTCTCCGCCATGTTTTCAATGCATTAGAGGCGGCTACACAACAATTTACACAACATTAGGCGGATTGCCCCGCGGAACCGGCGCCAGCATGGTCTTCAGGCCCGGAGCTAAAGCAACATCAGCGACGAACCAATAAAAATTTCCCAGAAAGAGAACATGGCTTGGCGAGCGGCGGCACGTCGGCAATCGGAGTGCCAACAGCATCCAGCCAAGCCCGGTAGCTGTGGCGCATTGTATGCGTCCCCAGCTTGCCGATGCCCGCCTTTGACGCTGCATCCTGGAACACTCTCCAGACCCACGGGTAAGACCACGGCAACCTGCCAAGCTGAAAGGGGCTTGCGAACATCCAATCCCAATCCGCCCGGAATTCGGTAGCTTTGCGCCAGGTCTTGAGCACTTCCAAGAGCTCTGTATCGATGGTCATTCGCTGCTCTGAATAAACCGTCTTCACGGAATCAACTTCTTGCCGATAGATTCCGCGCTCGATTCGCAAACGGCCGTTCAGCCAATCAACATCCGACCACTTCAAGGCCAAGCACTCACTGATACGTAAGCCAAAACAGACGCAAACCAGCGTGATCGTGTGGAAGGGTTCGGTTAGGTGCGCAACAAACTTCTGAAACTCTTCCACGGTCAGGCTACGCGGTTTGCGCGTCCGTTTCGTGGCCCCTTTGATTGTGACCAGCTCCATAGGGTTCCGCTGTGTTGGCACGTCACCGCGCCACATAGCATAGTTCCACAGGTTTGTAATCACGCCGCGGATGTGGACTCGGCTCTTAGGCGAGAGAGGCAGAGCGCCTAGCCACAATTCCACGGGTCTTGCTTGCAGCTCAGTAATTGGACAACCACCCCAACGCGGTACGATGTGATTCTTCAGCCAAGCCGAGTACGCCAGTTTCGTGCCCTTCCGTTGCGGCATTCTCTCCGCTCGGTATTGCTCAACCAAGGTCTTCACCGTGGGTGCTTGCTCATTACGAAAGATGATCTTGGTTTCAGTTTCCAGCGCGTCGCACAACGGCCTTGCCGCCCGCCATGCGTCGGCTTTTGTTGGTAAGTCCTTCAGCGTCCCGATTGCTTTGGAGTGGCGCTTGCCGTCCTCCCACCAAAAGAAGGTCCACCGTTTAGTTCTCTTGTCCAGCACTACACTTCCGGTTCTAATCCTTGCTCTCATCGAACTCTCCTCTGTTCGAGAGCAATGGAAGGCGCCTCAATTGTACTGTCCAGATCGGCTTTGCGGAACCGCCAAACATGGCGCGTGCTGCCAGACAGCATGTGCCCCTTGAGCCTCTCTTCTCTAGCCCAGCGCAGGACGGTGCAAGGCTTGACACGCAAATATGTGGCGGTTTCATTCGGCGTCAGCCATTCGGAAGTGAGCACCGCATATGACGTCTTTCCGATCGCTAGCGGAAGGACCGCATTCGTCCGCGCGGGCCCCGGACTACCAAGCGCTGTATCAAGGTCTGCCTGGAGGAAACGCCAGACCTTGCGTTGGCTGCCGGAAATAGGGTAGGCCTTTATTTTGCCGAGGCGTGCCCACAACTGCAAAGTGCGTGGCTTGATCTTCAGATAGGCAGCGGCCTCATTTGTCGTCATCCACGGGCTGGTCGGTTTGTCATTCATCAAAATTCGGCCTCACTCCAAAATGGAAAAGTGGGAAAAGGGAAATGGGAATGGGAACGCGAATGGCTAAAGGGGAATGGGTTAAGGGAAAGGAGTCCGCCCTGTGGTGTTGGCCCATGGCGGGCCTGCGGCCCGCCATCATGTTGCCCGTGCTCGTGTTTGTGAGTGTCCGGTCATCCTTCTTTTAGAAACAGCCGAAAGAGTGGGTGATAGAGTTGGTAGCGACCACGGCCCACGCGCAGAAGAAGTGCCTTTTCGGTGAGGCGGCTGAAGTATTTTCGTTCATACTGATTACTCAATTCTCTTGGGCCGATCTCCTCAATTGGCGCGTTCGCTACGTCTCTGAGGAGTTGGACTTCTCTTTCCGTTACGTGCGCGAGGTCGGAGCGAAATTTCTCTTGCTCCAAGCGCTTGAAGATAGCAGGCCAATAGCGTTCGGGCTCGGAGACATGGCCCTGCGCGAGCGACAACAGTTGGCGGCTGACGAAAGCCAGAAAGTAGGGATGGCCGAAGGTCTTTTCATAGAGCCAACTGGAAACATGGCGGATTTGGACCGAATCCCCGAATACGGCTGCCGTGTATTCGTCTGTTTCCTGAGGCGTGAAAGAAGAGAGATAGACCTTGTCGTAGAAGCGCACCGCCGGTTCCGCAAAACTGCGGATGTCTGAAAAATAATCGGAGCGCGCGGAGAAGCACAGGCTGTAGTTGACCCCGTGTATGGCGAATTCCTGGAATTGATCCCGGAGCGCCAATGCAATCCCCTGAGCACCCGGATAGAAAAAGTTGTGGAGGTCATCAAGAAAGAAGATTGCGCCCTTGAGCTGTGCCGGACGGATGAAATGCCTCCAAGCGTCGTGTAAGGCATGTTTGAGAATAGCCGTTCCTGAACTGAGAAAGAATTCGGGACCTTGGCGATTAAGGGACACACCACCGATCGAGAGCTTGCTCAGTTTCCATTTCTGCAGCTCACCTCGAAGTCGTGTGGTCAGCGAGTCAGACGTCTCCAGCGCGCGGGCGAACGTGTCGAGCAGGCCTTCAGCGAACCGTTTGTAATCGGCGAGTTCCGTCGAGACAGAAAAGAACACCGGCAGGATGGCATAGTCCTGTCCTGAGCAAATCGCCGAGTATTTCAACAGCAGACTGCTCTTCCCAACTCCCCAGTCGCCCAACACGGCGAACGATGGCGTTCTTCCAGTCAACAAACCTTGGGCCAATACTTCGCGGAAGGCTTCGATTTGGTTGTTTCTCCCGATAAATTCATCAGGCCGGGCTGGGAAATTCGGCTCTGGTACCACCGCGGCTTCTCCCAAATGCGAAATGGGACAGAAGTGACAAATGGGAATCCCGTTTGTCACTTCTGTCACTTTCGGGCGCAGGACAGATGCAGGTCATCTTCCTGCGGCCCATTTGTGCCTGGAATTTCAGGTGGTTACGCGGTTTTGGGTGGGAGGCTTGCGGATTTCAGTTGGAGATTTTGGGAACGAGGGTGTAGTTTTCGACGAAGGCGTAATCGGTGAACAGCTTAGTGCCACCGATGCCGAGCCTGACGTACGCCAGTGAGACCCAGTCGTTCAGTTTCTCGATGATGCTAGCGTCGCCGAGAACAACCTCGTTCACTACGATGTAGTGAGTGTATTCCCTGTCTTTCGACATGGCACACCTCCAAGATTTTTGGGTTTTTGGTTTTGTGTCAGAGATGAGCAGAATTGGACGCTCCGTTTGTGGGTTTCAAGAGAGACGAGCAGTAGAATCAGCGTTTCCTGCTATCGAATACAGGCAGGGGATTCATCGACTGCTTGATCTCTGCCCGGCAGGCCGCGCATTCGTCCGGATCAACATCGGTGTGACGTGACCGTTGGTCCACCCTAAACGCCGGCAGACCATCGCGACGTAGCTCGGTCACTTCCTGTGAGGCGTCTTCGACGTCGAGGTTGTGACTGCAAACGCAGCAAGTCTGATTTCGACGATGGAAGAGCATCACTAGTTTCAGGCCGCTCGTCTTCGGTGTGCTTCTGCGCATAGCGGACCTCCGGTAGTTTTGTGGATTTGAGACCTTGCAGGAGGGATCAGATGAGGGCATACGCTCTCGATCTGATTTAGCGGGTGGATTCTACAGAGGTGGGTTGATCGTTGCAGCCTTTGAATTGCGGAACGTCTTCAAAGAGGATCAGCCCTGGAGGATCGGAGCGGGTTGCTGCCTCAATGAGACCCTCGGGAATTCCAGACTTGCGGAGTGCGTCGGGCCGGAATACCAGCCGTGGCTTCGGGCTGCGGTCTTCTGGGTCAAGAATTCGCAAGTCAACCAACGTACCGTTTTCTTTTCGGTACGCAGGCCAATGCGTGTTGTTGATGGTCACTACGGAATCGTGCATGTGGTTCACCTCCATTCTTTGTAGGTGTAGCCGTGTCCGCCGTAGCCGCCGCAGAACTGCTTCGGCGGGACACCGGAACACAGCGGATCCAAATTGTGGCTTTGCTGTATAACTGAGAAGGCACGGATCACCTTCCAATTCCTTCTCGGCCCAATCACGGTCTTCTTCAGCGACAAAACGAATCGCCGAACCGTCGCCGTGGGCGATGAGGTACTTCCAAAACTTCGGCGTCATGGTTGCTGCTCCTTCCACGCGCCGAATGGATTGTGTTGTGATTGGCGAACTGCCGCGATCAATTCCCGAACACGGTTGCGTCGGGCGTCGATGCACTCAACGAGCTGGGCCAGTCTTTCCGGCTCTACCCATTCAGGCGGAACATCGGCCGCGATTTCCCAGAGCGTGAGCAAATCAAAGGACTCGATTCGGCTCAGCCAGGGCTCGAACGACTGCCATCCGCACACGTCTTGGTAGACGCACCTGCGTGCGTAGATCCCGCGCGTTGTCGTGTCCGGGAAAGTCCACTCCTCGGCATTGAAGCAGTAGCCGAAGTCAATGAAATGAGCGCGGAAGTTCGGGTTTGGTTCTCTCCGGCAGAACAGCACCTGCCGACCGTCACAGTTGCACAGCCACTTGTCCAGCGCGAAAAGGCCAATGAATTCCTGCCGATTGTCGATCCTTTCGAATATCGA
This sequence comes from Acidobacteriota bacterium, assembly GCA_003223325.1. Taxonomy (GTDB): domain Bacteria; phylum Acidobacteriota; class Terriglobia; order Acidiferrales; family UBA7541; genus Palsa-189. The sequence goes on from QHYS01000180.1 coordinate 5,640, forward strand.
GTCGGGCAGGTAGTCGAAAACCTGATCTCCCGAAATGACACGCGAGCCAAATGCCAGGCCGTGTGCGCACTTCAGGGTTGGGCCGGACAGCCGTATCACCAGTGACGGTGAACTCTCGACGAGTTCGGCCGGCACGTAGAGAATGGCCGGCTCGGGAACGGTTAGTCCGAGCGCGCGACCAATCGAACTGGCAAGCCACTCATTGGCGAGCACGCGGACAGACTGCGGGTTGTTTGGGAACTTGACCACATAAGCGTGACCATCACTGGCAGTGAGCATATGCGACTGTGCTCCTCCTCTCATGGCGCGTATGTGGCCGGTTGCAATCAAGAACGAGCTGGATACATTTTGTGGGTGCATGGGGTTACTCCAAGAGCAGCGCGGGGTGGTTACAAAGGGGGTAGGCGAACGTGGTGCGCGTGCAGGGATGCACGGATTCGCCGAAATTCACCGACGGCGCTTGAAACGCGTGTCAGTGAATTGCCGTTTGTGGGTTTTGGGGAAAAGGTGGGAAGGAAGGAGTTTGGGATCACGATCCTAACTGCGGAATGCAGCAGGACTCGTTTCTAGTTGGAGGGGATTGTGTGTGAAATGGATTTTTGGGATTCAATCTGATACCTCGGATCGACCTTGTAAACCATTCTGTTGGGCAGCCCTACCCTCGGTACAGACGTTTGCCTGGAGGGAGCCTTATCGCCTCCTTTGGTGGTACCCTTGGTAGCGATGTACAGAGCCGTTCCAAGTCGTTCCGATGCGCCCGCTCTATTCGTAATGGCAGTGATGTTCTTGAGTTTTGGGTTATTTGCAATCATGCGGCCTCAGGCATTGAGAACCGCAATGGACAACTTCGCCAATGCATGGAGGCAGGGCGGTTGGCACCCCTACAAAATGTCTATGCCCGCTATCCGCGTGGTTGTGGGTGGCGTTGGAATTCTGGGTGCGGCTCTGTTCGTGTACATCGCCTGCATCGCACTCAGTCGATAGCTCGGCATGAACCTACTCATGAGACTCGGAGCGAATCGGCGTAAACGGCGCACATGAAAGCTTCCGATTGGGCTGTACGAGCGCTTGTCGCGGCAACATTTGTGGCGCTGTTAATCGCACCAGACAAATATGGCGGCCCAATGGGATTG
>QHYS01000177.1:0-484 GCA_003223325.1 Acidobacteriota bacterium
GCTTGTTTAACCGCAAGGCAAAAATCTGGCCAGCATCTCCTTGGTATCGTGGTTCCACCGCATCTTCCTGCGGCGTCTCTATAAAGAGTTGTGCCGTATTTTTCAGAGGATCCGGAATCGACTGGCCAGCAGTCGACCAAGACACAAATACCCGCTCCGCTGTCTTGCCCACATCGCCTTGCCGCGTTATGAGCCAGCGCAGCGCGTTGTGAGCCTTTTGTGTAACTTCGAGGCCCACGCCACAAACTTCTTCCGCACTCTTGAATCGTCCGCGGAACGTATACCCTTGAATGTCGTTCGAAGATATAAGCTTGGCCCCATCACCAGGCCAACGAACTCCTCGCGGATGCTTGCTCGCGAGAGGAACGCTCAAATTGCCCGAAACGAAGCACACTCCAAGGCGAGTATTCTGACTAGCGCAAAACTTCACCCAGCCACTCTGTAGCGTAGTATCTTCCCAGACTGCCGACACGGGATCACCCGG
>QHYS01000177.1:566-1945 GCA_003223325.1 Acidobacteriota bacterium
CTCCCTGGTCCCGGCGGCCCTGCTTTGCCACCAGGAGCCTCAATAATGGTGGAAGTGGTCTGTCTCTGGTCCACGTATCAAGCAGCTGACCATGTAGATCCGCAATTACTATCCCTTCGCGGATCAAGTCTTCCAGCAGGCTTCCTTTCTGGAGATACGCCAAAACCGCTTTCGCCTTAGGATGTGCGAATGGGGAACAGCACCACTGGTTCAATTGTTCCCTGTAGCTCTGCCAGTACGGCTTCTTCCTGCCTCCTCTTTTCTCGTAGTCCAAAGCACAGTATTGGACCTTGTCACAAAGTGCATGAGGAGCCTCATCGTTTGCACGAGAAGCAGAGTCTTCGGTGCATGCAATGGATGTCCTTTGCTCTGTTCTCTGCAAAACACGAGCCGTGCGATATCGACTGTCCCCAGTGATCACAACTTCGAGATGAGCCTGCTGATAAACATGACAGAGCGGCAGCAGCGGGTCAGTTTCGAATTGCGGGGCTCCGTCGCAGCGCTCGTAGGTTTCGTAGAGCTTCTCGATCCAACTCATTTCAGATCTCCGCTCTCTCGGCTTCGATGGTCACGTCGAGAAGGTTTTTCCCGATGCCGAAAGGCTTTGGCGGTCGCCAGAAACGCGTGGCGAGTTCGTTCCTGCCGGTTTCGTCAGGATAGTCGAAGCCGTGGAACATCACTCCAAATGCGAGCTCGCCATAGTCGTCATAGTCTCCCTTTCCGGAGCCGAATTCGCACGGAGCGACATAACCCTGACAGTCTCGGGTACCGAGAAAAATGTCTTGGCGTCCGCCGCGTTCGAGCATGCGCTCCGCGATTTGGAAGTGCTTGTGTTCATTGCGGTCTTGTTTGAGTTCTGGACGATGCTGATTCCACTCAAAGTGCGCTCGAACCTGATACTCCACGCCGGGAACCCCAGTGGAAGAATCGGGATCGCCAGTCAGGAAGGTGTAAATAGACAGATCGTGTCCACCGCCTCCGAACTTGAGGGGCTTCGTCCCCTTAGTCTGAGTGCGAATTCGCTTCATGATGCGCACTTCATCGATGATCCAGATGAAAGTGGGTTTCCAGTAGATGGACTTGGCAATACCTTTAACGGCTTCGTAGGTGGGGACGTGATAAGAGCACTTTTCGCCACCGATCCTCGTGAGCGGGTCCGTGAACATGGCGTAGCGACCCCAGGCTTTGAACTCGATTGTGTTGCGCGGTCTATGCATTTTGCAGCTCCATCAAACTGGTGGGATCTTCGGACAGCCCAAACTCCGAATCGTAGTAGCGAGATTCCAGGTAGAAGATGCCGGTGCCGTCCTGAACTTCGTGCAGGGCACCTTTGTCTTGCAGGCGCTTCATGACCTGAGGAAAGATATTGACCGTGTATT
>QHYS01000177.1:2103-4390 GCA_003223325.1 Acidobacteriota bacterium
TGCGTTGGCGCATCGATAGATTTGAATGCCTTCGCCGCAGTCATGAAGGATTGACGGAGATAGTTCGCTGGTGCACTTCGGCCCGCCGCAACCGCCATGCTGTTTTCGGAAAGCATGTTCAACAGCGTGTCGTCACGTCCAACAATGTCGGCGCCGACCGGATAGCTCATCTCCTTCTTGCGTTCGAAGAAGTAGTATTGAAAATAGCGGGCCATCGTATCTGGAGACAGCATCACGCTCTTGTTATGTTCCGCATTGCCTGATCCTATTTCGCGCAGTACACGCTCGGCACTCTGCTTGCCGATGCTAATATCCTTGAGAATGTCCGCCGTATCTTTCGCGGGATTCACGACATAAACGCGACCAATCGCGCGACGCCCATGGCGGTTGCATCGCCCGGCTGCCTGAGCAATAGAGTCAAGCCCAGCAATAAACCTGACCACTGCGCCAAAATCCATATCCACCCCCGCCTCAATCAGCTGCGTGCTGATACAAAGGACGGGAATATTCGTGCCAGGTTCAAGAAGTTCTTTGAGCCTCGACAAGCAGCCCTTTCGGTGAGCAGGACACATGTGTGTGCTGAGGTGAAAGATCAGCAAGTCAGGGGCGAGCACCTTGCATAAACTGTAGATCGTGCGTGCGGCTGACTTCGTGTTGACCACAACAAGGCAACTGCCGCTTGCGGCGACTTCTTTCAACGCCAAGTCTGCAACCTCGTCTGAGGTCCACCCGCCCGCTTTGCGCCGATCGAGAATCTCGACTCTGGTGAGTCCATCGAACAGAAATTCCACATTGGGCATGAGCTCAGAACCAGGGCGGAGCAGGCGAAGTGCGCCCTTCTGCTGATCCACTTTATCGAGCAAAGGTTGGGTCGCCGTACACAGCAGTACGCTGCTGCGACATTGCTCGACAAGGAAGTTGATAGCGTTGTTGAAGAGATGCACGCAATTGACTGGAAGCGTTTGGATCTCGTCGAAGACAACAACGGCGTTGGCCAATTGGTGCATTCGACGAGCACCCCGAGTGCCAGCGCCAAACAGCGTTTCCAGAAATTGCACGGTTGTTGTAAAGATGACCGGGGCATCCCAGTTTTCCGACAGAATCTTATTGCGCCACGTCTGCTCTTCGGGTATCAGGTTTGAATGGTGCTCCAATACCACGCTTCCGGACTCCACGCCCTCGGGCTCAAGTATCTTGCGAACCTCGTCCGCGTTCTGATCTATGATGGAAGTATAGGGAATTACGTAAATCACTCGATCCATTCCGTTTTGTTCGGCATGGCGCAAGGCAAAACGTAAACTCGCCAAGGTTTTGCCGCCGCCGGTGGGAACCGTGAGAGTGAATATTCCCCTGTTTCTGTCCGCAGAAGCAAAGCAATGGCGCGAGACATCGCGGCGTAATTCATCTATGCGTCCACTGGAAGGGAGCTCTGCCAGGTGTCTCTCGAGACGTTCGGTCAGAACTGGCCAGCCTTCGTAACGGCCGCTCATGCGTTGCCTTCGCGCAGCTGGACGCTCGAAGTCGGCAGTATTTGATCGATCGGCATCTACCAGACAACTGAACAGGAAGCGTACGAGCAGCCCGACCTTAAACCGAGTGATGCCCTCGTGTTGCTCATTCAGGCAAATGCTCTCGACTGTTCGGCGGAAAGCGAGAAGCAGATCGCGGTCATGGATCAACTTTTCGTATTGTTCACGGACGGTCTTGTCCGCCTCTTGCCATGCTTCGGACCGATGGGACTGCCGATCGGACTTCTGCATTCTCGTTGAAAAATGATCTGTGCCATCCACGGCCAAGCAATCAATGAGCCCAGAGTGGTGCGAAGCGATGCATACAGCCAGGATCTGACCCACTGCGCTTTCTATCTGGCCACGCTGTGAGAGCTCTTGCCATAGTGTTTGCGCTCCAGCCGTAGAGTGATCGATCTTGCCTTTCTTCGCGCGAGGATCGACATAGTCTTTGTCAACGTCCTGCTCTAGAATCCCAACAGCCGAACAGAGGTACTGCTGAAAATCGAGTGAATACTTGCCTAGGTCGTGCAGAAGCCCGATCAGTTGTCCAGGAAGACCGAGTTCTATCTTCGCGGAGAACCTTCCAGCTAACTCAGAGACTTCTAGCAGATGGTCGGCCAAGGTTTGGCACTCGCCACTCTTCCTGCGGTGAGCAATGAATTCCCCTGGATGTGGGGAAGATTCAGTCTGCATAGCGCTTTCACAAGATCGACCGCTCATTATTACCCCGCGTCAACCCCGACACAAGGACACCCGTTGATGCGCTTCTTTTTCGA
>QHYS01000178.1 GCA_003223325.1 Acidobacteriota bacterium
CCGGTCTGCGTCCGGGGGGCTGATCGTTGTCTTGCTCTCCACGCTTATCATCGTGCCTGGTCCTCCGGTGCAGGCTCACCCCAAGGAGCAGGTACTCGGACTTCATAGGAAGTTCAAAGCCCACCTCGTGACAGCCGTGGACGTCGGAACCCTGCCCCGGCTTCCTCTTGGCAGCGGGACCGGGGTGGGGGTCAGGAAAGCGAAGCCGCATTTGGTTCCCAACCGGCGCCGCCACGAAAGAGCCAAGGCCCTCAATTCCGATGAGGCCATGAGGGCAAAGACCTCATGGGCCGCCGCCGTCGGCTCCCCTCCGCCGCAGGCGTCCACGGGGGCAGGAAGGGGGCCGGACACCGGTGCCCCGATGTCTGGGCTTTTTGAGGTTCTTGCCTGCGGGGGCTGTGAGCCTCCTGACACGCAGGTGGGGGCCGACTCCAACTACATCTTCGAAGCGGTCAACACCGCAGGAGTTATCACAGACAAAACCGGCAACGTCCTCGCCCTTTTCGACCTTCATGCCTTCACCCCTGGGGAGCCTCCCGACTTCTTCATCAGCGATCCCAAAGTCCGCTTCGACCCCCTATCGGGAGTGTGGTTTTTCAGCATCATCAGCCTGTCCGGAGCGCCCGACGGGTCGGGGCTGTGGTGGGTGGGGGTCTCACGACCGTCCGACCCGTTCCACTGGGTCGTCTATAACTTCGAGGGGGTGGCCGGAACGTTTCCTGATTTCGACGCCCTGGGGATCAGTGACGACAAGGTCGTTCTGACCGCGAACGCCTTTGCCTCCGAGACCACCTTCGTGGGGGCTGAAGTGC
>QHYS01000183.1 GCA_003223325.1 Acidobacteriota bacterium
CTCCTCTAAAGCCAGGCGATGAGGTCGAGGCCATAGGAATGGCTCCGGAGGAGGAATGCGGTCACGAAATGTTTGTACTGATTAGATGGGAAAGGCGCAGATTGGCTGTGCCGCTCTCACAGCTGGAAGGGATTCGGGCTGACAGAAAAACCCTCCAGGCTATTGGAGACTGGCACTATTGGACGACGAAAGGGTACGAGTTTTGACTGACGTGCCCGCCGATTCTCGGCGGAGACGAGGAGAACCCCCCGAAACCACACCTCTTGCAAATTGGGCACATCTTTCGCGCGACGGAATCGATAGACTGGTTATCCGCCGTCCGCGTGATTAGGGCCAACAAGAAACAGCTCTTCGCCGACGCTGCGGTACGCAGCGCTCCCCTCAATTAGGTAAGATACTGCGACGCGGCGCGCAGGAAGGCTCGAGCATGTTCAAGCAGATCGCGAACGTCATCGTGTGTCAGGGCGGCCTCGACCCCATAGTCACCAAGGATTCGCTTGTCTGAAGCGTCAAGCAGCCATCGGTGAAACTGAGGGTCGAGGACGGACGTCCGGGCAAACTCTTCTCCGTACGCAGCATGCACGGCGCTGTGCTTCCTGAAGCGCTTCCCTTTCTCGACCAGCAATGCCTCCGCGACATAGAACATTGCGTAGTAGGCGCGCCCCGCAGCGAAGTCGACATCCGTGGCGCCAAGGAGCATCTCGGCCGCACTGATTGCGCGTGACGCCTTTGCCAAGAGTTTCTTTGCCTCCGGCTTCACGCGGGGATCGCCTCATCCCCGACGCTTGCAAGAAATGAGGTCGGGCGGCGCGACCAGTCATGGTCGGACACGAAATCGATTTCGGCTCCATAGGAGGTGATCTGTTCCAGGACAACGAGCACATCGACGTCGGATTCCGCGACCTCATCCCCACGCGCATACGACCCATAGAGATATAGGCCCCGAAGCCGGCTGCCGTAAATTCCTTGGAGCGCTTCCTTAAGCTCCTTGAGCAAATGGGTAATCGACGCCGTCATGGAGTTCCCTCGCCTGTCGCATCTGACCAAAAGACGATCAATCTTCGGAGACTGCCATACTTCGACTATACTGCAAACCAGCACGCCACGCTACAAACAACCCGTTGCGCACTGTAGCCAAACTGTAGCCAAGCGGATGGACGGAGAGGGACGGTAGCGGATGTCTCAGGAACCACGGAATCGCCGCCAGACCCTATTAAATATGCCCTGGCGGATACGACTGGACGGAAGCGGATCGAGGCCTGAACGGATTCCCAAGCAGAGGTCGGGGGTTCGAATCCCCTTTCCCGCCCCAAGCCTCTCCGCGCGTTTGCCGTCCACGACCACAGAGTACCGCAAATGGCGAACGTTGACTTTCACAACTGCCGAGTATTAATCCGAATCGAGAAATAAGCTTAAGCGTAAAGGCCCGCGCGTTCGGCAGAACCGCCCGGATCTCCAACTCGGCACCAAGCGCTTTCACTGCCTTTCTCAGCGTTTGCAGCTGTGACCTCACGAGGTTCTTCTCAAGCTCAGATATTGCAGCCTGTGACACCCTGAGTCGCCGAGCCAGCTGTGCTTGCGAGAGCCTGAGTCGCTCGCGTAGTTCTCCGAGTGTCAATTCCGACGGAGGCACTGTACTCGCTCCCGACTTGATAAGCTCAACCACTCGTCCCACAGTTTCGTCCACGGTCGAGAGGATCTCATCAGGCTCTTCGCCGTAGTAGCCTTCTCGATGTGGTTCCTGGGAAGATATCCCGAAGCCGCGGTGTGGGCGCCACTCGATATTGACAGCGCGATTATCAAGCGCAACGTCCAGCATCCACGGGCCATCCGGTTTCAGAGGCTCATCTATGACCGCCGACACACCAGGGAGACGCGCCTGGAGTTTCTGTTTGACGCTCTCGATCTGACTCATTGTTCCATTACCCCCTTGCCATCCGCCCCGGTTTTCGAGAACACGATCTGGTTCGTGAGAGTTCTGATTTCAATTGATCCGTTCTCTCTCCGTACTTTCGGATATCCGCTGAAGGCGCGTTCGCTGTCCCGCTGCGGCGGATACAACCGATCGTCCGTTTGCCATTTCGACGGATCGTAAGGCACGCCGGACATCTCATCCTCCACCTGGTTAAGTGTCCTGCTGATTTGAGTCCATGCTTCCTCAAAACCGGCCGCCGCCGGTAGCGTCCGAAGCCGCTGGTAGAACTCCCGCAAGCGCACGGCTTTGGACGCAGCCACGATATGTCCATTATAAGCTCTGGCTTATAAAATGTCAAAGTGGTCCAGCAAATACGATTACACACGCCTCCTTTCGTGGGCATGCGTAGCCTGCCACCGGAATGCAGGGGATGCAAGAGATCAGGTTTCAGGTCACTCCGCGAGGTCCTTGCTACGTTCCTCTGTACTTTGGCACCCGCTTCTCAGCGAAGGCCCGTTCTCCTTCAGTGCGGTCCCTGCTTGTATGAATCCTTGTAAGGTCGCGGCGGGCCTCGGCGGCCAGATCCGAGGGAGATTTCGGAATGGTCCGCAGCGAGAAGGCCTTGAGGGTCGAGACGACAAGTGGAGCGTTATTTACTAGAATCTTCGCCCATTCCTTGGCCGCTTCCATCTGTGTGCCCACTGGCACTATCTTATTTACCATGCCGACTTCGTAGGCTCGCTGGGCTGTCATGGGCTGACCGAGCAGCATGAACTCGACCGCCACCTTTTGAGGGATGCGAACTACGAGCCCTGCAACTAAGCCACCAGTGAATCCAACTCGAGCCTCTGGATAATGGAAGACGGTACTTTCGGCAGCAATGATTAGGTCACAGTGCATGATTAGGATGAAGGCGCCACCGATTACATGCCCGTGGACAGCAGCGATGATTGGTTTCGTTACCGGCACACCGAGATCCGGGACACCCATCCACAGGTCAAGGGGGGTTGTATCGCTCGTCTCATAGCGGGCCCAAACTTCCCGAAGCCCTTCGACGACAGCAGGATTAAGGGCGTTTAGCTTCTCGGGACGGTTAATAGTGATGACCGCCACGTTTTCAATCGATTCATAGGTCACTAAATCGTTCATAAACATCCTGCCTCCTCGTGCTGTCTGAGCCAGTCTGGCCTGCTGGCAATCCGAAGGGCCCGCTTCTTGAGATATGTTCGTCACACCTCTGGATCTCTGGCGGCGATCTCCCCACGAGCAGGGGGGCGTGCCCCGGCTCTGGTATCTGAACCCAGGTACGCAGGAGTTCTGGGAAAGAGTACAAAAACGAGCCCGAGTTGCCTCTTTGTGGGACAGGGATCGGCAAAGCGCTTTCCCAAGAACTCCTCTCCTTATTACCGGAAAGGTCGAGAGAGCGGCGTGCGAGACAATATCTCTGTTGACCTCTATCGAGTCGCCCCTCAGTCAAAATCGTGCACCCATGGGTAAGAAGAGAAATTCCGCCATGCGGCGGGAGAGGTTATTCGACCTACATCCACGGGAG
>QHYS01000184.1 GCA_003223325.1 Acidobacteriota bacterium
TAACGAGGTTTGCAGATGCAAAGCAAAAGCAAAAACACAATCCACGAGATCGCGATCTCCGAGTTTAAGGCCAAGTGTCTCTCCTTGCTGGAACAGGTGAGTAAAACAAAAACTCCGCTTCGAGTGACTCGGCGCGGCAAGGCCATAGCAGACGTGATTCCGGCGTTTTCGGATGCGCAGGAAAGGGACTGGATGGGCTCAATGACCGACAGTATTGAAATAATAGGCGACGTAATCTCCCCAGTCATCGAAATTCAGGAAATTGAGGCGCTGCAAAATTGAAATTCCTGCTGGATACGCATATCTGGCTTTGGAGCTTGGTTGAGCCCAACCGACTCTCACGGCAGGTGCGGCGCGAACTGAGCGACGGGAACAACGAACTGTGGTTGTCACCCGTCAGCACCTGGGAAGTGCTGCTCTTGCATGCCAAGGGTCGCATACGGTTGCATGGCAGCCATCGAGACTGGGTGGCCAGGGCGACCATGCACATGCGCGAAGCTCCCCTGACACATGAAATCGTAGTCGCAGCCCAAGAAGTGCCGCTTCCGCATCAAGATCCTGCCGATCGGTTTTTGGCTGCCACGGCCGAGGTGCTTGGCTTAACTCTTGTGACTGCGGACCATCGGCTATTGGGTTTGGGAAAGATTGCCACGTTAGCCAACCGCTGAATGCCCCGACCCCGATCGCACTTCTCTTTACCGAGGCAGTCGCCAAGCGGACTGGCTGCGCATTCGCTACACCTGCTTAGCTCTTCCGAACACCGTCATCTCTGCTCCAGGCCCGAGTCGACAAATGCAGAAGGTTGTCCAGCAAATCAGGCAGGTGGCCGACTCTCCGCTCACGGTCCTCGTCGAGGGCGAGACCGGCACTTATGGCTCGGACGATTGCAGGAACGCGGGGTGCAGCCGCTCGGCAGCAAGCAGCTGGTCCGCTTGGACGTACGAATCATCGCCTCCAATGTCCCCCTCGCGAAAGAGGTAAAGGCAGGTCGGTTCCGCCAGGATGTTTACTACCGTCTGAACGAATTCGTGATCACCTTGCCACCCCTCAGGGAGCGAGATGACATCCTCGACTTGGCGAACGGTTTTCTGGTGGAAGCCAACATGGAGTTCGGGCGAGCCTGCCGCGAGATCTCCGAACGAGGCAGCTGAACTCCTTCTGCGCTACCCATGGCCGGGGAACGTGCGCGAACTCCGGAACGTCATTCGTCGGGTCATGCTCCTCGCTTCGGATGTAATTGAGCCGGATGACCTCGCATTTCCTTTCGGTCGGTGCGTCCCCGACGATTGCACTCCGGGGAGAGCTGGCGCCGGGTCACTCCTCTCTGAAGGACATCGCGGGAGCGGCGGCGGCGGAGATGTGACGTTCGTGCGGGGCAGTACTGGCGGCTGAACAAGCTGCGATCGTTCGATGAGTTCCAGGAGGAAATTTCCAGAGTCGAGGCGCAAAGCCTATTACCTGATGGCCATCCACGAACATCTGCCGCGGATTCCCAAGACCGAACTGCGGTCGATGGGGATTCCAAAGTAGACCCCGATTACGCCTTGAATATCTCGATCCCAGCCTTCCGACCGGCTTTTTGCAATGCGCTGTCGAGAGTGGCCAGCGGCGCCCCATGCCGGACCGCCACATCCAGATAGGCGGCGTCGTACGCAGAAAGGTCGTATTCCCGCGCGATCGGAAGAATATTGCTCACACTTTCGGTGACTGATTGCGAATCCGTGATAACCGTCAGTCCGTCCAGCAGCGCAACAAAGCGCCGCACCTCGGGTTGTTTGACCCGTTTGCGCCGCTCGGCCATCAACACAGCATTCGTGATTTCAACCGACCACAACGCCGGAACCAGTATCGCGTGCCCTTCCAGCGCGACCAGTACCCCGTCTGCGTACTCGCTTGCCTCATCCGGAAAGCACCAGGCGAGCGCCACGGACGCATCGATAACAATCCCGGTCAAAACCGCCGCCCCTCTTCCACCATCTGACGGACGCTCATCTTGCCGGGCTTGATCCGCTTGCGCAGCTTCCGCATGCCTTCCACAATCTCCTCGTGCGTCATTCTTGCTCTTGTTTCCTCGACAGGAACCAGCATCGCCGCAGGAACGCCGTGCCTCGTAATCGTAATCCTCTCTCCCCTGCTGACCCGATCGAGCAAATTCGCCAGGTGCGTCTTGGCCTCAAAAGCCCCTACTAATGCCATCTTGATATCTCCGTTTAAACTAGTCCCAACTAGTCTGATTATGACCCCAAAAACTTCTTCTGTCAAAACGGCAGGCGACATGGTAGCGACAGCACTGATAGACCCAGCAGACTGACCAGCTTTCTGCAACCAGCGTGGCTAAACGTCCGTGCTTAACGATCAGCCTTGTGGCGCATAGGAAAGCCGATACCATCGTCGACGAACCGCCAAGAACAAAAGTACTGGCGATGTTCTAGAAAAAACTGGCGAACATGAAGATTTCGTGTGGCAAACCTTTCGGAAAGGGCTGGAATCCTGACGGCGACACCACCACACCATTTTCCTTGCTATTCAACATGCGCCGACACATTGAAAGAAACCACCGATGACCACTGACGCGCTCCGTCTAGAGTAGAGCACGTAAGCTCATTCGCCACGACCCTCGTGCCGTGATTGCTGGTCCCGAGGCGCACAGCACGTTCCAGCTGGTTGCTGCCAAGCGGGTGCACACCGCGTTCCTGCAATGCACGCAGGAGTCTAGGATTTCTGCCAGAAGCGGTCAACGGCCAGACTCCCTCTGCATCTCCCACTGCGTGCTTAACGGTCTGGGAGGTGCCTGTCAGGACCAGGTTGTACGCCTCGTGGGGATGCCCGATTTGGATTATGTGCGCGTGGCTGTCTTCCGGATGGAGCAGCTTGATCGTCGGCACTAACTGTTTGCCGATCTCCGACTTCGGAAACAAATTACGGTCACCGCATAGGTGGGCTTAGGTGGGCTAGATGAGCGGCCTGATTCTAGCGCGTGATGGCTGCTGATCAGAAGGATCTTTGTCTCCTGAGCAAATTGGCCAAAATGCGTAATTCGCCGCTTCTCCTCCACCGTGCGGAATCGCCGCCGCTCCCTACCCTCACTTGTATCGATTGAGTGGAAGTGTCCAGGAAGCTCTTGGATTGACAGCGTATTTCCTTCGACTACTGCGCTTGCGAGCACTACTTTCTGCGGTGTCTTTTTCCTGGCGAGCGTCTTGTTCTAGCATCGGTCTACAACCATATTGAGCGCCACTTTCCCCTATTTAGCCTGCCTGCTGCGCGACGCGAAACGATCGCCAAACCAAATTTATCGCGAGTTGGCACGGTGCCTGGTTGCGTCGCGTAACCGGAAAGGTGCCCCTCCCTGTCCACAATCGGAGCTCGGGCGTCATACGCCACGTGTCGATAGAGACCATTTCGCCGAAACGCGTCTACGACTACCATGTCAACGGCCACAACCCAAAACGGACGGCTGAAGGGGAGACCACCGGCATGCCTTCGGGCGACCCGCAGAGAACTTGGTTTCCGGAAATGATCGTGCGGTTGCGAGCGGACTGGCACGCGGAAATGTCGATGCCGGAGCTCATCAACCTGCGGGATGACCTGGAGGCAATGCTTCGCCGGATTCGAGCTGGACGGGACATCAAGACGCCAATCATCACTTGCCGCAGGTGCGGGTTCACGGGACCTGCGGCGGAGCCCCATGTCAGCGTGCGCGCCTTGATCCTGGCGCTTGCCCGATTTGAAATCGCGTCGAAGGAGCAAACCCGAACACTGGAGAAAGCCTGGGCAGCCCATCGCAAGGAACACCGGCTAGACCGCGAAGGGAAACTCTTGGCAGGGATCCCAGAAAGGTGCCGACATTGAAGTCCCCATGTGGGGTTTCCTTTGCCCCTCAACAAAAGCCCCGTCGGCGGTCAGCCGTGCTCCTTGGTGCAAGGCTCCTATTACGCTCGCGCCGTGGCTGATCGTTGGCGGCGAGCTCCATTTATTCTTTGGTGTTGGCCTACTCGTTTTCCAGGGCCGAATCACCTGGGGGTGGCGCGACTTGGTCCATGACGACCACCGGAGAGTTTCAGTGTACTTGACTGCGGCCCGAGACTTGAAATCCATAAGTTGCGAATCTCCACATGGGATTCGTGAGCGAGCTCCGCCGATTCATGAATGGCCTTGACGTCAAAGTCCCTTGAACTATGACCGCGATCAAGGATATAATGTGGCTGAACTGATTAGTTAGTTCGTGGCTAAGGTGGGGAATTGGAGATGGCAAAAATATCAAACACGGCGCGAACGCTGAAGATTGTTCCAGCACTCATTGCACGCACCCAACTGGGCCAGATTCTTAGGCGCGTGCGCCAAAATCATGAGCGGTTTGTCGTAGACAAGCGCGGCGAGCCGCAGGCCGTGATTATGAGTGTAGAAGAATACCTCCGAAACTTCGCGCGACAGCCTGCGGCACTCGCTCAAATTCAGAGAGAGGCGAAAGCTAAGAGACTAGACCTCTTGCCCCTGCGAGAAATCAACTTGGAAATTAGCCGTTACCGCCGCCGGCGCCGTAATCCTAATGCTTAGAGTGGTTCTCGACACCAATGTCGTCATTTCGGCCCATTTGAGTCCTGAGGGACAGCAGGCACTCATTCTGGGGCTCGCTATCGCAGCGTATTTCAGGTGGTTCGTTTCGGGCGTTCTTCTTGAGGAATATGAGGGTGTTTTGCGACGCGAGCGATTTGGACTGAGCCCAAGGAGTGTTACCCAGTCCATGCGAACCATAAGAAAGTGCTCGACTCTCGTAATTCCCAAGAGGAAACTGAACGTATCGCGCGACCCAGATGACAACAAAGTCGTGGAATGCGCGCTGGAAGCGAGGGCAGATTATATGGTGACCGGAAATATCCGTCACTTTCCGTCGCGATTTCAAGACATCCGTATTGTTCTCCCTCGTCAGTTCTTGACAGTTGTGGCAGCACAGCCCGGTTGATTCGACGACCGTTGCAATGCGTCGGGGCTCGTCAAACGATTCTCATTTTCCATTTGTCTTCCAATTGAGGGTTGCTGCAAAAAGAGTTTGGTCTTCAGTCAGAAGAATCGCTCTTGAATTTACGCTGCCACCGCATAACGATGGTCCTGATAAAGCAACTCCTCCTTCAATTGCAGGTCCTGAATCCGCGAATCGCCATCGTTACGAAGGGTGCCGACTATCGCGCCCTTGTCGAGCTGCTTGGCGGGCAGTACCGAGAAATCAGTCTTCGGACGAACCTCGTCAAGAACGCTTGGGACCTACAGCAGAACTCTGAAGAGCCTGGTTCAGCACAGATCGCGGGGGTCGCCTCGCTTGCGTATGGTTGCCGAGAATCCGACCTGGGGAGCACCGCGCATTCCTGGTGAACTGCTCAAGCTGGGTTTCGATGTCTCGGAAAGGAGTGTCTCGCGATGCCGCCGAGCTGCGAAAGATCCAGATCCTGTGAAGCGATGGCGGACGTTTCTCAGGAACCATCGCGAGGCCATTGCGGCGATGGACTTCTTCACCGCTCCAACGCTCACGTTTGGCTTTCTGTACTGCTTTTTTGTCATCGGCCACGACCGGCGTAAAATCCTACACTTCCATGTGACGCGAAATCCCCATGC
>QHYS01000185.1:0-844 GCA_003223325.1 Acidobacteriota bacterium
GACTCAACCAGGGCCCCAACCGCTTGAGCTTTGCGGTCCGGTTCGGGGAAATGACCTCCGCCATAGGCTGCACAGAATTTTCGTTAGAGACAGGCATCCGCACAGCCGTGATTGCTCGGTGTCTCAAGATGTCGCGCAGGACGATCGGCCGATACTTCAGCCGCTTTGCAAACGACGGCCTCAATGCACTCTTGTCGGCGAAGGCGACCAAGCCGAACGATGATCCGGAGCGAGATCAGTTCCTGTTTTCGCTACTTCACTCGCCTCCGTCCGCTCACGGGATTAACCGAACCTCCTGGAGGATGGATGATCTTCACCGAATTATGGCTGAGAGTGGTCACCGCACATCGAGAAAACGTATACGTGCCCTCATCAAGACGGCCGGATTCAAATGGCGGAAGGCAAGGATTGTACTGACCAGCAACGATCCCGAGTACCACACCAAAGTGGGTGTCATCAAGCAAATCCTATCGGACCTGAAAGAGGATGAGGCCTTCTTTTCCATCGATGAGTATGGCCCATTTGCGATTAAGCGAAAGGGCGGGACCAAGCGGGTTGGCCCCGGCGAGGACTATGTGGTCCCGCAGTATCAAAAATCGAAGGGCTGGTTGATCCTCACGGCTGCGCTCGAACTGTCCAGAAATCAAATAACCCACTTTTACTCCCTGAAGAAGAACACCGAGGAGATGATCAAGATGGCGGAGCTATTGCGCGCCGAATACCGCACCTGCCGTACGATTTATCTGTCGTGGGATGCGGCCTCATGGCACATATCGAGAAAGCTGTTCTCGCATCTGGATGAAGTTAACCAGCAGGCAGTTCAAGACGGTTTCCCCATCTTGAA
>QHYS01000185.1:879-5611 GCA_003223325.1 Acidobacteriota bacterium
CCCGTCCGCAGAAGCTGCGAAGGATGCAATTGATCGATACTTCAAAGAGAGGAACGACTCTTTTGTCCGGTGCCCGAAGCCCGCCGGACGAAAAGATCTGGGGGCATGAGCGGGTCCCGAGCGAGTTCTCCGAAGCAAACAACTGCAAAGATCCGCTGTATCGCTGATTCCGGCTCTGCGAAGGTAATTGATGTAACCAGCCATTTCGCTAACTGAGAATTGCTGGCGACGTCTTGATGTCTCAACATTGACCGGCATGGACACCTTGACTCCGGCAACTATGTGAAATTATTTTTGCGCAAGCCCCTAGCGGCATAGGGAAAGACACACATAATGCCGCGGGGAAAGAAGTCTCGACCACGGGCGGCGCGGGGACGGCCAGCGGAACCTCGGCGAAGCAATGTGCCAGTCGCGGCTGCTCCAGAGGAGTGGGTATTCGTACCCGTCCCGGCCTTGGTCGATAAGTTGATAAGGCGCTCTTTCGCGCGGCTCACGGTCAACTCGAGGAGAACAGAAGCCGCTCTCGGCAAGGACGACGGAGGCCGGGATACCTATTATAAGGACTGGCATGCTGCGGAAAATGTGGCTATGCCTACTACGGCAAGACGATCCGACAACTAGGGGCTGGCCGTCAAATGAAGGATTTCGTCTACTACCGATGCAGCGGCTCGGACAGTTACCGGTTTGGTGGTGAGCGGATTTGCAGCAACTCGCAGGTTCAGGGGGTATTTTCTGAAGACGACAGTGTGGCGCGAAGTTTCCAGTCTTCTCGTGAACCTTGAGAGGATCGAACTCGAGGAACAGGAAAGCAGCAAGGCTGGTACTTTGTTAGGCAACCTCGAGATTCTAAGGTCGCACAGTACCAAGCTACCACATGCAGTGGAAAGGCTGATCGACAGCTTTACCGAGGGCTTAATCGAAAAAGAACAATTCACGTCACGGATGGATCGAACCAAACACCGCATCGCAGATCTCGAAGCAAGGATCAGGGAGAATGCAGGCGATGTCGATCAACTCGAGTGCCTTCGACTTGCAACGAGCCGGTTTTGTGAGCTAGCCACAGCGCATTAGGCGAAATCATTCGGACGCTCGTGCAGCAAATCGACATCGACACCGAGGTCATTAAGATCATCTTCCGCATAACTCAGAACGCCCGGGACTCGAATTCTGACTCCATCGCGCTCACATTGCCGCGCAGACCTAAAACGGTCAACGAGCCGTAGACGCTATTGGCCTGGCCTTGGAAAAAGTGTGCAGAGAATAGTCGGCGTCAGGAACGAGCCGCGGTTCTGTGCTTGACTGGGGGTACTATTTTGCCCCAAATTGCTTTGCCCTTGGCCGATTATGCAACATTGTTCCAGGTGAGAACACACTGGAGATGGCCAAGGTATCCGGAAAGCTCCGGCAGGCGCGTTTTCTTATGCTTGCCCACTCTAGTACTTTCCCTGCGAGAGCTATTCGAACTTGGGCACGCTGCCCAAGGACCGCTTTTCGTAATCACTGTGGAATCATGCGCATCCCTACAGGCGAGTTCCTCGCCAGTGACCGTCAGCCAATTGCTCGGATCCTACAACGTTTGTCCGGAATAGACTTTGTTCTCCCGGCGTCGCGTCAAGACAGAATGGAGAAAACAACAGATGAAGCGACGCAGATATCAATATGGATCTTTAACCAAGAAGAACAACACGCACGGCGATGACGTTTGGCAGTTTCGCTTTTACGAAACGACACCGGAAGGCCACCGATACCGGAGGTCAACAAGCGTGGGGACAGTAGCCCAGTACCCAACCAAAACAGACGCTCTGCGCGTCATCGAGCCACTTCGCCTCCGACTGAATCTTCATCATCGATTTGGAAGGCCAGTATCAGTCGGTGCTCTGGTGGATCGCTACATTGAACACGAATTGCCGGAGCGCCGGTTTTTTTCTTGGCTGTACCCGAGAAATCCCGTGGTCTTCCGGTCACCCACCCCAGCGGGGCGTTCGTGCCAGCCGCCCCATCATCTTTTGACGTTTCGACTGACCCATGAACCCGCGCGTAGCGCGGTCAATCAACTTCCTCGGGCATCTGATACCGATGAATCGTGAATTCGTCATCGAGAGATTCAAGATCGACTTCGACAACTTCATTGACCAACTGCACATTCCCAATTTCATCGAGAACGGCCTCGAACAGTTCGCACTGGACCTCCGCAGTCATTCCATCCGGGCCGTTGATGCAGATCAGGCCAGCATGAAGAGGAACATCGGCAAATTGTCCACTGGCCCCCGGATTGTCCGCGGAACCGCGAAAATCGACGCTGTTTCGGGTCACAAGGGTCCAGTCTCCCTCCAGGATGAACGGTTTCAGTTCCCAGTCTTTCCATCCAGCTTTGCCCTTCCAAACCACATGTGAGCTTTCGACGAAGCCGCGCCCCCGGGCGACCTCCACTAGATCCAGACTCAGACACTCATCAATCAGGAATTTCATCACCCACTCATCTCCCTGATAAGGGGGTGCGTAGTCGCTTTTTCGTAATCGACCCCTGAAGCCCTCCGGCAGACGAAACCCGCTTGGGGCGGCCACGCGGGGGGACTGCCTTCGCATACACTGATGCGAGCTCGACCTGCCAGTCTTTCAGGCTTGGATAGGACTTGAGAATTCGGTCCTTCGGCGTTCCCGAATCGACCGCGGCAGCAATGTCATAAACGGGCACTCGCGTACCCTTGATGACGGGCGTTCCGCTCAAAATCTCCGGGTCTTCGATCACCATTTCGCGAGCCCTCATCAACTGGTGAAGACGTTCTTCCACGCCCTTCCAAATGTCGAAAAAGCGAACCGTGATGGAGTGATCTTCAACGATACAGTTCTGCCACTGTTCCCAACTTCCGCAGTGCGCCATCGCGTTCCGAATGGTCCGAAGCCGGGCCTGCGCCGTCAATGACTCAGCGGTCTCGAAATAGAAGGCGATCAGAATGCACGCATCGGTGCGGAATGTCCGCATTTGCGTGGTACTGTACAGGTCTTCTGGAAGAATCTTTTCGTCAATGATCCGGTGAATTTGCGGGACCGATACTCCTGCGGCGACCGCCGCCTCACTGGTCGTCAGACGATCCATCAGAGTTTCCATGGGGTACCTCCCTCCAACCATCATAATCCTTCTGATGCGTCAGAACAATTATTGATTCATGTATGAAGGGTGAAAAGCGCTGGTCCTCCAGCGCTCCAATAAGCGTTCTCCAGGGGTCCAAACACGCACTTTGGACGCCATGCGTGCCTTTTGTTTTCAATCGGTTATGGTTGTCTGCAAGACTTTTACGGGGATAAGACGGGTTCAATTCCCATCGGGGACGTGTGGCTGGCGAATTGTTATTTCGCCCATAATTCGGTGGGACTTTCCGTCCTGCTAGGATTCTGTGATGCGGGATCTGGTCGTCCTTTTCATCCATTTCATCACTATGCTGGCTCGCTTGCTCGGACCGGGTGGGGTCCGTTCCGTAGTGGCGGAGTCATGGTTAAGCACCAACTCCTGATCGTGAATCGGTCCCGCCAACGAGCGCCGAATCTATCGGCGTCGGACCGGGTCCTTGCGGGCTGGCTGGCGTTGTGGGTGCGTCCCAGTCGTCTGCTCCGCTCTGCCATTGTGCTGAAGCCCTCGACCCTGATAGGCCTTCACCAAACCATATGCAAGCAAAAGTACCGCATGCTGTTCTCACCCAATCGCCGTCGCAAGCCCGGCCCGAAAGGACCGAGTGCGGAACTCATCAACGCGGTCGTGGAAATGAAGCAACGGAATCCCCGCTGGGGCTGTACGCGCATCGCTGAACAGATCACCTTGGCCTTCAACCTTCCAATCGACAGAGACGTGGTGCGAAGGATTCTCGCCCATCACTACTGGCCGGGAGGGGACGCCACTGGTCCGTCGTGGCTGACGTTGCTGGGTCAGATGAAAGACAGTCTCTGGAGTATGGACCTGTTCCGATGCGAGTCGGTAACCCTACGGACCCACTGGGTCCTGGTCGTCATGGATCAATACACGCGCCGGATCATCGGCTTCGGCGTCCATGCCGGTGCGGTTGATGGCGTCGCACTCTGTCGCATGTTCAACCGAGCCATTCGCGGGCAATGCCGGTTGCCAACGTACCTCAGCTCCGACCACGATCCTCTTTATAAGTTTCACCAATGGCAAGCCAATCTGCGGATCCTGGAGGTGACAGAAATCAAGACTGTCCCCTACGTTCCCCAGTCTCACCCCTTCGTGGAAAGGCTCATCGGCACCATTCGACGCGAATGTTTGGATCACACGTTGTTCTGGACGACTGTCGATCTGGAAAATAAACTGCTCGATTTCAGGAACTACTACAACCATCATCGCACCCATCACTCACGGGGAGGGCAAACGCCGGATACGCCCGCGTCACAACCCGTCGAGAGTCTGCGCTCGTTTCGCTGGCAACCTCACTGCCGAGGCCTATATCAGACACCCGTGGCTGCCTGAGTTCTCAAAGACGCGCGCTTGCTGCGATTATCGAAGTCACCGTGGGCAAAGACTCGGAATGAAATCATTCGTGTTTGAGTTCTTCATCGCACGCGTTTCGCGAATCTAGCCGTTTCACTGCCTGAGTATCAATTCGCCAGTCACACGGTGCAGGGCGTGCTGCGCCACGAGGATTTCGGCACTACTATGGGACTGTATGCGCAGTCCGACATGGACTCCATGCGGGATGCGCAAGGCAAGTTTCTGGAGCAGCTG
>QHYS01000186.1:0-45053 GCA_003223325.1 Acidobacteriota bacterium
CCGTCATTCAGGCCTTGGATGATCTCGTCGACGCCGTCGGCTTGAAAGCCGCCTAACAACGACACCCACTACGAGAACAAAACTCTCCTTCCGGACCCTATAACGGACTAAGGGAAAGCCCGGATAGCCATCCCCGCCTTGTGGAATATAGAGCCCGCCATGTCCTGCCGATTGTTATTAGCGGATGATCACGCAATGGTCAGGAAAAGCCTGCGCGAGGATTGTGTCATCGTTGGTGAAGCCGTAGATGGTCTGCAAGCGGTGCGATTAGCCAAGGAGCATGCCGGGACTGGACGGATTGGATGCGGCCCGCCAGACTCGCATGGAGAGCCCCAAACGAAGATATTGATTCTGACGACGCACGACGCCACCCCATAATCGCCAAAATCCAACAGACAGGTGTTCGCGGATATTTGCTGAAATCAGAGGCGCCGAAAGGTTTGCCGTTAGCAATCAACTCGCTACTGTGCGATCAGCCCTTTTTCGGCGTTCCTGGTAGCGCTGGTCCTCCACGGAAAGACGACGTGAGACTCTGTGTCAGACGGCGACCGCCCTGCGGTTGCGGCGGGCTCTTCGTCTGGCCTTCATGGGCACCGCGGCCACGGTTTGAATTGTCGAAAAAGGGGGATCCTCCTCAGCCGGACCCGCCTTCAGCGCTTGAGCGATCACGCCCAACAGGTTATCCCGCGAGAAGGGCTTCTGCACGAACAAACCTCCCTCCTCAGAGTCGCTGTATCTCACGCCATAATCCTGATAGCCAGACATGTAAACGGTCCTAATCCTTGGATAGAGGCGCCGCAGCACTGCAGCGAGATTTGGTCCGCGCATATGCGCCATCACCATATCCGTCAAGAGCAAATGAATCGGTTTGCCCCAACCCCTGGCTGATTCGAGCGCCTCACTGCCGCTCCCAGCGGATAACACCGTATAGCCTGCCGCCTCGAGGAAGCGCGAAGCCAAATCTCGCACAGCATCTTCGTCCTCGGCAATGAGGACGGTTTCGCCTCGGCTGGCAGCGAGCGGAGCTTTTGTCGGCGTGGCAAGCGGTTTTTCGGCTCCGATTACGCGCGGTAGGTAAACCTCGAACCGAGTTCCCTTCCCGGGCTCCGATTCCACCCAAATCCATCCGCCGCTTTGCTTGATCACGCCATACACCGTCGCCAGCCCGAGGCCGGTCCCTTTACCCAGTTCCTTTGTGGTGAAGAAAGGCTCAAAAATGCGCGCCTTGGTCTGGGCGTTCATACCGCAGCCCGTATCGGTAACCGCTAGCATGACGTAGGAGCCGACGGGCACAAGAGGACGATTTTTCGCGACGTCCTTGTCCACGGTGACGTTGTGGGTTTCAATGGTAAGCGTTCCGCCGTTTGGCATCGCGTCGACGGCGTTCACCGTGAAATTCAAAATGACCTGCTCAAGCTGTCCGGGATCAGCCTTGACTCGGCCAAGCGTCTCGTCCGGCCGGAAGCCAAAAAGGACATCTGCGCGAATCAGCCGTGTGAGCATTTTGGCCATATCCGAGATAAGCGCGTTCAAGTCCAGGACTTTCGGCTGCAAAACCTGCATGCGGCAGAAGGCCAGCAGTTGCCGCGTGAGCGAGGCAGCGCGATCGGCAGCCTGGTCGATCTGACGACCGCCGGCGTAGAGCGCCTCGTCTGGCTGTAACTGCTCTAGCATCAGAGCGGCATGTCCTTTGATTACGGTCAGCAAATTATTGAAGTCGTGGGCCACTCCGCCGGCCAGCCTGCCGATAGCTTCCATTTTCTGCGATTGCCGTAGGTGCTCTTCGAGCGTTTGCCGTTGCGCTTCGTTCGTATTTAGTGTTGAGCGCATGCGACCAAAGGCGCGGGTCAGTTGGGCTACCTCGTCACTCCCGCGAGGGCTCAATCGATAGTCAAAGTCCCCCTTTTCGAGCGCGTCCACGCCGCCCAGCAAACTGCCGAGAGGACGCGTGAACCTGTCGCAAATGGCAAACACGAGCGTTCCTCCGGCGAACACAGCAACCAGGCCCAAGCCGAGGAGCAGATGATTCAAGCGCGCCAGCGAAGCCATGGCTGCGCGGTCGGATTTCAGGACGATTAAGCTGACGGGCGGCTTAACCCCCGGCGTTAAAATCTTCAGGCTGCCCCAGTAACGTTCGCCATCGATCTGCAACTGTTCCGGCGTGGCTTGATCGCGAAGCTGATTCGCCAGTTCCGGCTGCTTGAGGGCGGGAATGGTGCTTGCCACGATATCGGAGCCGTACAACAACGCCACTTGCGCTGAGGAAATCTCTCCGAGATCGCGCAACTCCTGGGCATCAATTCCCCGGCCTGCGATCACCATGCCAGACAGAACCTTGTTCGCCGGAGGATCACCATAGAAGGGCTGGATCGCTACCTGGTAAAGCTGCGTGCCGCTATACCACCATCCGTTGCGCTCACCTGCCCTCCGTAAACGGTGCAACATCGCTTCCGCCGCGGGAATTGGAACCCCCCCTGCCCTGGTGTGTATGGCGAGGATGCGCCCATCTTGATCGGTTAACCCGAGGAGATCGTGACCCGGAGACTGCCAAGGGTCTTCGCTAGCGTCGTCGATTGTTGTAACGTCGCCATTCCGCATAGATGCCACGGTTGCCAATAGGTCAGCTTTATGGCTGAGAGCGATTTGGCGTTCCTGCTGCATCACCTGGAACGTCAAGATCGCATTTCGAGCTTCGTTCTCCACCTGACGCTGGAGTTGACCCTCCGCGTTGTGACGCAGAATAAGCAAGGTTGCGCAGGTGAGCCCCGCGATCACTGAAACGAGCGAAGATAACAGTTTGGTGCGGAGTTTCAGAACGCTGGCCTTTCCGGGCTCGATGCGCCGCAAAGTACAGTTAAAGAAAGACTTAGTAGATTGCGTGCTGAATTTGCGACCGGACTATAGCAACTCTGTCAAGCCGGTACAATGGAACCTGGGTACTTGATTGTGCTTCTGTGAGTACTAGTACTAGTATGGCGATGGAGCGCTTAGCTCTCCTGAACTACAAGCAAACCTGCGGAGAAACCGGCCTTCTTAGATCCCCTTATGGATTCTCCATACGAAGACCGACAGCGCCATCCAGATCAAACCCGCGGCGTCAAGGACTTGCCAGGCGGAGTGTCTCGCCAGTCTCGCCAGCGTCTTGTAGACAGTAAAGGCAAAACCAAGTAGACCTGCGCTACCCATGGCCGCGCCTCCCGCGTCAACTCTCGCCACGTTCCTGCTGAGCGAGACGCCGTTTACTCCGACGCGCCGTTTCTCTTCCGGTTCGTGGTTCTCGATCGGAGTGGCGCTTGCTGGGCAGATCGTCGGAAAGGCCAGGAAAAGAATCGCCGATTCCAGGTCCAAACTTTCTGCCGATGATCCCCACGAGTTGCGGTTATCCCTCCACCCACGAAGAAACGAGCCGCGTACTGTTGCCAGGTGGTTGGGAGCACGCTGAAGATGTCGACGATGATTTTGGTCACGTTTTCGCCAACCAGAGAACCAAAGTCCCAGGGCTGCCGCCCGCACAACTATGCAAACACTGCTTGCTACGATCCCCTGAATTTTGCGCCGCATCATCAGCCAGCTCACACAATGCGCATAAAAAAAAACGCCACGGTATCGGCAAGTCACAGCGTAGGGTCTCCCTGTCGGACAAGTGCCAGTCCCCAACGTAGCCAGCGCGATTGAGGGAGCGGCTCCGAATGGTCTAGCAAAACTCTTGGGCTCGAATACGTCACCGAGCAAGGCAAAAGCGGAGACCAGAGTGCCGCCGATCAGGAATCGAAAAAGCAGTTCTTCCTGCATATTCCGACGACGGATTGCTTCTCTCAGATTGGCCCGAAGCCCAAGGAGGAATTCGTCCAAAATTGATGCAAGTTCAAGGTGTTCGAAGGGAATTGAACCCGCCTTCGCACACCCCACCAGATGTGCGTACAGGTATGGCGGGATATTGACCCGATCGGCCTTGTTGAACCCGGCAGGCCGGGAGGGCCAATAGCTCTTAAGTAGCACCTTGATTCAGCAAGCCTCGGCTTTGCATTTGGGTGCTATATAGTGCACACATGGTTACTAGCAACGGCTCGGTTGCCACTGCTTGCCATTCCACTTCCGCTGACGCAAAAATTGTGCGACCGGATGCAACGAGCGCACTGCACAACGAGCCGCTTCTGGTTGGAACCATTCTGGCGTTTACTGCCCTATTATACGCACCCACGCTGAGGTTCGGATTCGTCTACGACGATCATCTACAGATCGTACAAAATCCGCTCGTGCATTCTTGGCGTTTCATTCCAGAAGTTTTCAGGAGCCATGTTTGGGAGGCTTGGGATCCGGGTGATGCCGGCAACTATTACCGCCCCTTAAATGTCTTGTGGTTCCGAATTAATGACGCGCTGTTTGGTTTGCGTCCTGTGGCGTGGCATGCGACAGCGATCCTATTGCACGTAGTTGCTACCTGGCTAGTCTACACCTTGGTGCAGCGCCTCTCGGGGAAGCTGCTGGTTGCTTCATTCGCGGCGCTGCTCTTTGCGGTACACCCAATGCGGCACGAAGTCGTAGGGTGGATTTCGGGTACGACAGAATCGCTTTGGTCGGTGCTGTTCCTGCTGGCATTCCTCGCCTACTTGCGATCGCGCGAAGGCGGCCGCTGGATAGCCTTTTCGTGCGCGCTTTACGCCGCTGCGCTTTTGGCAAAGGAGACGGCCATCATGCTGCCGGTCCTTGTGTTTGCTCACGCCGCGATATACGGCAACCGCGCGGACAACGCCAGACCAGGGCTTCTGGGCAGGCGATTGTCGAGCGCCACCAAAACAGCGGCGATATATGCCCCAGTAGCTGTCGCCTACGCTGCGGTACGCACTGCAGTTTTGCACGGGTTCACTCATACGCCTAATACGCTTTCATGGAAGGCATTTCTGCTTACGCTGCCCTCGGTGCTTATTTTTTATGCGAAACAATGGTTCCTCCCCATTCAGTTTGCTGAGTCCTATAGCCATCCGATGTGGCCCCATTTCGACCTCTTCCACGTCCTCCTTCCGGCCATTGGACTGTTCGCGATTGTTGCGTTTGTGTGGTTCTGGCGCAGCGTACTTGGTCAGCGCGAGGTACTCTTTGCCGCAGCCTGGGTGATTGCGTTGTTGCTTCCTTCACTCGATCTTTTCGTTTTTCCTGAGGGCGAGCTGGCCCATGACCGATACTTTTATTTGCCGAGCTTTGGAGTGTGTTTGCTCCTAGCCTTGGCCATGGAAAAATTGGCGCAGGGTCCAGTTCTCCTCGGTCTTCCACGGAAATGGCTGTTTGCCACCCTCGCTGTGGTCACTCTGCTTTCCTACGATACGCTGAAGGCGACATCCTATTGGACCAATGATTACCGTTTGTTCGAGCATGCCTACCAAGTAGGCCCGCGGAGCACCAAAGCTCGGAACGGTTACGCTAACGAATTGGCGACGGCAGGCGATTACTCGAAGGCTATTCCGATCATGCAAGGACTCCTTACGGAGCAACCAAACAGATGGGAGCCCAATTTCAATTTGGGTCACGTCTTCTACCAGTTGGGCGAATTCTCAACTGCGGAGCAGTATCTGAACCGGGCGCAGCAACTAGACCCCGCAATGCCCTTCCCTTATCTCTATCTTGGATTGACATATTTGAGAATGAACCGCTTTCAGGATGCGGAGGCAAACCTGCGCCAGGCCGTCTACGTGCGCCCCTATGAACCGTTTTTGCATTTCTCTCTGGCAAGCATTCTCGTTACAGAAGCAAAATGTGATGAGGCACGCGCGGAGTTTCTTAGGGCTCTGGACTTGCTGCCTGATATGGCTCACGTTCAAGATCAGCTCGACAACTGCGGTAAAGCTAAAACGAACTGAAGCCCGCTCGCGTCGAAGGCGCGTCTACCGGGACCGCCGGAACAACGTCTTTCGGCGACACATCAAGCCTTGACGGTCGGACTCGCCCGATAGATCAGAGGAAAAAAGCAAGAAGGAGAGGAGTCGAACTCCTCTCCTTCTTGTCCGTGCGACCCAGAAAGGACTTAGTTGCCGATGGGGGTACTGGCCGAGTTTGCGCCCGTGCCAGAGGTGTTCGAGCGGATCACGCCCGACTGATCGGTGTAATACATGTTCTGTCCGGTCGTGGCCGCGGTAACGGGTGAGGCCGTGATGCTGTAAGACTGGTTGAGCGAGCCAGGCGAGTACACGAAGGTGTAGCCGCTCTTGGTACCAGCAGAAAGCACAGAGTCAATCAAGTCTGCCGACGTGGAGCTCGCGTTGCCGGACCCGACTGGACCCAGGTTCGTGAGCGCCGCTGGAAATGTTCCATAGCTCGTGGAATAGGCGATGCACGCTGTGTTCAACGTACGCAGCGAGCCCACCGCGGAAGCCTGATTGGCGGCGATCTTCGACCGCAACAGGTTGGGGATGGCGATGGCCGCGATAATCAGAATGATCGCCACCACGATCAACAGCTCAATTAACGAGAAACCCTTTTGTCTTTTACGCATTTGAATTCGTTTCCTCCGAAGGCGCTTGGGGATTCTTGGTCCCTTGCCTTTATGCCTGTATTAGTTGCACGGCAGCCGCCAAGCCAGGCGGAAGCTGGTTATTCTTCGGACACATTTCTCGAAGCCCTTAGAAATGAAGGCGCTACACGCGGCCACATCCTTGACCGCTGCAGTCGTCGCGACTTCGGGATCCGCGGGGTTGACATATTGCGACAATGAAAATTGCGAAATGTGACAAAAAATGGCGCTCCGCCGGGCTAGGGTTGTTAAGGTTCATATAAAGCATGGACATGACTGAGGGCCATTGCAGAGGCGTTAATGTCATCTGAAGTTATGCGATGAAACTGCTGATCGTGAATGCGGACGATTTCGGTCTCACCGAAAGCATCAATCGCGCGATTATGGTCGCACACCGCGACGGCATTTTGACGAGCGCGTCACTCCTTGCGAATGGTCCGGCGTTTGACCAAGCCATTGCTTCAAGCCAGCAGTTTCCCCAGCTCTCAGTCGGCGTGCACCTCAATATCAGCGAGGGAAGCCCCGTCTCGCCTGCCGCTCGCATCCCCAGCCTTGTGAACGGCCGCGGTGAGCTCCACCTGAGCCCCTTCCACCTCTGGGTGAGAATTCTGACGGGGCAAATAAGCCTCGAGGATATTCATTCGGAATGTCGTGCCCAGGTCCTCAAGCTCCTTGACGCAGGTCTCGGGCCAAGCCATTTGGATGGTCACCTGCATGTGCATGTCCTGCCGCAGCTTTCTCACATTCTGATCGCGCTGGCGCGCGAATTTTGCATCCCCTACGTTCGCTGTCCAGCGGAAGACCTCGGGGCAACGTTACCGGCGCTTTGGAAGATTGCCGGCACCGGTATCGCCACGCTCGAGCGGTCCGCCATCGCCTATGGAGTAAGCTCATTCGCACGCCGACTCAGAGAGCAATTGCGCATGGCTGGACTCTTCTGCCCGGACGCTTTTTTGGGCCTCGCGCACACCGGATTCTTAGATACGAAATCCCTGAGTGCCCTTCTTGCCCTCGTGCCGAATGGCACCACGGAGTTGATGTGCCATCCCGGATACGCTATGGCGCAGGTGGAATCTATTGACGGGGGGCGCGCGCGCGCGCGCGAAGCCGAGGTGGTTGGTTTGACTGCACCGCAGGTCAAGGAGATCCTCGCAAGCCTGGGGATTCGCCTAAGTAACTTCCGCGATTTGGAAGCGAATGTCTGTTGACCCGGTCCATTAGCCTGCAGCTCGAGACGTCAGTTCTGATGGGGCAAATCACAATCTCGCCCTAAGCATTGGCCTTCGGAAGGATTCCCCGCTGCTCTAACCTCCGCGATTTGTGCCTTTGCATTTCGCGACAACCGCCCGGCCGCGAAACGGATCCTCAGCAGGTCCATAAGCATGCGCGGCGACTCTAGCAGGATGGCATGACGAGTGGGGCGCCGTTCGACGACGTCAAATTCGACCTCCCGAATGGGCAGCTCTCGTTTCCAAGCGGCGAAGAGGAATTCCACATCGAACGAAAATCCCCTTAAGCGAAGGCTCTCGACAACCGGCAGGAGTGGCTCGCGCACAAAGGCCTTGAAACCACACTGCGTATCGCGCAGCGGCAACTTCAGAATCGCACGCACCAGCACTCTATACACAGCGCTGGCCAGGAAACGCGAGCGGCTGGGAGCCGAGCTCATCGGCGCGGGACGACGCGAAGCGATTGCCACCACGGCCCCATCGTGCAGGGCCTCTAGCAATCTCAGGATATCCTCGGGGCGGCCGGGCAAATCCGCGTCCGCCACAAATACACACTCTCCGCGACTGCCCAATATTCCCCGCCGAATGCTAGCCCCCTTTCCCGCATTCACAGAGTTGCGCAACACACGAAGGCTTTCAAAAGCGTGTCGCCATTCGCCGACGAGAACAGAACTGTTATCCGTCGAGCCGTCGTCGACGACGATCACCTCGGCCGCGAACGGTTGATGGCTCAAGAACGCACGAAGGCAATCGAGCGTTACGGGCAATATTGCAGCCTCGTTATAGGCCGGGACGACGATCGATAAATAAGGATTCATATCCTCTCAGGCGCACGTCTTCGCAGGCGTTGTCCATCTCCCAATCCGACAAATTAACTAGGCTCAACTTGTACTTTCAGGCTTCTCCGAAGTCAAGCAAAGCCTCAGGCGACTCAGGCGACCGCTAAACAGAGCACGACTCGTTTATCATCGAGAGGTGGCCGGTCGGATTCCCTGAAGACCCACTGGAGGAATTGGAATTGCCGCCGCAGCCCCAGAAAAGGAGTAGGAGCACCGCAACGAAGCCCCCGAGCACACGAGTAACCCTCGAATTCATTGAATTCTCCTTGCGGAGCCTGCGCCCGTATCGCAGTCTCCTTTTGTTGTGTAATGGTCCGATAGTTAGCGCCGGACCGACCTTCGGGTGCCACGATCTTTCGCCCAGTCCCCCCACAAAACACAGCCAGTCGAAGATAGTTGCGCTGGACGGCCGAATGAGTGATGGTACGAAGACTGCGATCAACTCGCCGAATACTGGACAACGTAAGCGTGCCCGCTGAATAGCATGCTCGGAGACTTCACAATCACGGTGACGGGAGGCACGACCGATTTCTTTTGATTTTCGTGAAATCGCCATTCCCGGCAAACCGCAGAAGCCGCCAGAAGTGGTACCATCGCGCCAAGCTATGGCCAAGCGGCTCGCTTATCTACTGGCATTGCCTGCGTGCCTTCTCGCGCTCACATATCACGCGCCAGCTCAAACAAACACCGTGCCGGCGCCCATTGTGCTGCACGCGGCGCGGTTGCTAGATGTTGAAACCGGACGAATATTGGCGCCCGGCGAAGTATTAGTGCGAGGCGAACGCATCACCGAGGTCGGTTCCGCGGTGACCCATCCGGCCGGAGCGCAGACGATTGATCTGGGCGACACAACCTTGTTGCCGGGGTTGATCGACGCGCATGTGCACTTATTTCTGCATCCGGGTGCCGAAGATTTGCAGACGATTCAGGAGTCGGTGCCGCAGCGAACCATCATGGCCACGCTGGCTGCCCGCGCAGATCTCATGGCCGGGTACACGGCAGAGCGTGACATGGGTACCGAAGGTGCAGGCTCAGCCGATACCGCCGTGCGCAATGCAATCGAGCAAGGCCTGATCGCTGGCCCGCGGCTCCGCATCAGTGGGAACGCGATTTCCATCCTTGGCGGACACGAAGACGCCGTCGGCTACAATCCCGAACAGCGCGTCTTTCCAAATGCTACTTACGCCAATAATCCCGCCGAACTCGTGGCCGTCATTCGCGAGCAGATCAAGGAAGGCGCCGACTTCATAAAGATCTACGAAACCGGCGAGGATTCTTTTCGCAACGGGCAATTCTCAACGTCATATCAATACACGGAAGCCGAACTTAGCGTGGCAGTCGGCGAAGCCGCGCGCGTAGGCAAGCGCGTTGCCGTTCACGCCACGGGCGAGCCGGGTACGCTCTATGCCGTTCGAGCCGGTGTGGCCTCTGTCGATCATGCCTATCAACTAAGTGATGAAACCATGCGGCTGATGCACGAAAAGCAAATCCCCGCCGTGCCAACTCTCACAATTGAGGAGTACTTTGCCCAACATCCCTCTTCGCCGGAAGAAACCACCTGGGGCCGACTGCTCGAATTTCACGCACAGCAGTTCCGTAAGCAAGTTGCCGCCGGCGTACCTATGGCCGTCGGCTCTGACGTCGGGCCTTTTGCCCACGGCACGCAGGCACGTGAATTTGTTCTCATGGTCAAATACGGCATGACGCCGCTCGCCGCTTTACAAGCCGACATGATCGCCAGTGCTAAATTGCTCGGTTGGCAGGGGCAGATCGGTGCCCTGAAAGCGGGCTACTTCGCCGATATAATCGCTGTGCCTGGCAGTCCGCTGCAGGACATCAGCGCTTTGCAGAAAGTTGCTTTCGTCATGAAGGGCGGGGTCGTTTACCGCAAATAAGCGTGCCGACGGGGCCGGCATTCCTGTCGAACGGCCAAAGGAAACCAGTACGTCTCCACTGTTGAGAACCATCGCCAGTCGTTCACGCCAGTACCCAATTCAATACAATCACATGCATGTCGAGGCATCACACGGATATACCATCGGTCGCGACGCGCTCACAAATATATTTCGCGAATTCTGGCCGGATATCGCCGTCCACGTCCTGCCTCGCCACCCGTAAATCCGCTCTCCCGCATCAGCTCTTGAGTTCGGAACATCCTGGTTCGGGATGCGATTTAGGATGGGCTCCGTCTACCGTGGCTGTCCGCATACTCCAGCAATTGCATGAATCCGAAATCCTGATGGAGTTGCATGTGGCAGTGGAAGAGCGTCAAACCGGGATTATCTGCGACAAAAGTTATGGCGGCGGTTCCCCGGCTTCCTACGCTGACAACGTCCTTCATCAGCCCGGCCATAGGTTTCCCACCGACTTCGACGACCTCGAACGTGTGGCGGTGCAAGTGCAATGGGTGGATGTCACCGGTGCCCTTGTTGTCGAAGAAGAGTTTGTAGCGCTTCCCTTTCTCCAGACGCAGCTTTTCGATATCCGGAAAACCCTTGCCATTGATCGTCCAGCGATTGAAGTCGACTTTGTGCCCTGGAATTTTTTCAAACTTCATCTCGAAGGTGTGATCAGGTTCGGGCGCAGTGCCGCCGCTCCCAAACATTGAGTAGTCCCAAGGACCGCGAACGATACCCGAAGGCTGCTGCCATTGGGGCTCTCCGCTCTTGTCTGCGTATTCGACCACTATGCCCATGCCCATCTTGCGTTCCTCTTCATTCGCCGAACCGAGAATCCACACGCCGGGATTATTCATCTCCACAATGGCATCAACGCGCTCGGCAATATCCAAATAAACGATATCCACCATCTGGGGATGCGGAACGGGATTGCCGTCCATGGCCACGACGCTAAAACGATGGCCGGGAAGCGCCAGCCTGATTTCGTCCGTGGCACTCGCATTCAAGAAGCGAAATAAAAGGCGCTGCCCCATACGCACACGAAGCGGTTCGCCGCTCCCGAGCATTTTGTCGTTCAACGTTGCCGATTTGTAAGCGATCTCCCATCCGTTGTCAGCCGGGCCCTTGGGGGCCAAAGATGGCTCCCAATGATGCGCCGCGATGCAGACTTCCTGGTCGTAGTCGCCGGGGTGCCGCGAGGGTTCGACAATTGCGAAACCATACTGGCCCGAGAAACCTGCCCGGGTTAGGTCAGCATGAGCCATCGAGTGCGTGTGATACCAGCGTGTGCCGGCGGGCTTGGGCGTGAAGCGATAGCGACGATGGCCGTGTGCGGGTATATCGGGCGTTCCTTCCTCAACCGACCCATCCACCGCTGAGGGAATCAGCTGTCCGTGCCAGTGTACGGTCTCGGGTACGTCCGTGTCGTTGAACACATCGACAGTAACAGGCTTCCCCTCTCTAAATCGCAGGATCGGGCCAGGAGCGGAGCCGTTATAGCCGACTGTCTTTATGGTTTTTCCGGGTCCGATCTCCAGAGATATCGGAGCTATGCGGAGCCTAACGTTCTTCTGGTTACTGGTTGCGTTGTTTGTATCCAGCGCCGTCAGTGGCAGCGAGCAAAGCGACGGAAGGCCAAGCGAGGCCAACCCCGAAGTCAAGAAGTCCCGGCGATTCATATCCCATTCCTCCTCGAATCGCTTCGCGGCGAATTACAGAAATTTCAATTAGGCTGGTGAGAACATAACGCATCCGGCCTTCACATTCAACGCGCCTGATTCGGGGGATGTGACAGCGAGAATAATTCGCCGGTCCGCAGCAAGCAGTGGTACAACACTCCACACCATGAAACCAGCCAGGAGGTCTCCATGAAGACACTGCGATTCGCATGGCTTGTGTTGCTCGTCGCGCCTTGTCTTGCTCAACAAAATGTGCCCCAGATTCCCTTCGATTCCGTTCCCGATTTCCTAAAGCTTCCGCCGGGCATGAATTTCGGCGAGGTCCCGGGCGTAGCTGTAGATTCCAAAGGGCACATCTTCGTCTTTACGCGATCCAACAGCGCCAATGGACCGGCCTACGGTGCGGCTGCGGCGCAGTTGCTGGAGTTTGGGCCCAAAGGCGAGTTCCTTCGCGAGATCGGGAAAGGATTGTATGCCTGGTCCGAAGCCCACAGCGTACGCATCGACAAGGACGACAACATCTGGGCCATCGACAAAGGCTCCGACATGATTATCAAATTCAATCCGGCCGGTCGCGTAGTTTGGACGTTCGGACGCCGGAAAGAGGCGGCCGACGAGGGAGCCAAAGCCTGGGAGCACGTCAACCCGCCTCTTCCTCCGATCGACGGACTGTTTCGTCAACCCACCGACGTAACCTGGGATTCCGAAGGGAACATTTACATCACCGACGGCTACGTCAACTCGCGCGTCGCGAAATATGACAAGAATGGCGACTGGGTGAAGTCATGGGGTGAGCCAGGCACAGGGCCGGGTCAGTTTCACCTTCCGCATGCCATCGTGGCCGACCGCAACAATACTCTATTTGTCGGCGATCGCACCAATAGGCGCATTCAGGTGTTCGACACCGAGGGCAAGTTCCTGCGTATGTTTACGATTGACGTGCCTCCTGATCCCAAAACCCGCGCCGTCAACGGCCCCACCCCCACCGGCGAGCGCCTCGCGGCGGTGATTGGGCAGCCCAATTCCATCTGCATCACTCCCGGTCCCAACCAGGTTCTTTTCGTTGGGGAAAGTACCTTCCCCGGGCGGATCTTCAAGGTTTCGCTCGACGGCAGAGTGCTTGGGGTCATCGGACGCTCGGGACGCTCGCTCGGGCAGTTCTCCGGCGCCCACGCGCTTGCCTGCCCGTCGGAAAACGAAGTGTACGCGGCAGAAACCTCCAATTGGCGCTTGCAAAAATTGATCCTTCATCCGCAAACCCAGACTTCCAGCGCGGCGCGCTAGGCGGAGAGGCGCAGGGCTATATGGGCCTGGTTATCTTGCAGTAGACTTCACGTCAGAATTCCGGCCGGCTAGAGCTAAACGCCTAGAACTAACGGAGGAACTTCAATGTCTAGAGAAAATGTTGGCCGCTATTTGATGGCGTTCTTGTGTTGTGCCGCTGGCATGAGCGCAATGATGGTCCGGCCTCTTGCGCGGGCCGTCCCTGCGACGTCGCCGCAAGACAGCGTCAATGCCACTTATGCGGCGCTGGGCGGGGACAAATTGAAAACGATCAGTTTGAAAGCCCGTTGGGAACAATTCGATCCAGGCGAATCGTATTCGGTCTCCGATCCTGCTAAGCCAGACACGGGCGTGTCCGACTTGGTGCAGAGCCGCGATCTCCAGCGCGGATTCGCACGTAACGAATGGATTCGGCCGAAAGCGGACGACGGCGCCAAGCGGACCTACACGGAAATCGTCACGCCGACTGCCGGCTACGTGATCGGCAACGACGCGACAAACGGCCGCCTGCCCAAGCGCACCGTGAACGGCGCCCAGCCTGAGCACACCATGTCGGGCCGCCGCCTCACCGCAACTTTGCGCGAACTCGAACGGCCGTTCATCGTCATGGGGATGAAGCGCCATCCCGACCGGGTGGCCGCGATCGGTGACCAGACGATTGCCGGCAAGGCCTATCCCGCCGTGCAATATCGCGACGATTACGGCGCCTACATCGTGATGTTCGATCCCGCAACGAATCTGCCTGCACGCGTGCGGACACTCGATTGGGACGCACTCGAGGGCGACTCCTCGTTCGACGCGGAATATTCGGATTGGCGGGACGTTTCCGGCGCGAAGATTGCGTTCCACACTCTCTACACGCTCAACGGCATGAGAGTAGCGGACCTCAAGCTCTCGAGCGTAATGGTCAACCCAGCTTTGCCTCCTAAGACTTTTGACATTCCACAAGCGATGCTGACTGCCGCGGCCAAGTCGGCGCCCGCAAACGCAACGCCCTACCAATGGATCATCCGCCGTCAGTTCACGGGCTTCTATTACGATTCGGACGCGAAGTATACGGACGATCTGGATGCACTGAAACTGGTCGACGTCGCACGGAATGTCAGCCAAACACAAGGCGGCACGCACAACACGCTCTTCATCGCGACCAACTCTTATCTGATCGCCGTCGAAGCGCCGAACGATGACGGCCAGGCGATTCAGTCCATGGATATGGCCAAGAAGAAATATCCCGGCAAGTCAATTCGTTATCTCATTCTGACGCATCACCACGTTGATCACGTCGGTGGAATGCGCACCTACGCGGCGGAGGGCGCCACGGTCGTCGTTGGCAAAGGCGACGGCGATTATTTCCGCAGAGTGTTAGCACGCCCGGAAACGCTGAATCCCGACGCGCCGAAGAAGGCCTTCACGCCCAAGGTGGCTGAAGTGGATGGCAAATGGAGCGTAAACGATGGCGGGCGCGAAGTGAACGCTTACCTGGTCGAGAATCCCCACGCGGCGGACATGATGATCGTTTACGTTCCCGACGCCAAGCTCGGAATCGTGACCGATCTCTATGTGCCCGGCGCGCCCGTACCCCCTACTGCAATGGTGGCGGCCCTAGTGAAAGGCGTGGACAAATGGGGAATCAAGCCGGAGCGCTTCGCGGGCGGGCACGGCTCGGTTGGCCCTTACGCCGACGTCGCTAAAGCGGCGCAAAATGCGCCTGCGGGAAATTGACGCTGAGCCTGAAACTGCCGCGCCACGACAGTTAGCGGAAAAATCCCTTCGCTGTCATTCTGAACGCAGCGAAGAAACATGAAAAGAGGGATTCTTCGTCGCTTCGCTCCTCAGAATGGCAGCCCCCTAGTTTGTGGATGAGCGCAGAGCTGTATCCCGGACGCGCGCTTGATTTGCCATCACGATGCCAACTTTGTTAACGCCACTGCAGGCAATGTAAACTCGTCCGTCCGGGGTAGCCGCCATATTGCGGACGACACCGCCGCCAGAGGGAATCGTCGTTGACGCGAACGTCTCGGTCTGAGGATCAAAGCGCACAATTGTATTCTTCGGAAGAACGCCGGCCTCGCTATACCAAAGCATTCCGTCCGGCGTAACTGTTATTCCGTAGGGACTCGACTGCGAACCTCCGGGCGAGAGCCACATCTTCACTTCGCCTGTCGCGGGATTGAAACGACCCAATTGACCCTGATCAAAATCAGTGAAGTAGACGATGTCGCCCTTAGTAATAGCGATGCGGCGCGGCCGAGTCCCCTTTTCCGGCAACTTGTATTCCGTGATTTCCATACTTTTCGGGTCGATCTTCGCCAGCTTGTTCGTGCCAAATTCACAAAAAATTGGAACGCCTTTGCTCGTAATTACCATGCCGTAGGGCAGCGCGTCTTCGGTAGGAACTCGCTTCAAATCGATCTTTCCGGTCCGCGGATCGAGGCGGCCAACGAAGTTGCCGCCCTGCACGGTGAACCAAAGTATCTCCTGCTGATCAAACACTGGCGTGTGAGGGTCACTGGCTCGCGAGTCCGGCATCTTGTACTCGCTCACATTTCCCGTGCGCGGATCAAGTTTGCCAATGAGTCCGGAATAGTTTCCGGTATACCAAACGTTTCCCTCACGATCGAACGCCAGGCCGTGCGGCCCTGTGTTGGGCGACTTTAAGGGATACTCGCGCATTATCCCGGTTGCGGGATCGAGCCGCCCCAATCGGTTGCTCAATTGCCCCGTCCACCAGAGCGAACCATCCGGCGCGACAGCCGGATCATGCGGATTCGAGTTAGACGTGGGTACACTCCACTCCCGGATGGCTACGTCTAAGGCTTGGACTTTGCTGCCTGCGGCTGGCTCAGCCAGCGTCACCGAATACAGGAGCGCGGCGCCAAAGAGTGCCGCCGTGCCTTCAGTCAAGAGTTTCTTCGTGTTCATGGCTGCTCCTTTCTTTCCCTAGATAACGCCCTGCGCGCGAAGCTCCGCAATCTGGTTTGCATCGTACCCCAGGATCTCGCCGTAGACTCGCTGATTATGCTCTCCGAGCTCGGGTGGTGGCTGATCGAATCCGGCGGTGGCCTCTGAAAAACGTATGGGCAATCCCATGGCATAAATCCCAGCGGATGTTCCGTATTGGGACTCTAACCTCGGGCCGTACTTCGGGTGAACCATCGGGACCGTCTCTTTTCGGGCCACGACGCGAGGGTCATGAACCGCAACCTTGGGATCACGCACCTCGGCCGCCGGGATCCCTACCGAATGCAGCGTGGCAATCGTCTGCGCGGTCGTTTCGGAACCGGTCCATTGCGCGATCAGCGCGTCGAGTTCGCGATAGTTCTGGACGCGCATATCCCGTGTGCGGAAGCGCTCGTCCATTGCTAAGTCCGTTCGGCCCATGACCTCGAAAAGGCGATGCGCAAGAATATCGGTATAAGCGCAAATCGCCAGGTGTCCGTCTTTCGCAGGATAAATCCCAAACGGGGCCAGCCTTTGCACGGTCTGGCCCGTGCGGACCGGCGCGCCGCACATTTCCAAGGCCTCGTAGGCTTCGCCGGCGATCAGAGCCGTCAGGGCGCCGAGCATGGAGACGTCAACGTGCTGTCCGGTGCCGGTCCGGCGGGCCTGATGAAGGGCAGCAAGCACGCCGACGACTCCAAACAAAGCGGCCGTCAGATCAGCGATCGTCAGACCCACCCGGACGGGAGGATCATGCTCCCCTCCTGAAACATACATGATGCCGCTCAGCGCCTGGATCATCGTGTCCAGCGCCTTGGGAGAACCCGGGCCGGCATCGCTTCCAAATCCCGAGATCGAGCCGTACACGATCCGCGGGTTCACTCGCCGCGCGGCCTCGTACCCGACGCCTAACTCGTCGAGCGTTCCCGGTGTGAAGTTCTCCACCACCAGGTCCGCTTTGCGGGCTAGATCACCAAAGACCTCGCGGGCGCGCGGGTGCTTCAGGTTGAGCGTCACGCCGAGTTTATTCCGAAGGCGATTAAAAGCAGTCACCGAGATGTCGTCGGCTCTCTCCCGAACGAGCTTGACGCCGCCAAGGCCAAAGTACGGTGCGTTGTCTCGGGAGGGATCACCGCCGGCCGGATTCTCAATCTTGATGACCCGCGCGCCAAGACCTGCGAGGAGCAGCGTCGCGACCGGTCCTGCAAGCGCAACGGTGAGATCGAGTACCGTAATGTCGTTGAGAGGAGAGCCTATCGGCGCGATTGTTTCCATGATTCTGCCGCAGACTGGCATAGCCCTTCGTGGCAGTGGTCGCTCGAGATGACCATCCTGGGCGGATGGTCATTATTTTGGCGAGAATCGACAAAATCGCGACCATGCCGTTACATTCGTGCAAGCCCAGAATTTGGCCGCCGCAGTCCGGCAAATTCGTCCGGCTGAAGCATCGCCGGCGCCAAAAAACCGCGCGAAAAACTTCTCGCCCATGTCCCCGCGAATCGATCCAAAACAGGCGTATACCCATTATAGCGCCCGAGTAAAGAGGCTCAGCGTAAGAGCCGCAAGAGCGAACCAAGAGAGATCCCCCGCTGTCACCTAGCGCGCGCAGTACCGGGTACGCGTGGAGGACCCCACCTCGCTCCGGGTAGTGGCTCGGTACGGCCATCCTACTCGGATGGCCGTTTATCGCGAGGGTCAACTGGGCAAGGAATCGGGTGGCAGGTCAGTTTTCGCTGAGCCGTCGTCTCAGGCAGCTGGGTGTACAATCCAGCCGTTGCGGACTAATCGTCGTTAGAAGAGTGCCTCTAGAAAGATGGACGTAAGTTCAAGATTCATCCAATCCCTCATCGGAAAGCAGCTCAGTTCTGTCGAATTTGTCCGGGATTATGTCCAACTACGGTTCGATGGTCCGACTCTCACGGCTTTTCGTCTGGCTGATCGTAAACTTTACCGCAGAGAGCTATAGTAGGGAGGTCGACATGAAAAAGATGTGCCTGGTCTGCCTTGTTGTGACGCTCTGTACGCCGGCCCTTTTCGCGCAAGGGCTGACGGCAGAAGATATAAAATCGAACCGGCCCACTCCCCGAATGGCCGACGGACACTTGGATCTCAGCGGGTACTGGAAAGGCATCCGCGGCACAACTCCTGTTGGGAACATCGGGAAAGATCTCCCGAGCTTCAAACTGCCGCTGACGCCGGCTGGTGAAGCTGCACTGCAGCATAATCTGACGACGACTATCGATCCTGAAAGCCTGTGCATCATTGGCGGTATCCCTCGACACAATGCCAGCGGGCTACCGTTTGAGGTCCTGCAAGGAAATAAGAAAGTCGTCTTCCTATACTTGTACAACTACTTTCGGCTTATTCCTATTGATGCGAGTCGCAAGCATTCGGCCGACCCCGATCCGTCTTTTTTTGGCGAGGAGATTGGTCATTGGGATGGCGACACATTGGTGGTCGATTCGGTGGGATTTAAAGGCGAGAAGGTCTGGATCGATGAAAACGCAAATCCTCATAGCGATGCCTTGCATGTGGTCGAGCGTTGGACGCGGCCGGATGCGGATCACATCCACGTGGAAACGCTGATTGAAGATCCGAAGTTTTATACGAGGCCCTTCACCTATTCGCGAACATGGGTGCTTGGACAACCGGACGAGGAGACTAAGGAGTTTTCGTGCAGCGAAAACAATGCCGACGTGGGTCACCTTGGGTTCGGGCCCGGGCCCATTCGTCCCGACGGTACGCGCGGCTACGTCGATCCTGCGGCCGCTCCCCCACCCGATAAGAAAGAATAGGCGCAAACGGCGATTACGAACGATTGATGCTTAGGCACGCGCGGCGATCGGGGCGAGCTCTCTGCGGACCATGGGCGCGACGTGCGTTCCCAGGATCTCGATGGACCGCAACATCTTCTAATCTGATGTGAAGGTGTCGAGACACCCAACTGGAACGTGATGCGAGAGACGCCGCCGCGGACTTCATTCACGTACAGAATTTTCTCCGCGACAGTTTCTGCGGCGACCTGCCTCACGGTAGAGGTCGATCAATGGATGGAATCGTCTGGGTTCGCCACCGATTATGGCGACCATGAGGGGAAGCCCGAGCATACCGGCGTGAGCAAATGAGGCCGGCGTCCCGCCGACGCCGACCCAAATCGGGAGCGGATTCTGCAGCGAACGAGGGTATACCGCTTGGCCAGTGAGCGGCGCGCGGTGCTTACACGACTAGTGAACGTGGGTGTCCTCACGGATTTTGAGGAGCAGATCCAGTTTCTCTGAGAAAAGCCTCGTAGTCTTCCGGACGCAAACCGAAGAGCGGATAGGACTCCACGAAGGAGCCGCGACCGGCGAGGATCTCAGCACGGCCACGTGAGATCAGGTCCAGAGTGGCAAATTCCTGGAAGACGCGAACCGGGTCAACGGCGCTGAGAACGGTGACGCGCTCGTCAGGCGGATGTCTTTTGTGCGCGCGGCAGCCGCAGCGAGAATTACGACTGGGGCAGAATCAAGAAACTCGATCCGGTGATGTTCGCCGATGCCAAAACATCGAGACCGACGTGGTCGGCCTGAAGGCTAAGGACGGAAGCCGGGAATCTTTACCCGGATTCGCCATAGATTTTTGGCGCTGACGATATAAAGGGTCTTGCTATCCGGGTCGCCGAATGCGAGGTTGGCAAAGCGGACTCCTTCGGGAGCCGGAACCTTACCCAGTCGTTTGCCTGCAGGCGACATGATCCATACGCCGCCGGTCGCTGCCGTGTAGACGTTGCCCTTGCGGTCCACCCGCACCCCATCGGGCCCGCCAAGACCTTGTTCTCCGGCCAAATCGACCAATACGCGAGGATTCTTTTTGACCGTATCGTCCGCTTGAATGTCATAGGCAAAAATCTGCTTTTTGGCCGGGGCGTTCGTCACATAGAGAGTCTTTTGGTCCGGCGAGAGGGTTATTCCGTTGGGCGGAGCGCCTCCCGGGTCCATATCTAAGAGTTGCACTTTACCGTCTTTCACGAAGTAGAAGCCGTGGAAAGATAGTTCTTTCAAGGGGCTTTTTTCGCCTCCCTCAAGACATCCCGCAGGGCCGTCCGTAAAGTAAACTGCGCCGTCGGATTTGGCGACGATGTCATTGACGCAGCCCAGGTGCTTCCCCTCGTAATGATCGGCTAAAATCGTCCGCGAGCCATCCTTCTCCAGCCGTTCGACCGCGCGGTCGCCGGTGGCGTCGATCAATACGCGGTGCTGCCGGTCCAAGGTGAGCCCGTTCGATCCATTGAGGCGTTTCCCGTTCGCATCCGCCTTGCCGACGTGCGAAGCGTCTTTGTAACCGGAGTGTTCTTCAAACACCGACAGCGTTCCATCCGGCGGGCAGCCCGCGCCATCGCAGGCCGGTGTCCATTTGTAGATGCGGTTTCCGGGGACATCGCTGAACACGAGATATCCCCCCCTTGCCTGCGAGACCCAGACCGGGCCTTCGCCGCCTTCGAAGCCCTCCGCCCTGAGCATTTCCAGTTTGGCATCGGAAGCGAGGATCGCATCGAGTGCCGGATCGAATTTGAAGAAATTGGTTCCCGCCGGCGCTTGGGGGTTGGCCGTATTCGGAGCTGCGTTTGGAGCCTGCGCCTTCGACAAGCCCCACATCGTTGCCAACGCTAGGACTGATAGCCGGCAAAATAGGAAGAACCGGGGTTTGCTCATTTTTATCTCTGGCCCGATGTACAAACGCGGACGTCCTTTCTGACCTCCGGGACGTGCACAGTTATATCAAACCTGCAAGAAATCTGGCTAGTAAGGATCGGCCAGTTAAGGATCGGCCGGTAAGTCTCGCGGTCGACTGCTCACAGCGCTATAGGTGGCGTATAATCCTCGCGCGGCGCTCTACTTAGGGCCGCCGGGTACCTTGTGACGGAAGCTCGTCTGCAATTTAACGGCGTCGGCGCTGATCCTCATAGCGTCGGCCACTGCGGGCGAAAATTGGGAGGAAGAGCATGAGAAATAGGTCTGCGGTTATTTTTCTTTTGGCTTTTGGTTTCTGGATCATTTCCCTTCCGCTGTTTGCACACCACGGAAACGCGGCGTACGACTATGAGAAAACGACCACGATAAAGGGAACGGTGACGGCATGGATTTTTGCCAATCCGCATAGTTTGATGAAGCTGGATGTGACAGACGACAAGGGCAACCTCGAGCACTGGGTATTGGAAGGGAACGCGGCATCGCTCGGCGGGGATTGGCATAAGACTACACTTAAGTCCGGGGACGTCGTCATCGTTGACGTGATGCCCCCCAAGAACGGCGCTCAAGTCGGCCGCATCCGGCGGATTCTGAGACCTGACGGCACAGTGTTAGCGGACGCGCATTTGCCCTCTACCTTGAACGATGTGGCACCGCCCCAGAGTGCGCCTAAGCCGACCGCCGATTCGAACTCGGATGGATCGCGATAAACGCGTAACTTGATCGGAAGCGCGCCGGTAGCTTGAATCTCAAAGCGGAGCCGAGGGATTCCACAAATGCTAAGGCGGTCGGCAGTCATCGCGCTTGCGGTAATTGCAGCATTGATACCCTCGTCTAGGGCGGCACAGACGGCCGCGCCCCGTCAATCGCCGGCTGATAACTCCGATAAATGGAAGACTGAAAAATGGAACACGCCCTCGCCGCCCGCAGCTTACTACGAGAAATTGAAATCAGCGCCCGCTCCCATACGCGACCTGTCAGGGATTTGGGATGCAGGAGGCCTCGAAGGAGGAATCCAGCCAAACGGCGCGTACGAGTATCCCGATGATCCCGAGCATCTTAGACATGACGTGCCCTACACGGCTTTGGGGAAGGAAGCGCGCCTGAAGAATAAGCCGGGATCCGGCGTCTCGGGGCAATTCCCTGTGGCAGAGGTAAACGATCCCGTGGACTATTGTGACCCGCAAGGAATGCCGCGCAACGATCTTTTCGAACTCAGGGTGATCGAGATTCTCGAGAATACGAACCAACTCGTTATTCTGAACCAGTATAACGACACTTGGCGCATTATCTGGACGGACGGGCGGGACTTGCCCGCCGATCCCGCACCAAGATGGAACGGATATGCGGTGGGCAAGTGGTTGGATGACTACACGTTCATAGCCCGCTACTTAGGAATGGATCCGAGAACGTGGCTGGATAATGTGGGCCGTCCGCACAGCGACGCTCTGCAGGTGGAGGAACGATGGCAGCGCGTGAACTCCGACACGCTCGAGCTGACGGTGACGATTGACGACCCGAAGTTTTATACGCAACCTTGGAAGGGCTTGGACAGATACGTTCTCCACCGGCTGCCCGACGAGTTCGACATCAATGAGTTGATCTGCTCTGCGACGGAGACGGCGGAATATAACCGGCTCGTCGGCAACCCGCTCGACCCGGCACCTGCCGGCAGCACCAACAAATAGCTCATGCCATCGCCCTGTTTCTACGCCCCAACGTTCTTAACCTCGATAGACCAGCAACGGATCGGTGAGCCGAGGGATCCAAAAATGCTAAAGCGATTAGCGGTCTTCACGTTTGCAGGGATTGCGGCATTGATGTCCTCCTCCGTTCTGCGGGCAGCACAAACAGTCCCGCCCACTCAGTCGGCGAGCGAAACGGACACCGATAAATGGAAGACTGAAAAATGGAACACGCCCTCACCGCCCGGGTCGTACTGGACAGAATGAAGTCAGCACCCGCGCCAAAGCGTGACCTGTCCGGGATTTGGGATGCGGGGGGCGTCCAACAAGGCGTCCAAGCAAACGGCGCGTACCAATACCCCGACGATCCCGACCATCTTGGACATGACGTGCCTTACACGCCTTTGGGTAAGGAAGCGCGCCAGAAGAATAAGCCAGGAACCGGAATGGGGCAATTCCCTGTGGCAGAGGTAAACGACCCGGTGGACTATTGTGACCCGGCGGGGATGCCGCGCAGCGATCTTTTCGAACTCAGGGTGATCGAAATTCTTCAGAATAGGAACCAAGTAGCCATCCTGAACCAGCATAACGACACCTGGCGCATTATCTGGACGGACGGGCGGGACTTGCCCGCCGATCCCGCACCAAGATGGAACGGATATGCGGTGGGCAAGTGGTTGGATGACTACACGTTCGTAGCCCGCTACATAGGAATGGATCCGAGAACGTGGCTGGATAATGTGGGCCGTCCGCACAGCGACGCTCTGCAGGTGGAGGAACGATGGCAGCGCGTGAACTCCGACACGCTCGAGCTGACGGTGACGATTGACGACCCGAAGTTTTATACGCAACCTTGGAAGGGCTTGGACAGATACGTTCTCCACCGGCTGCCCGACGGGTTCGACATCAGTGAGTTTATCTGCTCTGCGACGGAGACGGCGGAATATAACCGGCTCGTTGGCAAACCCGTCGACCCCAGCACCAACAAATAACTCATGCGGACTGAAGGCTGCTGTCGAGTAGAATTCAGGCTACTGGCGGCTCGCTCTAGTCGATGTTGAACCCGCGGACACCGAATGCACCGGCTTTCCGGCTTGCCAGACAGCGGACAATTTCTCGGTATTGCGGATATCATCCAACGGATTCGCGTCCAGGAGGATAAATTCCGCCGCTCGGCCCGCTTGTAGCGTTCCGAACTGCTTTGTGCCTCCGAGGATCTCGGCGTTTGTTCCCGTCGCAGCAACGATCGCTTGCATCGGAGTGAGGCCCGCCTCGACCATTAATTGCAGTTCTCGATGCTCCAAGTAACCTGGAAAACGAGTCGGTATTCCGGAATCGGTGCCGAAAGCGATTTTGACGCCGGCGTCGGAGAGCGCCTTTAGATTTTTCTTGGCCATTTCGAGTC
This sequence comes from Acidobacteriota bacterium, assembly GCA_003223325.1. Taxonomy (GTDB): domain Bacteria; phylum Acidobacteriota; class Terriglobia; order Acidiferrales; family UBA7541; genus Palsa-189. Next base: position 24,192 of record QHYS01000186.1, read on the forward strand.
CCGCCCTGTACTTGGCGATATCCGGATCCTGCCGAAACTTCCCCACGGTTTGCGGACTTCGGATGATCGTCAGAGCTCCGGGCTCGAGCCCGGATTGAAAGAAGGGATCGTCGATCCACTTCACGTTATCGGCATAAGCAAACAGCGTTTCATCCCGCACAAGCGTGGGGATCAGGAAAACACCGCGCGACTTCATGGCCATGATGAGTTCGTTGTCGACAGCCTGATCGCGAATGCTGTGGGCGAATCCGTCCAACCCCGCAGCGAGCAGCGCCTTGGCGTCGGCCAGATAATATTCGTGCGCGAACACACGGATATGCTGCTTGTGCGCCTCGTCGATGATGGCCCGGTAGATTTCGGGCTTTATCTTGGTGCCGTGGCCCAACCCGTCATCCACCCACATCTTCAAATAATCGGGGTGATGCGCAGCGAGTTCGCGGACATCGGCACGCGCTTCCTCAAGGTTTTGCGGGCGGTAGCGGTGGTCCGTGGGGTTCGATTTGCCGGTGTATTCAAGGAAGCCTCTGCCCGCTGTGAACAGACGCGACCCTCCTATCTTTCCAGCACGCTGATCGGCTCGTATCGAAAACACCAAATCCTCGTCCTGCCCAAAGGACGCCACGGTGGCCACACCGTAAGAAAGATATTTATTGAGCTGTTTGGCGACGTTCTCCTCGGTGTAGTGCCCGGCCGCGGAATCGGCGCCATTGTTCGATAATCCAAGGTGGCCGTGGAGGTTGATGAGCGCGGGCATGATCGTCTTTCCGGTCACGTCCTGTACTGCAGCATCCTTGGGAATCGAAACCGCGCCCGCCTTTCCTGCGGCGACAATTTGACTGCCTTCGATGACGAGCACGGAATTCTCGATAGGCGGCCGGCCCGTTCCATCAATAAGCCGGGCGCCTTTGAGCGCCACCGGCCGATCTTTAGTCTGGGTGGGCGCTTGTGCGGCAGCACGCGGGCAAGCCAGACAAACAGTCAGCATCACGAGGAAAGCAGTGGGGACGGCAAAACGGTGTGGGTGCTTGGCGGCTTTCATATCTCGCCTCCTTTTTATTATCCGTGGATACTAGTGCAGCTTGGCACTAGCGTCAAACTCTTAGGCGCTGGGCCTGGCACCCCAAAAAGATACGGCATCAGCCGCGTTCGAACGGGAAGAAATCCTCACCCAACCATAATCGACTGCCTGGGTAGCACGGGTGGCTGTAAATCGAGTTGGTTCGTGGGGACTTGTGGCTACACTTACTTTGCGGCGTCGCCCGTGTCGGCCGGCTTGGCGAGGGAGTTGAGATAATGCTGCACCAAGAGGTCTTGCTAGAGAGTTTGCGAGAAATTTCACACTGACCCACTAAAGTTGCACGGACTTCTTTTGCCCATCTATAATGACCTCACTGAAGATTCTGGCGGTCGTGGCGGAACTGGCAGACGCACCAGCTTGAGGGGCTGGCGGTAGCAATACCGTGGTGGTTCGAATCCACTCGACCGCACCATTTCCCATCACCTCCATAAGCACACCCACGCAGAGCTACGCGTCCGCGGTAAAATTGAACTGGTAAAAGTGATCTTACGCGATGGCGCTACTTAGCAGGCCCGGGCCCTGGCGCCCCTGGTGGAGGCGCGGCCGGTTGAGCCGGCGCTTGCTGCGCTGGCGCTTGCTGAGCCGGAGGCTGCTGCCTAGGAGGTGTGGGTGCGGGAGCCGCAGATTTTGGCGCCGGCTTCGAGAATTGTTCGAGAATCGACCGGCCGGCTCCGCCGCTGGTGGTCCTCACGTGCACAGCCAGAGCCATCGAGGTGAACATAAACATCACGGCACACCACGTGGTGGCGCGCGACAAAAATGTCGCGGCGCCTCGTGGTCCAAACGCCGTCTGGCTACCCGAACCGCCGAATGCGCCAGCAATATCCGCCGCTTGCCCGCTTTGCAGCAGGATCACTCCCATGAGCACCAGGCACACTAGAATGTGCAGGATCACCAGGACAATATAAAATCTCCAGCCAAACCAGAGCAGTCCGGCTCCGACCAAAAATGAAATCGCCCACTTTACTTCCCTTGGCATCCACTTACTCCATTGTCAAAAGCTTCTAGTAGTTTACGATGGCGGCAAAATGTTCCGGGTCTAGGCTCGCGCCACCAACCAGTGCGCCGTCGATTTCCGCCTGCGCCATCAACCCTTTGATATTTTCGGGTTTGACACTGCCGCCGTAGAGGATTCGCAAGCAGGCGGCATATTCGGCGGTAAAAGTGCCCGCCGCCAAGTCACGCAGGAATTTGTGCGCCTCGGCTGCGACCTCGGGCGTGGCGGTGCGGCCGGTGCCGATCGCCCAAACCGGTTCGTAAGCCATGATGATACGTGAGAACTCGGCGGGGGTCAACGCAGCTAGCGAGCCGCGGAACTGCCTTTCGAGGATTTTTTTTGTACTGCCAGCCTCGCGTTCGCCGAGCGTCTCGCCGACGCAGAGGATCGGAGTCAACCCCACCGCGAGCGCGGCCTTCACCTTGCGGTTGGCGCTTTCGTCCGTTTCGCCAAAGAACTGTCGACGCTCCGAGTGCGCGATAATTACGGCGCGGCAACCCGCCTCGATCAACATTCGCGGCGAGACTTCGCCGGTGAATGCTCCCTCATTGGCCCAGTAGACGTCCTGCGCGGCAATTCCGATGGATGAACCTCTCACCACCTCAACGCATACCGCAATCGCCGTGAACGGCGGCGCCACCACTATCTCACAATGTTTCGCCGCCGTGACCAGGGGCTTGAACGCGGCAAAAAACTCGCGCGCCTCCTGCTGCGTCTTGTACAACTTCCAGTTTCCGACAATTACCGGTTTGCGCATGGGCGACACGTCGTTGGCCACTCAGGAGGCCTTATCCGTCAACGCTTCCACGCCCGGCAGTTTCTTGCCGGCCAGGAACTCCAGGGAGGCGCCGCCGCCCGTCGAAATGTGCGAGACCTTATCGCCAAGGCCCGCCTGGTGGACAGCGGCCACGGAATCTCCACCGCCTACGATCGAGGTCGCGCCGCGCGAAGTAGCGGCAGCGATGGCCTTGGCGATTTCCAGCGTGCCCTGAGCAAACGCCGGCATTTCAAACACGCCCATCGGCCCATTCCAAACGATTGTCTTCGCGCCGGCGATTTCGGCGCAAAAACGCTGCACCGTCTGCGGACCGATATCGAGGCCCATCCAGCCATCCGCCATCTCGCCCACAGGAACCGTACGCTTCTGCGCGTCCGCGCGAAATTCGGCGCCCGCGACCTGATCCGAGGGCAGGAGCAGCCGAAAATTTCGACAGCGGGCGTCGGAAAGAACCCGCGACGCCAGCTCGATTTTATCCGGCTCCACGATGGACTTGCCCACCGCAATTCCCTGCGCCTTGAAAAACGTGTACGCCATTCCGCCGCCGATGAGCATGGCATCGGCGACTTTCATCAGATTCTCGACCACCTCGATTTTGTCCGACACTTTTGCGCCGCCCAACACCGCGACAAACGGGCGTTCCGGAGCGGAGAGCGTCTTCCCCAGATAGGCCAATTCGCGTTCCATCAGCAGTCCCGCTGCCGCCTGGCGAACGAAGCGCGTGATCCCAACAACGGAAGCGTGCGCGCGGTGCGCGGAGCCGAAGGCGTCGCAAACAAATAAGGCATCGCACAGCGCCGCCAGTTGCCGCGAAAATGCCTCGTCGTTTGCTTCTTCTTCGCGATGGTAGCGGACGTTCTCCAGAAGGAGCACGGACCCGTTGGTCAGTGCTCGGCTTTTGGCGTCGGGTTCGGCCCCTATGCAGTCTGACGCAAACTCCACCGAAGCGCCCAACAACTCCGCCAGCCGGCTGACCACCGGCCGCAAGCTGTACCTGGGGTCCGGCTTGCCTTTCGGCCGCCCGAGGTGCGAGGCCAAAACGAGGCGCGCTCCGCGTTCGCGCGCGAGCTTCAGCGTCGGCAAGGTTTCGCGGATTCGCGTATCGTCCGCAACTCGGCCATTCTCGAGCGGCACATTAAAATCTGTGCGCACAAAAACGCGCTTTCCCGAGAGCTCGAGATCGCGAATAGAAAGCTTCTTCATCGAGCGATCTGTTTGGCCGGGAAATTCAGTCATGGTGTCAGATTGAATCTCTGCAATGCGTCATGCCACCGAAGCGAGGGATCTGCCTGTACACAAACCTGATTGAAAAAGCAGATCCCTCGGACCAAAATCAGCCCTCGAGATGACACCAAACACAGGTTCTAACTAGTCCGCTACCGAAAATTCCAGGCGCTTACAGCTTCGCAGCCATGAACTTGATCAGATCGCGGCAGCGGCAAGAGTAGCCCCATTCATTGTCGTACCAGGCCAGCACTTTGGCGCAGGTCCCGGCCACGACTCGCGTATAGCCAGCATCCAGAATCGAAGAATGGGAATTACCGCGAAAATCGACGGAGACGAGTTCCTCTTCCTCATACTGAAGAATGGATTTCATAGGGCCCTCGGCGGCGCGGCGCATGGCTGCGTTGATGGAATCCACCGTGACCGGTTTCTCCGTAGTCACCGTCAAATCCACCACGCTCACGTTGGGCGTGGGCACACGCATGGCGTAGCCGTCCAGTTTCCCCTTGAGCTCAGGAATCACCAAGTGCAAGGCTTTGGCCGCCCCCGTGGAGGTAGGGATCATGGAAATCGCCGCGGCTCGCGCGCGGCGCAGGTCCTTGTGCGGCAGGTCCAGTAATCTCTGATCGTTCGTGTAGGAGTGGATCGTGGTCATCGTGCCGTGCACGATCCCGAAAGTATCCTGCATGATTTTGGCTATCGGGGCCAGGCAATTCGTTGTGCAGGAAGCGTTCGAAATGACGTTGTGTTTTGCGGGATCATAGGTTTTCTCATTGACGCCAAGCACCAGCGTATGGTCAGGATCGGTGGCCGGCGCGGAGATGATCACCTTTTTGACCGGCCCTTTAATATGCTTGCGCGCCTCCGGCCCGGAAGTAAACAGCCCCGTGGACTCCACCACGATCTGCGCGTCCACGGATGCCCAATCGAGCTGCGCCGGATCTTTCACCTTGAATACTCGGAAACTCTTTCCGTCCACCGAGATGCTGTCGTCGGTGTGCTTCACGCAGTTTGGAAGATTGCCGAGTATCGAATCGTACTTCAGTAGATAAGCCAGCGTTTTGGAATCGGTGATGTCATTGACCGCCACGAACTCGATTGCCGGATCAGTGAGCGCCGCGCGCATGATGTTGCGGCCGATCCGCCCGAAGCCGTTAATTCCTACTTTGATGGGCATGCCCCCTCCGCAAAGCAAATTGCGATACCTGGCATTTGCAATCTCGGGACCATTCTCCACGCATTCCCCAAGATTGACGCGTCTCAGTCGCTCTTTTATTAAGCCAAGCGGAACCAGAAATGCTACGGTGCGTCCGATCAGATGTCAACGCGGGCACCCGTGGGCACCAGCGGTCCCAGCGGTCTTGCAATCCCCAACGGCTCTGTTTTGCTTTGGCACAGCTTTCTGACCTGCGCACTCATGGTTTGCCTTGCACCACGCGCGCAAAGATCCCTTCGCACAGGCAGAGTTCCTGACTCGAAAAGAGGGGGAACCGACTGAGTCTATCCAGGCTTCAGGGATACTGTGTGACTTTGGCGACCTTATCGCCATGGAACGTCACAAAGATCGTCTTAGCGGGCGGCTTACCGTAAATCCAATCCTCGGTATCGTTCCCATCCGCGTCTCGCTCGCGAACCTTTCGTTCCGGCCGGCCCATAGCCGCAGTGACCTCATCGTGGTCCATGCCTACTTCGGCGCGTTTCGCCGCAATGGCCTCGCGCACTGGGGCAGGAAGCGAATCCACCCAGGCAACCGCAGCCGACCTCTGTTTGGAGAAATCAAGCACTCTTGAGAGATAGCCTTTCAGTTGGTCTGCGGTCATGTCCGGAACCGCGCCGCCAAAATCCAGAAAAATCGTCGCGCCGCCTTTTTGCTGGACAACCGGTGTGTCCTGCGGCGTAGTCGTGGTGCTTGTCGAAACGGGAAGCCCCAATCCCCCTTCGATATGTATGCGCTGGCGCCACGATGTGTGTCCCTTCGGGCCGCCGTTAATATCGAATTGGATCTCGCGACCGTGAAATTCGATTTTTGTAATTTGCACCGAATCGCCCACGTTGAGCGCCGCGCCATCCGCCGTGAGCGCCCTTCGCAGCGAATCCTGATCCGGCGGAGCGCCGGCTTTGAAGTGGTAGCCTTTCTTGCTTCCGGGCAGTGGCGTCACCACCTTCGCGAATTCCCCGGAAACATAGCGGATAATCTGCAACCTAGATTCTTCCCGCAGGGGCGGAGCATTCCGAGGCGGCGGCTCCGGCGGGCTGCTCACATCCTGGCTGGCAGGTTCGGGCTGAACTACCGCTCCGGTCGGATTCGCTGATCCGTTCGGCACCGGAGGCTCTTCGCCCGTTTGGGAACCGGGCGTGACATGCTGCAAAGTAGGAGGAGCGCCCTGATCGTCGGATGGCTGCGACTGAGTCGTGCCAGGCTGCGGCGCATTCTGCCCAGCGCGGGACGACGCCACGCAAACTGCGGAGCTGAGGAGGAGCAGGCTCACGAGGGCGATGGGGCCGAGACGCAACATGGCAGATGTAATTAGTACTGCTATTCTACGCCCAATTTGATGCTAAGGAAACCCGCCCCGATCGCCGAATCACCGGGTGGCGGGGCCAGTTTCGACCTCAGTCGTTCAATCCTCGGACGCAAATCACATTTCCCGAGACTTTGGCTCCGAGGCACCGCAACTTTGAGTGCTTTCCCGTGTTGCTGCAACCTGTGGTCAATCCTGCGCCGCGATGCTAACCGTCGGCGGGCAAGGGTGTGAATGCCATTAACGCATCGAAAATAGCGGCTTATCGCGGACCTATGGCCTATGGCTCTTCGAATCGCCGCTTCATACCTACTCTGATTCGCACACCTTCGCGATCAATGCCATGCGGCAGAAGCTCGCCTCCAGCCGCCAAAACCGCAGCCTCCACGCGCACACGCGCCGCGGGATCAATCAATAACGCGACGCAACCGCCTCCGCCCGCGCCGCAGACTTTGCCCGCCAAGGCGCCTTGACGTTGCGAAGCAGCAATAATGCGGTCAACCATCGGCGTAGAAATCGTGGGCAAATTGCGCCGGCGAAACTCCCATTCCTCGCGAATGAGCCTGCCAGTTTCCTCCCAGTGATTTCTATTGAGTGCAACAAAGAGCCGGCGCGCCACGTCCGTGATGCGTGCGAGATTACGCCAGATTCGCCTGTCGCCTCGAATGTGTCGTTCGAATACTTCCCAGTTGTTTATGCCGTGCTTCCTCGGCTTCCCTGTATAGCAGAGAACCAGACGGCGCTGGAGTTCGTCGAGATCGCAACCGACCTCTTCGCGTCGTTCGCCCCCCGGTTCCAAATGAATCGCGCTGGCACCGCCAAAAGCGGAGGGATAGTGATCCTGCGTTCCCGTGGGCGCGCGAATCACGATAGCTTCCGCGTCGCGGCTGATGTGGATCCAATCTTCCAGACGCAAGGCCGCGCCAGTGAGCCGATCGAGCGCGGCGCAAATGGCCACCGCCATCGCACTCGAACCGCCGATGCCCGCGCCAGCGGGCGCCTCCGAATCGGTCGTCAACGTCAGCCCCAGGCGAGGCCGAAAGAAACGTACCAGGTGAGCGAGTAAGGGCAGACGGTAGGTGCGTGCGCGTTCCAGAGCCGCTAGCGAAGGAAACGTCTCCTGACGCCTTGTGTCTTGCGAGACGAGCCGGATCGATTCTTGGACGGGGCCCCGGCCGGATTGGGTCTCAACCACGCACGATGCATAGCGCGTGATGGCACAATTCACCGTCAGGGCGCCTGGATGGAAGAGGTAGAGCGGCCAGATGTCCAGCGTGCCTCCGGCCAAATCGATGCGCGTGGGAGCACGCGATTCTATTCGCAACTTTACATGCTTCCCTTCTGTCGGTTAGCTTCGCGGCTCAAACGGGCGTCGTCGAGTGATTGGATATCGGCGAATGATAACATCCGTGCAACGACGTGAAAGATAACAAATTGCCGGGTAAGGGGCCAAAGTCGCAAGAGGTGCTGGAGCGATTTCTGCTCGGATTTCCCGGCCAGGAGCTTTCCGGCGAACTCGCTGGCCTGCTGGCCGGCGGCTTGGCCGGCGTCGCCATCTATCCGCGCAATTTTCGTAACATCGCCGAGCTCCGCCAGTTAACATATGCAATTCGGGAAGCCGCCGCGCGCCCCGTCCTGATTGGCATCGATCAGGAAGGCGGAACGAAATTCTCCCTTGGCGAACCCTTCACTCCCTGGCCGTCCCCGGCCGAACTAGGCCGCTTGGGCGATAGCAGTCTTGTCGAGCGTATGGCCCGCGCCATGGCCCGTGAGCTGCGTGGCGCCGGAGTGAACCTGAATTTTGCCCCCATGCTCGATCTGGCCACCAATCCCGAAAGCCCCGTCACGTCGGGTCGCAGCTTCGGCAGCGATCCTCAACACGTCTCGAAAATGGGCTGCGCGTTCCTGCGCGGGCTGCAGGCCGAAGGCGTGCTTGCGTGCGCCAAGCACTTCCCCGGCCACGGTGACGCCGCCGTAGATCCGCACGTCGATCTGCCGCTTTTCGACGGCACGCGCAACCACCTGATAGCTCAGGAACTCATCCCCTTCGCGGCGGCGATCAAAACGGGTGTGCCGTTGATCATGACCGCGCACATTTTAGTGCAGCGGATCGATTCAGCCCGGCCCGCTTCGTTATCACGCGAGTTGCTGCAGTCGATTCTTCGCGAGCAATTATCTTTCGATGGCATCATCCTGGCCGACGATCTCGGCATGGGCGCGATTGCTCGTCGTTATGAAAATGGGGAGAGCGCAATCAAGACGCTCGAAGCGGGCACCGACATCGCCATGTTGTGCCACGACTGGGCCGCCGTAGCCCCGGCACTCGAAGCCGTTGCGCAAGCGATTTCCAAAGGAAAGCCTGCCACCGGACGCGACACCAGAATTGCCGCTCGGCTCACGGCCCAAAGCCGAGCTCGCATCGAGCTACTCCGGCAGCGACTGCGCCAAATCGAGAAAACCGATGCGCCTCCACTCGACGCGATCGGCTGCCGGGCACACCGCACGCTCGCTGCGACGATTCGTGCGAAGTTGAACGAACCGACAAGCTAGATGCAACGCTTTCAGGATGCGCAGTCAGCCCTCAAGGGCCTATACTCCCCGGAAGCACGGTAGCTACATGTAGAGGGGATCACAGATGCAGAATTGCTTGAGAGGCACAACTTTTGTGGTTGCCAAGGCAGCTTTGGTGGCCGCCCTCTGGCTGGGCGTGATGCCGACTGTGGGTCAGGCCCAGGCTTACAAGGCGCCGCGTACAGCGGATGGCAAACCGGACTTAAACGGGATTTGGGAGGCTCTCAACACAGCAAATTGGGATATCCAGGATCATGCGGCGCGAATGGGACCAATGGTCGCACTAGGTGCGGCCTTCAGCGTTCCGGCAGGACTCGGGGTGGTGGAAGGCAACGAGATTCCCTATCTGCCGGCCGCAGTGGCGAAAAAGAAAGAGAACTCTGAGCACTGGTTGACCGCTGACCCGGAAATCAAGTGCTACCTGCCGGGCGTGCCACGCGCCACGTACATGCCGTATCCATTTCAAATATTTCAGACTCCGCAGTACATCCTCATGGCCTACGAGTTTGCGGGCGCAAGTCGAACCATCTACATGAATAGCAATCAGAAGAGTCCCAACGATACCTGGATGGGGTGGTCGGTCGGCCACTGGGACGGGGATACGCTGGTCGTAGACGTCACGAGTTTCAACGACCAGACCTGGTTTGACAGAGCCGGGAACTTCCATAGTGACGCCTTACATGTAGTCGAACGCTACACTCCCATCAGCCCAGACGCCCTCGATTACGAAGTCACCATCGAAGACCAGAAGGTGTTTTCGCGACCCTGGAAGATGAGAATGCCGCTTTATCGGCGGCTGGAAAAGAATGCTCAACTGTTGGAATATAAGTGCGTAGAGTTCGCGGAAGAGCTGATGTACGGGCCTCTTCGCAAGCAGTCGAGCAAGTGAGAAGGAGGTCTGAAGTGAGTCATCGATTTCTCGCTTCAATGAGTGCTCTGCCAGTCGTGATCGCGATCGCGTTGCTGGCGCCGGTACGCGCCGCGGGCCAAGTCCAATCCGCGGCGGAAGCAACACCCACAGTGAAGACTTGGACTGTGCCGCGTACACCCGACGGCCAACCGGACCTGCAGGGAATATGGTCCAATGGCACTCTTACGCCCTTGGAACGACCCCGTGAGCTTGCAGGGAAGCAGTTTTTTACGGAACAAGAAGCGGCGGAATATGAAAAGCGAGTGCTTGAGCACAATAATGCGGATCGCCGCGACAACCAAGATGCGGAAGCTGACGTCGCCCTTGCTTATAACAACTTCTGGTACGACCGCGGAACAAAGATCGTACCGACAAGGCGCACTTCGCTGATTGTCGATCCGCCGGATGGCAGAATTCCTCCCCTGACGCCAGAGGCGCACAAGAGAGAGGCCGCCCGTGCAGAGGCCAGGCATGGACGTGGCGCCGCCGACTCCTGGGAAGACCGGAACTTAGGGGAGCGTTGTCTGACCCGCGGTGCGCCAAAGCTTCCTGGGGGCTACAACAATAATTTCCTGATTCTGCAGGGTCCTGGATACGTGGCGATTCTTCAGGAGATGATCCACGAAGTTCGCGTTATCCCCCTGGATGGGCGTCCACACGTCTCGCAAAACATCCGCCAATGGTTGGGGGACTCACGCGGCCATTGGGAGGGCAATACGTTGGTGGTCGACACAACCGATTTCAGGGACGAAATTAGATCCAACGCATTCAATTGCTGTGGAGGAGCCGGCGCGAACTTGCATCTGGTGGAACGCTTCACCCGGGTCGACAATGACACGATCAACTACCAATATACGGTCGACGACCCGACAACGTTTACGAGGCCCTGGACGGTAGCGGTCCCCCTGACGAAAACTCCGGGACCCATCTATGAGTATGCGTGTCATGAGGGGAATTATGGGATGGTTGGTATCCTCTCCGGAGCTCGAGCCGAAGAAAAGGCCGCGGAAGAGGCCGCTAAGACTGGGCCCAGGTGAGCAAGAGCTTGTGCGCAAGCAGCCGAGCAGGTGAGAAGGAGGTTGAGATGAGCCATCGATTTCTCGCTTCAATGGGCGGCGTGGCAGCCGTAATCGTGGTCGCGTTGCTGGCGCCGTTACCCATAGCGGGCCAGGCCCCGTCCCCGGCGAAGGCAACACCCGCAGCGAAGGCTTGGACTCTGCCACGTACAGCAGATGGCCAGCCGGACCTGCAGGGAGTATGGGACTACCGCACTATCACCCCACTGGAAAGACCCAAGGAGTTGGGAACGAAAGCGTTTTTTACCGACGAGGAAGCAGCGAACTACGAAAAGCAAGAAAACCAACGCCAGAATCGTGATTTGATTGATCCCGAGCAAGGTGGTTTATTTTATCCGCCGGGCGGTGTTGTCCCTTACAACGAGTTTTGGTACGACCGGGGCCACAAGGTCGCAGGGACAAAGCACACGTCGCTGATCGTGGATCCGCTCGACGGCCGGCTTCCTGCCTGGACGGCGGAAGGGCAGAAGCAGGCGAACCTCCGCGCGGCCGCACAGCGCAACGACCAGCTTGGACATCCACACGCTGATTCGTGGGAGGACCGACCTCTGCAGGAGCGTTGCCTTGTTGGCCTGAACGCAGGACCGCCGATGACTCCAGGCGCCTACAACAATAACTTTCAGCTGTTCCAAACCCCTGGATACGTAGTGATTCTCAATGAGATGGTCCATGACGCTCGCATCGTTCCCTTGGACGGGCGTCCGCATGGGAGCGTTCGCCAGTGGAAGGGGGACTCGCGAGGCCATTGGGAGGGCGATAGCCTGGTGGTGGACACAACCAATTTCAGGCGCGAGACGAGCCTCGAAGGCTCCAGCGCGAACACGCACCTCGTCGAACGCTTCACGCGCGTCGATGCGAACACGCTCCTCTACGAATTCACGGTCGACGATCCGACGATGTGGACCAGGCCGTGGACCGCCGTCGTTCCCACAACGAAAAGCGACGATCCCATCTACGAATACGCCTGTCACGAGGCGAATTACGCCATGACCGGCATCCTCGCTGGAGCGCGCGCCGCCGAGAAGGCCGCGGAAGAAGCCTCAAAGGAAGGATCGAAATAACGCGCCTAGGCGCCCTCGACAATCGAAAGGGCGCCTCGCGCGACCTCACTACAGACGGCTCTCGGTGGTTTCGTCGCGGTGCTTTTTCAGATACTGCATGAAAGGCGTCCCGCCAGTTCCGACTGCATGGGGATTCTGCGCATCGGTCTGGGCTTGCCGGAATATGTAGGCGGCAGCATATTCGAGATGCAGTGAACGAAAGGCCTCGAGAGCCTCTACACACGCATTATACTTCGAGGTCAATTGTCGCCGGCCGGCACGTTGGACAAACGGCCGCACTGGAACTCGTCTTTCCAGCGACTCGATGAAGGCGCGATGTGTCGGGGGCATGTAGGTGCGCATCTCTCGGAGATAAGAGCTAAGCGCATCTTCCTTGTGTCCCACGCCGAGCATCGCATCGAGCGCTGGGACGATCGCACTCTGGGCTCCGGTTTCGCCGCGGAACTGTTGGGGATGCCCTCCGTAAGCTTCTACCCCCTCGTATACGAGACCGTCTGGGACATCAGGATGATCCTTCCACCCGTGAATGTAAGGGCGAACCCGATGGTAATAAATCAAAGGTTCGCAGTGTTCCGGCATTCTCTGAAGGGTTGCGTACATGGAAGTCAACGAGGATCCAACTTGGGAGAGGAGAACTTCCAGTTGTTCCGCGTCGCGCGCTTCGGCGGCATCGAGACACACATCCAGCACGGCTATCGCTGGGGCGGCTTTCCGCTCGATCTCCACGTGAATCAGGATGAACCATTCCTCGTCCATCCCGCCGAGAAAGTTTTGGATCAGGCCGAGGTTGCCGCATTCGATCTCGCGTGACGTATCGAAACGGAAAAAATTGTGAAGCGCGTAGCTGCTATAGCTGAGCACGGGCGGCCGGCACAGACTCTCGGCAACCTGGTGCCACGGTACAGCAAGCCTCGCCGGCAACATCAATTCGGGCCGAGGACCTCCCCAGACGTAGGCGTGCCCCAAATAGCTTAAGAGAACCATGGCTCTCTCGCGTTCCCGAGAGTCGCTTATCGCTTCGATTGGGAATGGAGGAAGATCTGCGATTGTGCGGCGAAGTTGATCCGAAATGAGGAGTTTTGGTAAGCCCAGAGCCACAGTTTCCCATGCGTCGAAGGCCCTGGGAAGACGGGTCAGAGGATCGTGAAGGGGAAGAAAGCCGCGCTCGTAACTAAGCTCGAATGCGGCGATAGAGGTTGACACTGTTGACATTCATAATGTTCCTTATCCCGCTTGGTGGCCGAGCATCGTCAAAAGGCGCCCGACTCTTGGGTACTTATAGAATATAAGATTTTTCGACGGCCGAACAATACGGCCTAAGATGTAGGTGCAGTGGCTGGCAACAATTCCAGCTTTGGTCCCGCGACTAGGTACCCTGAAGAACCTATCGCGAGAGTACGCCCAGCACACGTGTTTGTATTTTCGATACAGGAGAAGACACTCATGAATGCGGCCTAGGCTCTTCATGACTTGCAATTTTCGGGACTCGATTGAATTTCGGCTCGGCACCGGCGTAGACTACAAACATTCTGTGCGAGGTTCTGCTCTTTACCTTTCTGGGAAGGTGTCATGAGTAAACGCAAGCACGATATCTCCCGCAGGCAATTTCTCGAAGGTAGTGGCGCTGTTCTGGTCGCGGCGACTGCCGGGCCCAAGCTCAGTGCGCAACTGTCCAGCAGTATCCAACCCGAAACTGGTGGCGCGACAAGAGAGGTACCTAGCACGGCCATCCGGCTCGTGGTGAATGGCACCGAACATCGCCTCGAAGTGGAAGATCGTTGGACGCTGGCCGAAGTGCTGCGCGATCATCTCGGCCTGACCGGAACGAAGATCGGCTGCAACCGCGGCGAATGCGGAGCCTGCACTGTCCTGTTGGACGGCAAGCCCGTCTACTCGTGCAGCAATCTGGCGGTGTGGGCCGACGGGCGAGAGGTCCGCACCGTCGAGGGCCTCGCTCATGGCGACCAACTCGACCCGCTTCAACGGGCGTTCGTAGAGCACGATGGACCGCAGTGTGGTTTCTGCACGTCAGGACAGCTCATGAGCGCGAGGGGCCTGCTCACTCGCAATCCTCATCCAACGGCGCGGGAGGTCCGCGCGGCGATGACGGGGAACATCTGCCGCTGCTCCAACTACAATCGCTACGTTGAGGCTGTGCTGGCCGCGTCTTCAACCAGGGATGCGAAGACGTCCGACCGGGGTGCAGGCCGTTCGACCGCACCCGGCAGGCGGGGTGCAAAAGCTTCGGCTCGTGCAGGAGGTGCGTGATGAGCCGGCCATCCAAACTCACCCCGTTGAAGACAATCGGCCATCCCACCGCCCGCATTGACGCAGTTGAACGCGTGACCGGGAAAGCCACTTATACCGGAGACGTTCATCTTCCAGGGATGTTGTACGCGCGCGTATTGCGCAGCCCGCATGCGCACGCGCGCATCCGGCAGATTGACGCCTCCAAGGCCTTGGCTCTCGCTGGGGTCAAGTTTGTCCTGACGCACGAGAACTGCAGTGTCGTCTGGGGCGCCGGTTCGATTTCAGGGGGAAGGCAGTATGTTGACGACATCAAAAAAATAACTCGCCACAAACGCTATCTCTTCAACAACCCGGTGCGCTTTTTCGGAGAGCCGGTGGCGGCCGTAGCGGCGACGAATCGCCATCTCGCGGAAGAGGCTGTTCGGCTCATCAATGTTGATTATGAAGTGCTTCCATTCGTGCTCGATCAGGAAGCGGCACTCCGCCCCGAAAGCGTCAAGATCTGGCCAGAGGGCAACCTCTCGCCCACCGCGAAGAACGAAATGGAACCGGAAGTCTATCGCCGCGGTAACGTCGAAGAGGGTTTCCGCACGGCAGACTTCGTGTTCGAAGATCGCTACACCACCACCTATGTCCACAACGCGCAGATGGAGCCCCGTCTGTGTGTTGCCGGCTGGGAGGGCGACAAGCTGACCTTGTACACCCCAACCCAGGGGACATCGAATTGCCGCCACGACATGGCTAGAGATTTGGGAATCCCTGACGAGAAGGTGCGCGTCATCTGCAAGTACATGGGCGGTGGGTTCGGCAACAAGAACCAAAATCAGGACGCTGACCTTATCGCCGCAGTGCTGGCAAAGGAAACTGGGGCGCCCGTAAAGTTGGAACTGTCGCGCAAAGAGGATTTTATCGGCGTCCACGGCCGCTGGCCGACCACGCAATACTACAAGGTTGGCGTCAGCCGCGACGGTGTGCTCCAGGCGCTTCAGTTGCGCGGCTATAGCGGCATGGGGCCGTACCGCAAAAATACGGGAGGCATCGGCGGGATCGAACTCTATCAGTGCCCCAACGTCGAGAGCGTCACCTATCCTGTGTATACCAACAGGGCTGTTTCGGGTAACTACCGCGCGCCCGAATTCCCTCAGGGCTTTTTCGGTATCGAGTCGATGATGGACGACGTGGCCTACAAGATGAAGATGGACCCGGTCGAGTTCGTCTTGAAGAACATGACGCGAAAGTCCGACGACGAGGTGCCTTACACGAATTACACCCTCGAGGAGTGTATTCGCCGCGGCGCTGAAGCTTTCGAGTGGAAAAAGCGCTGGCATCCGCCGGGAGCGGACCCGGGACCGATCAAGCGCGGCGTCGGCATGGCCTTCATGGCCTTGCGTTCGCCAACGGGCCAGAGCAGCGCCGTGATCCGTCTTGATTCGAATGGCCGGTACACCGTTTTCGTCGGCGTTACGGACATCGGGGCCGGAGCCAAGACAACCATGGCACTGATTGCGGCCGAGGCATTGGGCGTGCCGCTGTCGAACATTGAGATCGTGTGGGGCGACACGGATCGGTGCCCGTATTCGGTGGGCGAGTCAGGCAGCCGCACCACGGATATGACCGGGTACGCCGTGATCGAGGCAGCGCACGATCTCAAGCGCCAGATTGCGGCGAAGGGTCTGCCAAAGGGCGATAACGTGCTGATCGCCTCCGCCAGCCCGAATCCCACATCCGAGGGCAAGGTGCGCAAAGCGTTCGGCGCGCACTTTGTGGAAGTAGAAGTCGATACCGAGCTCGGCCGAGTTCGGGTTCTCAAGTATCTTGCCGTCCAAGATTCCGGCCGCATCCTCAATCCGCTCACGGCAACAAGTCAGGTCAAGGGCGGCGCGACCCAGGGTATCGGGATGGCCTTGCACGAAGACTTGTTGTACGACCGACAAACGGGACAGCCCCTAACGACCGGCTATTACGGTACGCGTATCATGACTCATCTCGACGCTCCTGAGATCGAGGTGATCTTCATCGAGAGCGATGACGGGTATGGTCCCTTTGGCGCCAAGTGTATCGGTGAAGCTGGGATCGTTCACGCGGTCGCCGCCGTCGGCAATGCCGTCTTCAACGCCATCGGTCGTCGAATGAAAGACCTGCCCATCACACGAGACAAGATTCTGGGGGCGCTGGTATGAAAACCTTCACCAACACGAACCCGAATTCTCTTGACCAGGCCGTTTCGCTCGTCCAGCAAGCGCGCACGAACGGACAGACGGCCTCGCTTGTTGGCGGTGGCAGCGACTTGCTGGCTCTGGTGAAAGACTTCATCGTCAAGCCAGATGTGCTGGTCAACCTCAAGACCATTAAAGGGCTCGACCAGGTAGTTCCAGAAGCAGGCGGCGTGCACATCGGCGGGCTCATCACGCTCGACGCTCTCGGCAGCCATCCTGTGATTCGCAGCCAGTACACGGTTCTGGCCGAAGCAGCCGAAACGGTGGCGACGCCGCAGATTCGCAATGTCGGTACGCTCGGGGGCAACGTTTGCCAGCGCCCATGGTGTTGGTACTTCCGCAATGGCTTCCCGTGCCTGAAGAATGGCGGCTCGATGTGCTATTCCGTCGGGGGTGAGAACCAGTTCCATGCGATTTTCGGCGGCGGCCCTAGTTACATCGTCCACCCATCGGACACGGCTACCGCCCTGGTCGCGCTCGGCGCGAAATTCCGCGTCGTGGGGCCCTCGGGTGAGCGCGTGGTGCCTGGGGCTGACTTCTTCGTTCTGCCACGGCAGGATTCCACGCGAGAAAACATCTTGGCCCCGGGCGAACTCTTGTCAGCGGTGCAATTGGCGCCGGCCCCTCCAGGCAGGCGGAGCACTTATAACAAGGTCCTCGACCGCGAAGCGTGGACACACGCCGTGGTCAGCGCCGCGGTCGTGCTCGATATGGACAGGGAAATCTGCCGGAGCGCTAGTGTCGTCTTGGGCGGCGTTGCGCCGATTCCGTGGCGCGTACCAGACGCCGAACGCCTGCTCGCCGGCCAGCGAATCACGCCGGCGCTAGCCTCGAAGGTCGGCGAAGCCGCTGTCGCGGGAGCTCAGCCGCTCACAAAGAACGCATACAAAGTACCGATGACGAAAGCGCTGGTTCGCCGCACTGTGCTGGCGCTTGCTACACGCGCATAGAAGCTGCGTTTCACCTATTCTTGGCATAGCCCTTTGAATCGTCGCGACCTAATTTTGCTTGGAACCAACCGCAAGGCTCGCATGGTCGAACTCTCCTGCGAGCGGCTTTACATGCAGTTCTGCGACTCGCAACTGGACGACACCAGGCAGAAACTGTTCGAACGCCTCGAGGGTGAATTGCAAGGGGTCGGCGAGTTGCGTCTAGTGGACAGCACCTGGCTGGCGCGCGAGGATCTTGGGCAGTGGCTTGAGCCGCTCCTCGTTTCCATACGGTCCCGTGGTGGGCGGGTCAAATTTTTGCGGGCACCGGCATCAGACAGAACTGGGTTTCCGCGTATCGTGCGCCAAAAGAGAATTTCCAAGTAGCTGGAAGACCGGGACCTCGCCAACACAGGTTGGGATGCGACGCCCGACGGCCAGCGCTTCTTGTGAAGGTCAAAGAGGGCGAACAAAGTACGTCCGCCACACAAATCAACCTGGTGCTCAACTGGTTCGAAGAACTGAAGCGCCGCGTGCCGATAGGAGCGAAAGATGACCGTTTGCGGTGAAGCAGGTCGAACCGTGTTCTCTAACAGCAGGTGGCATGGTGGTATAGCTGTTGTGGTCTTAGGCGTTCTGCCGATAACGGCGTCCAGCGCGTCGTCTGCAGTCGCTGCTTCCTGTGAGAGCCTGGCCACTCTTTCGCAAGCGAACACCACGATCACCTCAGCACAAAGCGTCGGCGCCGGAGAATTTATGCCGCCCGGCCCTAGTGAATCACCGGCGGCAGCGTATGGTAAGCTTCCCGCATTCTGCCGCGTCGCTGCAACACTGAGACCCTCCAGCGATTCTGATATTAAGATCGAAGTTTGGCTGCCCTTTTCAGGATGGAACGGCAAGCTCCAATCTGTCGGCAATGGAGGCTGGGCCGGATTCATCAGCTATCCAGCGCTGGCGCGCGGTCTGGCCGACGGCTACGCTACAGCCAGCACGGATACCGGACACACCGGAAATACCGGAAGCTTTGCGCTGGGGCATCCTGAGAAAATGATTGATTTTGGCTATCGGTCCGAACATGAAATGACCGTCGCGGCCAAGGCCATCATCGCGGCTTATTACGGCGATGGACCGCGGTTATCGTACTGGAATGGATGCTCGACCGGAGGCAGGCAGGGGCTCACCGAAGCCCAGCGTTATCCGTCTGACTACAATGCCATCATCGCCGGCGCGCCTGCAAACAACCGCATGCACATTTATGTGTGGTCGCTGTGGATCGCGCAGGCAGTGCACCAAGGCGAAAACAGCTACATCCCGCCGAGCAAGTACGCGATGATCCACAAGGCTGTCATGGAGGCGTGCGACGCACTCGATGGTCTCAAGGACGGCCTGATCAGCAATCCCAGGCGCTGTCACTTCGATCCCAAGGTTCTCGCGTGTAAGGGTGTCGATGAGCCATCATGCTTGACGTCTCAGCAAGTCGAGGTCACCCGTAAGATTTACTCCGCGGCGAAGAATCCGCGGACTGGGGAGGAAATCTATCCCGGCTTGGAGCCGGGCAGCGAACTTGGCTGGGCCAACCACGCAGGTCCTGAGCCGCTTTCTTACGCTACCGATGGCTTCAAGTATGTTGTGTTCAAGAATCCTGATTGGGATTTTCGTACACTCAATCTGGATAGCGACGTGGCTCTTGCCGACAAGATAGACAATGGCACGACTAGCGCCTTGGACCCAAATCTGAAGGAATTCTTCCGTAACAGCGGGAAGTTGCTGATGTATCACGGGTGGAGCGACCCGCAGGTATCGCCGGTGAACACCGTCAACTATTTTAATAGCGTGCTGAAAGCGATGGACGGAGCGGCGGCTGATTCAATCCGTCTGTTCATGCTTCCGGGCATGGGGCATTGTGGAGGCGGAGACGGTCCCAACACTTTCGATGCCATCGGCGCCCTGGCGCAATGGTTTGAGAAGGGGCAGGCCCCAAATCAAATGGTGGCTTCTCATAGCAACAACGGTGTTGCGGAACGTACCCGCCCGATCTGCGCGTATCCGCAAATCGCCGCCTATGCGGGAACCGGAAGCATCGATGAAGCCGCGAATTTTGTGTGCAAGGTACCCTAGCCCAGCGTGACATGCTTATCGCAACGAATCGCCGCAATTGATGGTACGCACGGCGTTCAGCCGGAGTGGCGGAATAAAATCACATCGCCTTCCCGCACGACATACTCCTTTCCTTCGAGACGCACCTGCCCTTTTTCGCGCGCTGCGGGCCAACTGCCCGCAGCCAGCAAATCTTCGCAGCGCACCACTTCGGCTCGGATAAAATTGCGTTCGATGTCGGTGTGGATCACGCCCGCAGCCTTTACGGCGGGGGTGCCGCGGCGAATGGTCCACGCGCGCACCTCTGGCTCGCCGGCGGTAAAAAACGAGATCAGTCCCAGCAGATCGTAGGTGGCATAGATGAGCCGGTGCAACCCCGGCTCCTTTAGGCCGTAGGCCGCCAGGAGTTCGGCGCCCGCGGCATCGTCGAGTTCCGCGAGTTCGGCTTCGATGCGGCCGCAAATGGCGACCACCGCGCTCTGCGGTCTCAGGCGCAGCTTCTCTAGGCCGTGTCTCTCGATGGCCTTGTCCAACTTATCTACTTCGTCGTCGCCGAGGTTCAACACATAAAGCATCGGCCGCAGCGAAAGGAACATGAAACTGGTCATGATTTTGCGTTCTTCGCCGGTGAACTCGAGCTCGCGCAGTGGATGTTCGCCTTCGATGGAAGCGCGGCATCGCGTGAGCAGCGCGTGCTCGTGCTCTATAGCGAGATCTTTCCTCTTCTTGAGGTCTTTCTCCACGCGCTCAAGGCGTCGTTCGATCTGTTCGAGATCCGAAAGCATCAGCTCAAGATCGAGCGATTGTGCATCCCGCAACGGATCGATGCTGCCCGCCGGGTACGGCACAGCGGGATCATCGAAAACGCGCAGGACGTGAGCGAGCGCGTCTACCTCACGTAGCGGCGCCAACACCGCGGAATCGCGTGCGCGGTCGCGAACGATTCCTCCCACATCAACGTACTCCACGGTGGCATAGGTGACCTTGCGAGGCTTGTAAAGCGCGGCGAGCTGATCGATGCGCGGCTCAGGCACTCGCGCCACGCCAATGTGGGTGGCACCGCGAGCCGCCTTTTCCTCCAGGTGCGACCGCGTCAGAATGCGGAAAAGAGTTGTTTTGCCGACCTGCGGTAAGCCGACGATACCTGTTTGCA
>QHYS01000186.1:45072-70909 GCA_003223325.1 Acidobacteriota bacterium
ATTACCGCGACCAATCCCGGAAATCCACGCCACGGGAGCCGTCGACGCGGCCGTGTCCCTTGTTCCACAGGCGAAATCGGGCCGCGCGAGAGCCGTGGGCACCGTCTCCGATTTTGCGAGATATCTATAACCCGAGGGAGAAGGGCGGGATCGCCAACCCTGTCGATTTCATCATCGATCGCGACCGCACCGTGCATTACGTGCACCGGGACGAGGTCGCCAAGCGGGTTCGAGCAGCGGAGATCGTTCGCACTCTCGGTCCCGCTGCGGAGGGCAGCCGGTTCGCCACAAGGTTTGCATCCCGAGGCTGAGCGACTTTGGTCGCGCCATTCGCAGCAGGATTCGTACGGAGACTTAGGATCTTGACACGATTTCGCCTTTTCGTCGCCCTGAATGTTACTCATTGGACACAACACCACGCGGCTGACTGAAACTCAAGACCAACATATCTAGTGTTCGGAACATTTAAATACAACTGCTGGGGGTTTCGAGCTCCAAAGGGCCAAGTCACCGTCCTTTTCCACATATTTTCGAACCAGCCTCCCGTTTTCCTGTTGACAAGCTCCGAACAGAGTCTAAGATGTGGGGCCACGTGGTAGATAGTGGCGATCAGTGATGTGAAGTGGTGCGAAACGAACTGAATTTCCGGTTGCGTGGCGATTTCCCCAGTGCTTCGTGGCAACTATCCGGCGAAGGTGGACGAGAAGGGCAGAGTGAAGATCCCTGCTGCCTTCCTGGAGGCTCTGCGGGAATACGGGAACAAGTTCTATGTGACCAGCGAAAACGGCGATTACGTGCGCGTGTACCCGATGAAGAACTGGAACGAGATTGAGGAGAAGCTCGCGCGGCTTTCGTCTCATAACCGCACGAAGCAGAAGTTCCTGACTCGCACCAATTATTACGGGCAGGTTGTTGAGCTCGACGGGCAGGGGCGCATCTTGGTTCCATCGATTCTGCGCGAATCCGCACAGATGCGAGGCGATGTGGACGTTCTGGGGAATTTGACTTACTTGCAGATTTGGAACCACACACGGTTTCTGGACAACATGAAGGGCAGCCCAATCACCGATGAGGACGAAAAAACTCTGGATGAATTGGGCATCTAATCGGGCGGCCCGGCCTGCGCTGCCGCGAGCGTAGCGAGCACGGGATCGATAAGTTTGACTGCAGGTCATACGCCGGTGCTGGCCGAGGAGGCCTTGCGCTGGCTGCAAGTAGAGCCCGCTGGCACGTATGTGGACGCGACGGTGGGGCTCGGCGGCCACGCCGTGGAGATTGCCCGGCGGCTCACAGCAGGACAATTGATTGGTTTGGATCGCGATGCGGGGGCCTTGGAAATCGCTCGCGAGCGCCTAAAGAAATACGGGGGAAGAGTGGTGCTGGTGCAAGCTGACTTTTCGAGGATCGATGAGGTAGCCCAGGAGATGAATCTGTCGCCGCTAAACGGACTCTTAGCCGACCTGGGCGTTTCCAGTTTGCAATTGGATACCGCCGAACGCGGATTTTCCTTTCGCCTTGCGGGACCTCTCGACATGAGAATGGATTCAAGAACTGAGCTCACCGCGGCAGATATCGTGAACGAAACTGCTGAGGCAGAACTCGCCGACCTGCTCTATCGCTTGGGCGAAGAGCGGGACTCCAGAAGAATCGCCAGGGCCATTGTGCGCGCGCGGCCCATTCGCAGCACGGAACACCTGGCAACGACTGTGGCAGGGGCTTGTACTTCAAGGGGAAGGCAGAAACTGCATCCCGCGACAAAAACGTTTCTGGCGCTGCGGATTGCGGTGAATCGAGAATTGGAGGAACTCGGGCAGTTTCTTGACCGGGCCCCTGCCACACTAGCTCTCGGGGGACGCTGGGTGGTATTGAGCTACCACTCGCTCGAAGACCGCATGGTCAAACAGGAATTTCGCCGCCTGGATGGCAATGGCGTGGTGAAGGTGCTGACCCGCAAAGTGGTGCGCCCGAGCGAAGCAGAAGTTATGGTGAACCCCCGCGCGCGCAGCGCGAAGCTGCGCGTCGCAGAGAAGCTTACGCCGGCGGCGGAAAAGTTGGCATCGTGATTCGATCTCGAACCGTCCGGCGTACCGAATTTCACACCGTCAAACGGATTGATAATTCACGCCTGGCTCGCCCGATCGCCTCGGCCCGGCTTCGCGAAATGGCGCGCTTGATTGGACTGGGCGCCCTGCTCGCTGCTGCCACCTTGTTTTACGCTTGGCAGCACTTCGAGTATTTGCAGCTTCGTTATCGTGTGGAATCGCTTAAGTCGGAGCGCTCCCAAGCCTCCGAATTGAACCAGCAGCTGAAACTGGAAATAGCCGGTCTACGCGCGCCTTCGCGGATAGATGAGATTGCCCGGCGACAACTCAAGCTTACGCCACCGGTGCCCGGCCAGGTGGCTCCGCTCGAGGCACCATTCGAGCCCGTGGTTGCCCAGGTCCGACCCTCAGGAACTTTTCACGCTCCGGTTTCGGGAGTCCGGTGGACTCCACCGGAGTTCGCAGACCGGACTCAGTGAAGCGGCCGGGCCAGATAAATTCGCTCGCGAGAGCGCACCGCCGAAGAATTGATTTGAGAGTTGATTTGAAGGGATGCAAGTCCCCGGAATGGATTTCCGCAGCCCTCAGATCCGTTTGCTGATCGTGGCCGCGGCGCTCGGCCTCTGGACTGCCGCCGCGGTCGCGCGGCTCGCGGATTTGCAGCTTTTGCACTACAGCGATTATCTGGCTCGCGCCGAACGCCAGCAGCAGCGCATCGTCGAAATCAGTCCCAAGCGCGCGGACATTCTGGACCGCAATCTGCAAGAGATGGCCATGAGCACTTCGCTGGACTCATGTTTCGCGGTGCCTGCGGAACTCGCGGACAATCATCTCGTAGCGCGCTTGCTCGCTCCCCTCCTGGGTCTGCCGCCTGAAGAGATTGCCACGCGCCTCAGCTCCTCGCGTTCTTTCGTATGGATTGCGCGCAAGCTGCCGCCGGCTACCGTGGCCCGCATTCGGCAGTTGAATCTGCGCGGCATCTATTTCCAGAAAGAAAATCAGCGCTTCTATCCGAAGCGCGACTTGGCCGCCGCCGTTCTCGGGTATGTTGATATCGACGAGAAAGGGCTCGGCGGAATCGAATACCAGCTCGATGGCCGCATCCGCAGCAAAGCTGCCCGCATGTTCATTCTCACCGACGCGCACAACCGCTGGTACGAGAGCGCCGACAAGACCCCGGAACCAGGCTCTAGCGTTATTCTGACTATTGACGAGAATATCCAGTTCATCGCCGAAAAAGAACTCGCTACCGCCATCGACGAGACGCGTGCCAAGGCCGGTACGGTGCTCGTCGAGGATCCCTCCAATGGCGAAATCCTGGCCATGGCCAGCTGGCCGAAGTTCAATCCCAATGCTCCCGCCGGCAGCCCGCCGCAAGCGCGCATGAATCGTGCCGTGGGTGCGCTCTACGAGCCGGGATCGGTTTTCAAGATCGTGACGCTTTCCGCGGCCATCGATCAGGGCATCACCACGCCTGACGAAGTCGTGGATTGCCAGATGGGCGCCATTTACATTGCCGGACACCGCATCCGCGATCACAAAGCTTACGGGCTTCTCACCGTTTCGCAAATCCTCGCGCATTCGAGTGACGTCGGCGCCATCAAGATCGGGCTGCGCCTGGGCGCGCCGAAATTCTACGAATACATTCACGCCTATGGCTTCGGAGAACCGACGGGCATCGATCTTCCCGGAGAAAATCGCGGCCTGCTGCGGCGCGTCGAAAATTGGACTCCGGTTTCGGTGGGCTCGATTTCCATGGGCCAAGAGGTCGGCGTCACCCCTTTGCAGATGATCAACGCAGTGTCGGCGATCGCCAATGGCGGGCTGCTGTATCGCCCTCACGTCGTGCTGGCGCTGCGCAGGGCATCTCAGGTCGAGCAGGAGCCGCAGCCTGCGCCGCGGCGCGTCGTCCGCGAGGCGACGGCGGCCACCATGCGCGCCATGCTCGAGGGCGTGATTCTCAGTGGCACGGGGACCAAGGCGCAGCTCGATGGCTATACTTCCGGCGGAAAAACCGGCACGGCTCAGAAGATCGACCCAACCACGGGCCGTTATTCGGCCACGCAACTGATCGCTTCATTTGTCGGCTTTGCTCCGATCAATAATGCAGCCGTCACCATTCTCGTACAGCTTGATTCCCCGGTGGGCCTGCACGAGGGCGGATCGGTGGCCGCCCCGGTCTTCAGGCGCATTGCCGAGCAAGTGCTTCCCTACCGCAACGTGCCTCACGATATTCCGGTTTCTCCGGCCAAGCTGAGAGCGGCGCGGCGTTCGCAGGCCAGCGAAGCCGCCGACGTCTCCGACTTCGATTCAGCTCAATTGACGCCGGCCGCATCCAGCTCCGGGCAGCCCGAGCCGATCTCTGCCGGGGTGCTTCCCGTCTCGGCTCCGGCACCCACCGTGGAGCTCGCCGCGGGCGACGGCATATCAATTCCCGATTTGACGGGAAAGACGGTACGGCAGGTTACCGAGATTTGCGTGCAACTCGGAGTGAATCCGGTGCTGGTCGGCACGGGCACAGTGCAGGAGCAGTCTCCTCAGCCTGGCGCCATGGTGCGTCGCGGCGCTTCCGTTATTTTTCAATTCGGCCGACCGCTCCTGAGGCAAGCTCAACTCCGTACCCAAGCGCAATTCCACAAGGCGGCCCGATAATGCACCAGACTCGCCGGCCGACCTGCCGGGTCCCGTTGGACTCTTCGGAACATGAAGCCTCCGCAAAATTGAGCGCACTTCGTGGGCGTCCTATACTTACAAACGCTGGAATGAAACTGCAGGAATTGGTAGCGGGTGCTGCGGTCCAAGGGCCTTTGGTAAACCCCGAGGCGCAAATCTCTTCGGTCGTTTACGACAGTCGCCAAGCTGGGACCAGTTCGCTTTTTGTCGCCATACGCGGCGAAAAGACGGACGGCAATCGCTTCATCGGCGCTGCCACAGAGCGCGGCGCAACGGCCATCGTCAGCGAAATGCCGCCCCCCGCAGA
The DNA here is from genome assembly GCA_003223325.1 of Acidobacteriota bacterium. Lineage (GTDB taxonomy): Bacteria > Acidobacteriota > Terriglobia > Acidiferrales > UBA7541 > Palsa-189. The sequence continues at coordinate 50,095 of QHYS01000186.1, forward strand.
GCGCAGCCAAACGCTGGACGCGCGACCCCACAACGCAGAAATCGCGCCGCAACGACTTCCTGCTTCCGTCGCTTGGCTGCACGTGCCGGATGCGCGCAAGGCGCTGGCGATCATTGCTGCAAACTTCTACGGCCGTCCTGCGGACAAGCTGCAACTCGTCGGAATCACAGGAACCAACGGCAAGACCACCACGAGCTTTCTTCTGGACTCCATCATTCATGCCGCCGGTTTCGATAGCGGCCTCTTTGGCACCATCGAATATCGCACCCCGCGCGAAACCTATCCCGCGAGAACCACTACGCCCGAATCTCTCGACTTGCAGCGCTTCTTTTCCGAAATCGTTCGGGCAGGCGGCACCCACGCCGTTCTGGAAAGCAGTTCTCACGCGCTTGCCCTTGATCGCCTTTGGGGCTGTCGTTTTGCTGCGGGCGTCTTCACAAATTTGACCCGTGATCATCTCGATTTCCACTACACCATGGAAAATTATTTCGCCGCCAAGCGCCGCTTGTTTGAAGGCACAGGCGCAGGCCGCGCGCGCTGCGGCATTGTCAATGTCGACGACCCCTACGGCCAGCAACTCCGGAACCTCGCGGAGCAGACTATCACCTACGGCTTGGGTTCAGGTGCCCAGGTTACCGTGAAAAAATTTGCTCTGGCGCTGCGAGGACTCGATTTCATCGCCGAAACGCCGGCAGGAAAAATCGAAGTTCGTTCACCGCTCGTAGGCCGCAACAATATTTACAATCTGCTCGCGGTCATCGCCGCAAGCATCGCGCTCGATTTTCGGCGCGAAGCCATCGAGTCGGGTATTTCGGCACTAGCTGCAGTACCCGGCCGCTTCGAGCGAATCGACCTGGGCCAGCCCTTTATGCTAGTCGTGGATTACGCGCACACTGACGACGCGCTGCAAAAGCTGCTAGAGACGGCGCGCGAACTGCATCCCACCGGCCGCATGATCACGCTTTTCGGCTGCGGAGGCGAACGCGACCGAAGCAAGCGACCGCTGATGGGGGCGGCCGCTGGCCGCCTGAGCGATGTGGTCATTCTTTCGAGCGACAATCCGCGAGGCGAGGATCCGCTAAAGATTATCAATGACGCGCTCGTGGGCTTGCAGCGCACTTCGGCTAAAGTGCTGATCGAGCCGGACCGCGAACGCGCCTTGGAACTGGCTCTCGAGCAAGCCCGGCCCGGCGACGTCGTTCTGCTTGCGGGCAAGGGACATGAGACCACTCAGGTGTTGAAAGATCGCACGATTGAATTCGATGACCGGGAAGTGGCTCGCCGCATTTTGCGCGAGCGCGGCTATGGTGGTTAAAGAATAAAACAAACGCGGTGAGGGCCAGGCCGCTGAGGACCATATGCAGTGGACGGTTCAAGAGATTGCTGGCGCTTTGGGTGTTGCAGTTCCCTCGGGGCTCGCCCCCCTGGGGCGGCTGGCCGGCGTCTCGATTGATTCTCGGGCTGTGGGTCGAGGCCAGTTGTTTGTCGCCATCCACGGCCCGCGACACGATGGACACGATTTTGTCGCCGCGGCTTTGCGAGCGGGAGCGGAGGCCGCGGTGGTCGCAAACGATCGGATTTCCACGTACGAACGTGACGTTCGCGGCCGCCTTTTCGCGGTCGGCGACACCCTGGCCGCGCTGCAGCAACTGGCACAAGCCGTTCGGCGCGCCTGGGGCCGGTGTATTGCGGCAGTCACCGGTTCGGTGGGAAAAACAACAACCAAAGAGATTCTGGCGGCGCTGCTGGCCGCGAAATTTCGCGTGTTGAAATCCGAGGGCAATCTGAACAACGAATACGGCCTTCCGCTTACGTTGCTTCGTCTCGATCCCGAAGACACAGCCGCCGTGGTCGAATTGGGCATGTCACATCGCGGCGAGTTGCGGCGCCTCGCTGAGATTGCCGAGCCCCAAGTGGGCGTGGTCACGCGCGTGGCGCCTGTTCATTTGGAATTTTTCGCTTCGATCGACGAAATCGCCCTCGCCAAGCGCGAATTGATCGAAGGGCTCGCCGGCCCGGAGACCTTCGCGGTCTTGAATGCGGACGATCCGCGCGTCGCGCGTTTCGCGGACGTCGCGCACGGTCGTGTCTTGACGTTCGGATCTGGCGCCGAGGCGCAGTTTCGCGCAGAAGAGATTCAGGACCATGGCGCCGCCGGCTCCGAATTCGAGTTTGTCGGCCCCGGCGAACGCGCACGCCTGGCGCTCGCCCTTCCCGGCCGCCACAGCGTCGAAAACGCTCTCGCCGCGCTCGCTGCCGCGAGCGTGTGGGGAATCGCCGCCGCTGAGGCTGCGGACGTTCTACGCAATATCAAAGTGGGCGAGATGCGCGGCAGGGTGCTGCGGTTCGATGCCGGCTTCGCGCTGATTAACGATAGCTACAACTCGAATCCTGTCGCGCTCGCCGCCATGGTTGATCTTTTGGCCCACACAAGGCCGAAGACCGAAAATTACCGACGGCGCATCCTGGCCGCCGGTGAGATGCTCGAGCTCGGCCCGGAGTCTCCGAACCTGCATCGCGAGGCGGGACGCTACGCAGCCTCGCAGCAGATTGACTGCATCGTGGCCGTTCAGGGCAACGCCGTGCAGATCGCGAATGGCGCGATTGCCGCGGGCATGCCGGCGTCCCAGGTGCATTTCTTCCCTGACTCTTCGGCGGCTGCGGCCTTCGTTGCCGGCATTGTCCAGCCGGGAGATCTCGTTCTGGTGAAGGGATCGCGTGGAGTGAAGATGGAACGCATTGTCGAGTCCTTGCGCGCGAAATATCCGCTTGCGGATGAACCGCCGGCTCCCGCCGTGCCGCGGGGCCATAACTGAAATGCTCTACTACCTTGTCTATCATGTTCCGCCGCGCGCGGCGCACGTACTGAACGTCTTTCGCTATATTACCGTGCGTACCGCGCTCGCCAGCATCTCGTCATTGTTTCTCGGGCTGATCCTCGGACCCTGGATGATTCGCCGTCTGCGCGAATTGCAGATCGGCCAATTCATTCGCGAAGAAGGGCCGCGCTCGCATCAAACGAAAGCCGGCACGCCAACGATGGGCGGCGTGCTGATTGTGACCGTCACTTTGGCGCCGGTTTTATTCTGGGCCGATCTCTCGAATACCTATGTGCTGCTCTCGATCTTTGCCATGCTGGCCTTTGGTGCCATCGGCTTCGCCGACGACTACAATAAAGTTGTGCGCCGTCGCAACCTGGGATTGACTGGCCGCTCGAAGTTTGCTTTCCAGGTCCTGGTAAGCTTCGGGGCGGCGCTGTCTCTACTGCTGATGACGATTAATCGCGTCTACTCGACGCAGCTGATCGTCCCGTTCTTCAAGAATTTTAGCCCCGATCTGGTTGTGCATTCGCTCCTGCGAAGCCGCTATTTTTGGCCTGCGGCGTTTCTGCCGTTTCTGGCGTTCGTAGTTCTCGTGATGGTGGGTTCGTCGAACGCCGTGAACCTTACCGACGGTTTGGACGGCCTGGCCATAGGCTGCGTGGTCGTTGCTGCGGGCGCGTTGACGATCCTAACCTACGTCACCAGCCACGCCGGATTCAGCGCTTATCTTGATATCCAGCATTTGCCGCAGGTCGGCGAGCTAACCATTTTCTGCGGCGCACTAGTAGGCGCGGCGCTGGCGTTTCTTTGGTACAACGCGCATCCCGCCGACGTCTTTATGGGCGACGTCGGCTCGCTGGCCATCGGCGGTTCGATTGGCGTCGTCGCTGTGGCCATTAAACAGGAGATCCTGTTGTTCTCGGTGGGCGGCGTCTTCGTCCTCGAGGCAATTTCCGTGATCTTGCAGGTGGCGTCGTTTCGCCTCACGGGCAAGCGCATCTTCCGCATGGCGCCCCTGCATCATCATTTCGAGCTCGCCGGCTGGAGCGAATCGAAAATCATCGTGCGCTTTTGGATTGTGGCGCTCGTTTTTGCACTTTTTTCGCTGACCACGCTGAAGCTGAGGTAAGGATGCATCCCGGAATCGAACTCGATGGCAAACGCGTGCTGGTCGTAGGACTCGCGCGAACAGGAGTCGCCACGGCGCGCTTCTGCGCCGCGCGTGGCGCTCAGGTGACTGCAATTGACGACCGCGGCGAGGAGCAGCTTGGCGATTCCGTACAGGAACTGCGCAAAATCGGCTGCACGCTCTCTTTTGGCGGGGACTTTATTGCGAATTTTGGTGCGCAAGATTTGATCGTGCCCAGTCCCGGCGTGCCCTCCAGTCATCCCGGCCTGGTCGCGGCGCGTGAGGCCCGGGTGCCTGTTTGGAGCGAGATCGAGCTCGCCTGGCGATTCCTGCGTGGGCGCCTCATCGGCGTGACCGGGTCGAACGGCAAGACGACAACCACTTCGCTGATCGGGCACATCCTGGCTGGTTCGGGCAAGCGAGCCATTGTCGCCGGAAATATCGGCACGCCCTTAATCGCTCACGTCGATCAATCCAACGACAAGACAATTACGGTTGCTGAGGTCAGCAGTTTCCAACTTGATTTGATCGATTCGTTTCGTCCGGATATTTCAGTTTTGCTGAACCTCACTCCTGATCATCTCGACCGGCACGCCTCCTTTGAAGACTACGCGAGGGCCAAAAGGCGCATTTTTGAGAATCAAACCGAACACGATGCTGCGGTAATCAATGCCGACGATCCCGCCGCCACCCAGCCCGCGCCTTCGCGGGCGCAGATCTTCTGGTTCAGCAGGGCGAAACGCGTCGTCAGCGGCGCCTATTTGCGCGGCGAGCAAATCATCTTTCGGCGCGAAGGCGAAGATACTTGGCTGCTGGATCGCGCCGATATCAGCTTGCGCGGGGAGCACAATCTCGAAAACGTTCTGGCCGCCGGTTCGGCCGCCTTTCTCGCGGGTGTCGCTCCTGCGGAAATCGCCGCCGCCGTGTGCAGCTTCCCCGGTGTCGAGCACCGGCTGGAGTTTGTGACCAAAATTTCCGGCGTGAGTTTCTTCAACGATTCCAAAGCCACCAACGTCGACGCAACGATAAAGGCCCTGCAGGCTTTTTCTGGCGGACTCTTCGTCATTCTCGGTGGCAAGGATAAAGGCACTGACTACACCCCGCTGGTCTCTGTACTGCGCGAACGGGCCGAACTCGTTTTGCTCATCGGCGCGGCGGCAGAAAAAATCGCCGCGCAGCTCGGTGGAGCGGTGCCTCTTGAGCGCGCCGGAACTTTGCAGCGTGCCGTGGCGCGGGCGTATGAACACGCGCGTGAAGGCGATACTGTACTGCTCGCCCCGGCTTGCGCCAGCTTCGATCAGTTTGAAAATTACGAGCATCGCGGCCGCACTTTCAAAGAATTAGTGCGCGCGCTCGCGGAACAGCCACGTGCCCTGCACGTGCGCGGGCGGGAGGTCTGATTGATCCTGCGGAGAGCCGAAGCCGATCGCTGGCTGTTCGTAGCCACGATCACACTCTGCCTGGCCGGCGCCGTCATGGTTTTCAGCGCTTCGGCGCTGACCGCGCGAGAACAATACGGCAACAGTTACCATTTTCTGCTGCGGCAGCTCCTCTGGCTAGGATTCGGTCTCGTGGCCATGTTCGCCATGATCAATCTGGATTACCGCCGCTTGCGCCAGCCCAAACTCGTGCTGACATATTTCTTTGTAGTGCTTGTCATGTTGGTGGGTGTTTTCTTCTTGGATAAAGCCCACGCCACGCATCGCTGGTTTCGCGTGGGGGTGGTCAGCATGCAGCCCTCAGAACTGGCTAAGCTGGCGGTGATTCTGTACCTGGCTTGGTTCCTGGAGCTGCGCTGCCGCCCGCGCAGCTTTGGGGTGAACGACCTCATGCATACACTCGCGCCCGCATTGGGCCTCGTGTTGATGATGGCCGGTCTCGTCGTGTTGGAACCCGATCTCGGCACGTCGCTCGAGATTGTCATCATCGCCATGGCCATGCTGTTTGTTGCCGGTCTTTCCGGAAAATACATTGCCGCCGCAACTGTGGCCGCTGTTCCCGCGATCTATTTCGCGGTGGTGCACGTCTCCTACCGGTACGAACGAGTCATGGCCTTTCTGCATCCCGACGCCGACCCTCTGGGCCACGGCTTCCAACTGATGCAATCTCTCATCGCTGTCGGTTCGGGCGGATTGACAGGCGTTGGTCTGATGGAGAGCCGGCAAAAGCTTTTTTATCTTCCTGAAGCGCACACCGACTTCATCTACGCGGTGCTGTGCGAGGAACTTGGCTTCATCGGCGGCGCCCTCGTGTTGGCCCTCTTCGCGGTCTACGCCTGGCGGGGACTCGAAGCCTGCTTTCGCGCTCGTGACAACTTCGGTCGCTTCCTAGCTTTGGGAATCACGGTCATGGTGGCGAGTCAGGCCTTGATCAATTTGGGGGTTGTACTGGGCTTGATGCCGACGAAAGGAATTCCCTTGCCGTTCCTGAGCTACGGCGGCTCGAGCCTTTTCGTCATGCTTTCGGGCACCGGCGTGCTCTTAAATATCAGCCAGCAGACTGGTGAAGCAGTGCGTGGATAGCCGAGGAAGCGGCGGCTTGAAATTGCTCATTGCGGGCGGCGGCACCGGCGGGCATGTGATTCCCGCGATCGCTGTCGCGCGGGAATGGCTGAGACGCGATGAACGTAGGGACGTTGTTCTTGTGGGCACGCAGCGAGGAATCGAATCGCGGCTAGTGCCCGAAGCGGGTCTCAAGCTCGAATTGATTCGCTCGGCGGGCCTCAAGGGTATGGGTATGGCGCAATTCATTCACAACATTTTGCTGCTGCGGTTGGCGTTTTGGGATTCTCTGGCAATCCTGCGCCGCCACCATTTCGCCGCGGCTTTTGGCGTCGGCGGCTATGCCGCGGGTCCTGTGATGCTCTCGGCCATAATTTCCGGATTGCCAAGCGTCATTTTCGAGCCGAACGCCGAGGCCGGCTTCACCAATCGCGTCCTCGCCGATATGGCCACGCGAATCGCCGCCGGCTTTCCCTCCGTCGCCGAACGCCTAGGACGCCGCGCCCTGGTGACGGGATGCCCGGTGCGCGCCGAGTTCTTCGATTCTCCGCCGCCGAGGCCTGCGCCCCCTTACCGCATTTTCATCACCGGAGGAAGCCAGGGCTCACGCGCCGTGAATCGAGCTGTCATCGACGCGCTCAAAATTCTCTCTTCTGAAAACAGACGCATGAGGATCGTCCACCAAACCGGCGAGCGTGACTACGACTCTGTGCGACAAGCTTACGCAGCCACGAGTATCGAAGCGGAAGTGGCCCCGTTTTTCTCCCGCATGGCAGAACGTTTCGCCGAAGCCGACCTGATCGTCTGTCGCTCCGGCGCCATCACCGTCGCCGAAGTTGCCGCCGCGGGCCGCGCTGCCATTTTCATCCCCTTCGGCGCCGCCACCGATAGCCACCAGATGCGCAATGCCGAGGAATTGTTGCACGCCGGTGCGGCTCGGTTGATTCCGGAGCCGGAGTTGAGCGGAGGGCGTCTGGCCCGCGAGATTCTCGCGCTGGTCGATCACCCTGCCAGGCTTGTGGAACTCGGCACGCGCACGCGCGAACTGGCCCGCCCGCGCGCCGCCGAGAAAATCGTGGACTTGATCGAAGAGGTAGCACGCCAATGACCGGTCCTTTTCACAATTTCAAACGCATTCATCTGGTTGGAATTGGCGGCATTGGTATGAGCGGCATCGCCGAGGTACTGCTTACGTTGGGATATGCCGTGTCGGGTTCGGATTTGCGGCTTTCGCCGGTCACCGACCGGCTGACCAACCTCGGCGCGCAGATCTATCAGGGCCATCGCGCCGAGCAGGTACAAGGCGCCCATGTCGTGGTCGCCAGCTCTGCCATTCGCCGCGACAATCCCGAACTCGTGGAAGCCGCGCGCTTGAAAATTCCTGTCATCCCCCGCGCCGAGATGCTGGCCGAATTGATGCGCCTGAAATATGGCATCGCTGTAGCCGGCGCCCACGGCAAAACAACCACCACCTCTATGGTCGCCGCCATTTTGGGCGCCTCCGGCCTGGATCCGACTTTCGTTGTGGGCGGCCGCGTGAATCATGCGGGCACAACTGCGCGTCTCGGGCGGGGCGACTACATGGTCGTGGAAGCGGATGAGAGTGACCGCTCCTTCCTCCTTCTCGCTCCCGTAGTGGCTGTCGTCACCACGATTGACCGCGAACATCTCGATCACTATGCCTCGCTCAACGAGATTCAGTCCGTTTTCGTGCAATTCGTGAACCGCATCCCCTTTTACGGTGCGGCCGTCGTTTGTTTGGATGAGCCCAATGTGCAGACGATCATCCCGCAAATCACGCGCCCGGTGATCACCTACGGCACGTCTAGCCAGGCGGATTTGGCAATCAGCAATGTGGACCTGCGCGGCTTGGCCAGTGAGTTTCGCCTCACCTATCGTGGCGACGATCTGGGCATGTTTCGCCTGCCAAGTCCCCCGGGCATTCACAACGTGCGCAACGCCGCCGCCGCAGCGGCCGTGGCCCTCTATCTCGATGTTCCCGCCGATCTGATTCGCACCGGTTTGGAGACCTTCACCGGCGTGGGCCGCCGCTTTGAGATCAAAGGCACCATGCGCGGCATCACTTTGATCGATGACTACGGCCATCATCCTGCAGAGATTCGTGCCACGCTCGAAGCCGCGCGCGGCTGCGGTTATGACCGCCTGCTGGTACTCTTTCAGCCGCATCGCTTTTCGCGCACGCAGCACCTCTGGGACGACTTCTGCCTCGCTTTCAATCAGGCGGACCTCCTGATCGTGACGGACATCTACGCCGCGAATGAAGCGCCCATTCGCGGGATCACCGCCGCCGCATTGGCAGAGGCTATTCGCGCTGCGGGCCACAAGAGCGTGGTCTATTGCGGCACACTGCAGGAGAGTATCGAGAGGCTGCTCCGCGAAGTTCGGCCGGGCGATGGCGTGCTCACCATTGGAGCGGGGAACGTCAATCGTGCTTTAGGAGAATTCGCCTTGCTCCTCAGCTCCCAGCATTTCATGCCGAGTCGCCATGAAGCTTAGCGACCCGCGCATTCTCGCAGCCCTGCCCGAGCTCGGCGTCGAGCGCATCGGCGGAACCTCGCTCGCGGAGCGCACTTCGCTCGGCATCGGCGGCATCACGGACTTACTGCTGATTCGCCGCCATAGCGCCCTGCCTGACCTGATCGTGCTGCTTCGCGGCGCTAGCGTGGCCTACAAATTTCTCGGTGGGGGTACGAATCTGCTGGTGAGAGATGGCGAACTCCCCTGGGTGGTTCTGCAACTGGCGCACCAAGAACCGGACATGCGCCTGGAGGGAAATTACGCGCACGTTGACGCGGCCGCCGACCTCGGCCGCACGGTCACATTTTGCGCCAAGAATGATCTCGGTGGCATGGAGGGCTTGATCGGCGTCCCCGGAACGGTCGGCGGAGCTTTGCGCATGAACGCAGGCGCCTACGGCATGCAAATCGGCTCCTACGTCCGCCGGGTCGAACTCTACCGGGCCGCCGAGGCGCGCATCGAAACGCTGCGCCAGAATCACATTTCTTTCGAATATCGTCACACTTCATTTGCGCCCGATGATATTATGCTCGCGGTGAAACTGGAGCTGCCCTCCAAGCCATACCGCGAGATCCTCCAAGGCATTCGCGTCTGCAACGAAAAACGCCGTTCCAGCCAACCTCTCAACCAGAAAAGCGCCGGTTGCATTTTCAAGAATCCTCCGGGCGGGTCCGCCGGCCGCATGATCGATGAGCTAGGACTCAAGGGCTTTTCCGTTGGCGACGCCCGAGTCAGCGACCGGCACGCTAATTTCTTCGTGAATGTAGGCCGCGCCACCAGTGCCGATATGCTCAGCCTGATCGCGCAAATCCACGAACGCGTGCATGCGGCATATGGCGTCGAACTCGAGAACGAGGTCATTCTATGGACCGAGTGATGGCTGCCCAATGAGCACTGGCCCGGAGGTCTACCCGCCCGAGGCTCTCGTTGATGACGAGCCCCGCTATCTCCGGCGGCAAAAGCCGCTGGAGATTCGCCGCCGGAAATTCGGCAGAAAAAGCTGGCCCTCTTATCGCCGGTGGATTCTGATCGGTGCCGAAATCCTCGCGAGTGGGTCTCTCGGCTATTACGGCGTTCGTTTTCTTTTCTTTTCTCCCAGCGTTGAGTTCGCTGGCTCCTACCAGGTGGAGATCACCGGAAATCAGTTTGTTGGCCGCGCCGCGATCACCGAAATCTTTTCTCCCGATTTGGGAAAGAGCATCCTGCGCGTTCCGCTCGATGCCCGCCGCAAGGCGATCGAGGCGATTCCTTGGGTGGAAGCAGCCACCGTAGAACGGACGCTGCCTGACCGCATTCGCGTCGAGCTCGTGGAACGAACCCCCGTCGCATTCCTTCGCACAGGAAACGAATTGCAACTCGCGGACGCCTCGGGGGTGCTTCTCGAGCGCCCCTTGGAGGCCGGCTTTCATTTTCCGGTCGTCAGCGGTTTCGACGAGACCACGCCCCTCGCCGACCGCAAACAACGCATGGCTCTCTTCGCAGATTTCATGAAGGAAATTGAACTGGCGCACGCTGGCGCTGGCGAAGAGGTCAGCGAAGTGGATTTTTCCGATGCGCAGGACGTTCGCGCCATGCTCGCGGGTCTGCCGGGACTGGAAGGCCAGTATCCGATTTGGGTGCACTTTGGGAATAACGACTTCGTGAATAAATATCGTTTGCTTGCGGGAAACATAGCGCAGTGGCGGGCGAGTGCGGGACGCGTCGAATCAGTCGATCTGAGATTTTCCCGGCAAGTCGTGGTTAATCCCGAGCGCGAGCCGGCGCCCGCGCCGCCCGTCGAGGCAGCCGTTCGTTCTTCATCCGCCGCCCGTGCGCATCGTTCGTCGCGCCGTAGGAGCAATTAGTGGCGAAGAAAGAGCGTTATCTCGCCGCGCTGGATATCGGCAGTGCCAAGACGTGCGCGTTGATAGCCGATATCGAAAATGGCGGCGCCAGATTCCTGGGAATGGGCGCAGCTGAGTCCAGAGGGTCGCGCAAGGGCCTCATCGTCAACCTGGATGCTGCGGTAGGCTCGATCCACCGTGCCCTCGAGGAGGCCGAAAGTGTCGCCAATGTGCCGGTGGAATTCGCCATAGTGGGAATCGCGGGGAGCCATGTGCGCGGTGTGAACAGCCGTGGCGGAATCTCTCTCGGCGCCCGCCCTCGCGATATCGAAAAAGAACACGTGCGGCGGGCCGTGGATGCCGCCCGCGCCATCACGCTTCCGGAAGATCGCGAAATTCTTCATGTGCTCCCCCAGGAGTTTCTAGTCGATCACCAGGACAACATCCGCGATCCCATCGGCATGGTTGGGCAGAGCCTGGAGGTGAACGTCCACATCGTCACCACCTCTGTCGCAGCAACGCAGAATGTGGTGACCGCCGTTAACCGTGCCGGCGTTGTCGTGAGCGACACCGCCCTCGAACCTCTGGCCTCCGCCGAATCCGTGCTCACGCAGGACGAACGCGAGCTGGGCTGCTGTCTGCTCGATATTGGCGGCGGTACGACCGAGTTGATCGTCTATTCCGGCGGGGTTGTCCGCCATACCGCCGCTGTGGCCATCGGCGGCGATCACTTCAGCAATGACCTGGCTGTCGGCCTGCGCGCGCCGATTCCCGAAGCCGAGCGCATCAAGCGCGAGCATGGCTGTGCCTCGCGCGACTTTCTTGCCGAGGATCAGACCATCCAGATTGCCAGCGTGGGCGATCGTCCCCCTCGCACTGTGTTTGTCCGAATGCTCCACCAGATCATCGAGCCGCGTGCACAGGAGCTTCTTACGCTGGTGCGTGACGATCTTAAACGCACCGGGCTGGACGCGCAGATTCCCGCCGGCCTCGTGCTGGCCGGGGGCGGCGCGCGTCTCAGGGGCCTCGCCGAACTTGCCGAATGTATATTCTCGCTGCCGGTGCGCTGTGCCGCACCGCACGGGCTCGAAGAGATGCCCGAAGAGCTTTCCCAGCCCGAGTACGCAACGGTTGTGGGGCTGCTGCTGTACGGAGCGCATGCCCGCCGCATGGCGGCGCAGCGCCCCGCTACATTGGTGGCGAAGCTGAAAAGCATGTTCGCGGGCCAGTAAGCCGAAACCTGGCTGCTGGCCGGCAGTAGGGGGGAGCGAAATGACGCCAAAGGAGTCGGGGATCAGAATTTCGTTCAGCGAGGAAAGCTTGGAAGGCGCGAAGATCAAGGTCATCGGCGTCGGCGGTGGAGGATGCAACGCAGTGAACCGTATGATTCGCGCCAAGGTGGAAGGCGTCGAATTCATCGCCGCCAATACCGATCAGCAGGCCCTGAAGTTATCTCAGGCGCCCGTCAAATTGCAGATTGGCGCCAAACTGACCAAGGGACTCGGCGCCGGCGCCAATCCTGAGGTCGGCCGCAAGGCAGCTCTGGAAGACACCGAGAAGATCATCGAGGCGCTCGAAGGCGCCGATATGGTCTTTATCACCGCGGGTCTCGGCGGCGGTACCGGCAGCGGCTCCGCGCCCGTAGTGGCGTCTCTCGCCAGCGAACTCGGCGCGCTCACCGTCGCCGTCGTCACCAAACCCTTTGCCTTTGAAGGCAGGCGCCGCCTGACACAGGCGGAACACGCGCTCTCCGAACTTGTCGGCTGCGTCGACACCGTTATCGTCATTCCCAATGAGCGGTTGATGGAGACCGTCGAGCGAGGCACCAGCTTCTTCGAGGCCTTCCGCATTGCCGACGACATCTTGCGCCAAGCCGTACAGGGCATCAGCGACATCATCACCATTCCCGGCATCATCAACCGCGATTTCGCGGACGTGAAAACAATCATGGCGGGGCAGGGCTATGCCGTCATGGGCACAGCCGTTGCCTCGGGCTCCAATCGCGCCATAGACGCCGCCAACCGCGCCATCTCCAGTCCTTTGCTGGAGGACAATACGATCAATGGCGCGCAGGGGATTCTGATCAACGTAACGGGCTCTTCGAGTCTGTCGCTGCACGAAGTCCACGAAGCATCCACGATCATTCAAAAAGCTGCGCATGAAAACGCCAACATCATATTCGGCGCGGTCATGGACGATGCCATGAAGGAGTCGGTCAAGATTACTGTGATCGCGGCTGGTTTCCGCGAAGCCGGCAAAAAACAGCAGCAGCGTCCTTCTTATTTGCCCAAGACCTGGAAGGCGCCGGCCGCGCCCGAATCGGAGTCGGTGCAACCGAAAGTTGCGCTTCAAGAACAAGAAGAAGAGGTCGTGATCCCGCCGCCTCGACCCGTGCCGCCCGTGATTCAGGAATCAACTGCCGACCCACTGGACCTTGATGTGCCAACGTTCCTGCGGCGCCAGGCGCAAAAGGCCTAAACCAGCGCAGAAACTCTGAGTTGTCATTCCGAGGAGCGAATGCGACGAAGAATCTGCTCTTTTCTGAGTTTTTAGGGGGTAAAGCAGAGCTCTCGCGTCGATCGGAATGAACAACAAGGCCTTGCAGCTCCCGGCGTGCACCCGTCGTCCGGCCAAACCCGAGGCGTAGGCCCAATGAGACAATCGGTGCATGACTGATTTATTCCGAATCAGCCGCGCTGCCTTCGATCGCTTGCTCGCCGAAGCTCGCGCTAACCCGAACATCGAATGCTGCGGTCTCCTGGCCGGCCGCGAAGGCATCATTTCCGCCGTCTTGCCCGCCAAGAACGCCCTGCAAAGCGCCATGGCTTACGAGATTGCTCCCGAAGAGCTATTCGCGCTCTTCCGTCGCATGCGCGCCGAAGCGCTGGAACATCTCGGGATTTACCACTCCCATCCTAAAGGCGAAAACTCTCCTTCTCCGCTTGATCTTGAGCGAGCTTTCTACCCCGACGCGGCTTATCTGATCATCTCCGCCGATCTGAATGCATCTAACACCGTTCGCGCCTTTCGCATCGTCGCTGGGCGAGCCCGCGAGCTTCCGCTAGAAATCGTCTAGGGCAAGCGCTGGGGTCAGCTCTTGTCGTTTAGCAAGATGCGGATCAGAACTTACGCGGTGGTCCCGCGAGCCAGCACGGAATGATATGCGGCGTGAACCAAACGCGCTGCACTTTCCCACGAATACATCCGCGCGCGCTCATAGCCTTTCCGCCGAAGCGTCTGGCGCAAGGCCGTTTCTGTAAGAATCTGCCGAATTCCCCGGGCGATATCGAAGACGTTCTCCGGATTCACCAGCAAGGCCGCTTCTTGGAAGACCTCTGGAAGCGAAGAGACATTAGAAGTGAGCACAGGTGTTCCGTGAGCCATGGCCTCGAGCGGCGGCAGCCCGAAGCCTTCATACAGCGAAGGAAAAAGAAAAGCAGAAGCGTGTGAATACAAAACCCGTAGCACCGGGCCGGGCACAAACCCCAGAAAGCGCACATCTTCCCGCACGCGTGCGCGCACCACGGCTCGGCGCAGATCCGCATGACGATTGAGCGCTTCGCCAATGACCAGCAATTTGAGTTGGTCGAATTCCGGATTTCCGCGCAGCTCCGCTTTGGCCACGGCAAACGCTTCGATCAGGCGCGGCAGGTTCTTCTGCGGCCGGATATTCCCGGCGTACAGCACGTAGGGGGAGTTCACGGCATGGCGTTCCAGGATGCGGTCCGCATCGGGCGGTAGCGGTTCGTTGAGGAAGCGCTCATCGACGGCGTCATAGACCACCGTAATTTTAGATTCCGGAATATGAAAAAAGCGCGCTAGATCGCGTTTGGATGCATGGGAAACGGCGAAAATGTGGTCGGCGCGATTGAGCGCGCGACGCGCGAAGAAAAGGCGCCCAGTCTGCACCGGTGGACTTGCACCGACCGGCGGAGCTAGAACGTCGCTCAAGTCGTGCACAGTGATCAGCAGACGCGAAGGCACGATCGCTGGGGCATAAAACCAGGGCATGTGCAGAATGTCCACGCGCCGCTTGCGCAGCAGCCAGGGCAGATGCAAATGTGTCCGAAGAGTTCCGGGCTGGTAGGCATATTCCAGCAGCTCGAAATTATCAGGAAGCGGATCAAACTCCGCCATGTGGCGCCGTTCGCCAATCAGCAGGAAGTGCGATTCGTTGTCAATGCGCGCGAGTTGGTTGACGATATTGCGGATGTACGTGCCGAGGCCGTAATCTCCCGCGCGACGTATATCAATGGCCACGCGCATCTTTTTTCCGCATCGGCACGCTTTAGAAGCGGCTAAAGCTACGTGGTGCCCGCGGCAGCGCGCCACCGCCGCATGTACAGTGGAAATTCCGCCGTGAGTTCGCCGACTTCGCCCCGCACGCGCTGCTCGGTAGCCGGATCGCCGACTTGCTCGAGCACGTCGCAGATCCAGCCCGCGATTCGCTCCATCTCCGGCGCGCACATTCCCCGCGTGGTCACGGCGGGACTGCCCAAACGAATCCCGCCCGCGGTCATTGGTGGTGTGGGATCAAAAGGAATCGCGTTTTTGTTCACGGTAATCGTCGCGCGGTCGAGCGACGCTTGGGCATCCTTGCCGGTCAACCCGCGGGAGTAAAGATCCACCAGGAAAAGATGATTATCGGTGCCGCCGCTAACGATGCGGAACCCGCGCCGCGCCATCCCCGCAGCCAGGGCTTTCGCATTGGCCACCACCTGTTTTTGATATTCCACAAACTCTGGCTGCGCGGCTTCCTTCAGGGAGACGGCCTTCGCAGCAATCGTGTGCATCAGCGGCCCGCCCTGCGTCCCGGGGAAGGTGATGCGGTCGAGCTCCTTGGCCCATTTTTGCTTGCAGAGCACCAGGCCGGCGCGCGGGCCGCGCAGCGTCTTGTGCGTCGTGGTGGAAACGAAGTCGGCATGCGGAATCGGGCTGGGATGTACACCCGCCGCCACCAACCCCGCGATGTGCGCAATATCCACAAAAAACACTGCACCCGCCGCCTCCGCGATGCGCGCCATGCGCTCAAAATCGATAATCCGCGAATAGGCGCTCGCGCCTGCGACGATCATCTTCGGTTTGTGCTCAGCGGCCAACAGCTCGATTTCGTCGTAATCGATCCTCTCGGTATCCTTGCGTACGCCGTAGGCAACGAACTTGTACGTTTTGCCCGAAAAATTCAGCGGGTGCCCGTGCGTCAGATGCCCGCCGTGCGCCAGATTCATGCCCAGCACAGTATCGCCTGGTTGCAGCGCGGCCATATACACGGAAATGTTTGCCTGCGTGCCTGAATGCGCCTGCACGTTGGCATGCTCGGCGCCAAAGAGCTGCTTGGCGCGATCGATGGCCAGTTGCTCGGCGCGGTCCACGAATTCACAACCGCCGTAATAGCGCTTGCCCGGATAGCCTTCGGCGTATTTGTTCGTGAGCACCGAGCCCAGCGCCTCCAACACGGCCTCCGAGACGAAGTTTTCCGAAGGAATCAGCTCCAGGCCCGTGGCCTCACGCCCCGCTTCGAGCTCGAGAATTTCCGCGATATCCGGATCCACTTGGCGCAGCGGCCGATTCATTCGCTCGAGTGCGCGGTCTGTAGAAGTGCGGTCGGCAGTTTGCTTTGCGGCGTTCATTCTTTGTGTTTCGGCTCCTGATCGAGTTCGGAAATCTTTTCGACGCGGCGCCGGTGGCGTCCGCCAGCAAATTGCGCGCTCAGAAAGCTCTCGGCAACCTCAATGATTTGATATCCGTTCAGCACGCGCGCGCCCATCGCCAGCACGTTCGCATCGTTATGTTCGCGGCTCATCCGCGCCGTCAGCGCGTCGTGTGCGACCGCGGCGCGCACGCCGCCGATTTTATTTGCGGCCATAGCCATGCCGATTCCTGTGCCACAGACGAGCATGCCGAGATCGTATTGGCCTTGCTGTACGCGCCGAGCAACACTGATCGCGAAATCGGGGTAATCCACCGACTCTTCCGACGACGTCCCCTCATCGCTCACGACGTATCCGGATGATTGGAGATGTATCTTCATGTTTTCTTTGGCCTGGAAGCCCGTGTGGTCTGCGCCGAGCGCAATGCGCGGTCTCTCCGCCAGCGATTGTCGAGAAGCTTCCATCATTATGAGCGGGAGAGTGATTTTATCGGTTCGCACCATCCTTTGCAAACGGCGGACAAGCAGCCGAACTTGCATTTCACTCCGGTTCGGCCAGACAATGCCGGCATGGCCGTCGAGTTCACAACTTCCTACCTGAAAGATTCGATCGAAGTCTTGCGTAATTACAAGCGACTGGCCGAGCGCGCCATCGCGCAAGTCCCCGACGACGCTCTCGTTGCCGCTCCCGATGCCGAATCGAATTCCATCGCCATCATCGTCAAGCATCTAGCCGGCAACATGCGCTCGCGCTTCACCGATTTCCTCACCAGCGACGGCGAGAAGCCCGATCGCAAACGTGACACCGAATTTGAAACGCCGCCGAAGACGCGAGCGGAGTTGATGGCCGTGTGGGAAGCCGGCTGGCGGCACGTTTTCAGCGCACTTACGCCGTTGACTGACGCGCAGCTCAACCAGGGGGTTTTTATTCGTTCGGAAGCTCACTCCGTCACCCAGGCCATCAACCGGCAACTCGCTCACTATGCCTATCACGTTGGCCAGATTGTTTATGTGGCGAAGCATTTCGCGGGCGCCAATTGGACTGCGCTCACTATTCCTCGCGGTAAATCCGAAGAATTTACGAGCAGACTAGCCTCTGGCAAGGCTTCGCAACGCTAAAAATTTGCGCCTCTGGTAGGATTAATAAAGGGAGAAAATTGACGCTCGGATTGCGGAGAACGATTGTAACTGCGCTCGGAATAGCGGTCTCGTGCCTGCTCGGAGCGGCCCGCAGCGGCGGCCAGACCGAATCCGCACAGAAGCCCCTGATGGCCGAAGACCATTTCAAAAATGTCCAGGTTCTCCGCGGCATTTCTGTGAAGGAATTAATGGATACCATGGGCTTCTTCGCCGCCTCCCTCGGTGAGAACTGCACGTTTTGCCACGTCGAGGAGAGCAGCGGCGACTGGGCCAAGTACGCCGAAGACAACGCCAATAAACAGACTGCGCGCAAGATGATTCTGATGATGACTGCGATCAACAAAAGCTATTTCGGCGGGCGCCGCATGCTGACATGCTACTCCTGCCATCGCGGCGGCGAGATTCCCCGCGTCACTCCCAATCTCGCGGAACAATACAGCGCCCCGGTTCTGGAAGTGCCAGATGAGATCACCGCGCAAGCTCCCGGCGCGCCTTCTGCGGATCAAATTCTGGAGAAGTACATTCAAGCGCTCGGAGGGACGCAGCGGCTGGCAAGCCTCAAGAGCTTCGTCGCGAGAGGCACTTATCAGGGATACGATGATCCGGAGAAACGAGCCGCGGAAATCTATGCTAAGGCGCCGAACGAGCGCACCTTCACCGTGCACACCCCAAACGGGGACAGCACCACGACCTACGACGGGCGCGCGGGCTGGATTGCCGCGCCGGATACAGACCAGCCGATGCCCGTGATGACCTTGACTGGGGGCGATCTGCAAGGGGCCAAGGTGGACACAAGCGTGTCTTTTCCGCGCAGTATCAGACAGGTTTTCAGCCAATGGCGCGTCGGCCTTCCAAGCACCATCAACGATCGCGATGTCCAGGTGGTGCAGGGGAGCAACCCCGACGAGTCGCCGGTCAAGTTCTATTTCGATCAGCAATCAGGGTTGTTGGTACGTGTAGTGCGTTACACAAATTTGCCGGTCGGTCTGAATCCCACACAAATTGACTTTGCCGATTATCGCGACGTGTCTGGGGTGAAGATACCTTTTCGCTGGACTGTAACTTGGACTGACGGCCGCTCGGTCACAGAATTGAATCAGGTGCAGCCAAACGTGACGATAGATGCGGCCAAGTTCGCCAAGCCGGCCCCGCCCGCGCCGGCCAAATCCGCAAAGCCCTAGCTTGCGCTTGGCTTCGGGATTTTCGTCGCGGGTTGCGCGGCAAAATCAGCTGTAGTGCATCCGCGGCGCTTGGTTCATACTCGCGGAGCTGCCAAAATATAGCCTGAGGAGAGGTGTCCGAGCGGTTTAAGGAGCACGCTTGGAAAGCGTGTGTTGGGGAAACTCAACCGTGGGTTCGAATCCCACCCTCTCCGCCAGAATCTCAATTTCCTTTACAAACTATGATTCTTGACAAGCTGCTCTCCAGAGCGACGCTGTTTGCGGTACCGTCATTTTCGGTTTTGATTGAAACCGGTGAATGCGAAAGCTCCAGCTTCACTGCCGGGACTTCTGCCTTGCGAGCAGTGGGCGAGAGTTTCGCGAGGCCTTCCAGCAGTTCGTCGCGCCGGAAGACGACTCTGGCTTCGAGCGGTGCCTTGGGCAGGACGTTCTCGTAGTTCGGGAACTGACCTTGCCCACGGCGGGTGATGAGTTGGGTTCCATCTGGCAGCACGAACAGATTGAATTCCTGTTCAGAGCCGCAAGTGGAACACTCGACCCATCGAGGCTCATCCGCCAAGCCTAACCGGCTCAGGATGGTTGCGCCTGAATGGAGCAGAAGCGCCGATAATGTCGAGCTTCCCTCCGTCCTAGCCGTGCCTTCAGCAACAGACAGACGGTGCCCATCGGTGCCGACCACCCGGAAGACCGAACCGCGCAGTTCAAGTCTGAGGCCATTGGTGCTGTAGCGTCCCGATTCCGTCGAAACGCAGAACAGCGCTCGGCGCAATGCCGCATCGAACGCCGAACCGAGGACTTGGCCTTGCGGCTTCAGCTCCCCGTCTGGGGTTTCGGGGAAGCTGTTCGGGTCGGCACACGATAGAACGACGGTGCGCTTGTTGGCGCTGACCTCGCACTTGCCATTGCGGATTCGAATCTTCAGGCTCGGAGCCGATTCTGTTTTGACGAGCTGGCAAAGCTTCTTCGCCGGGACGAGCGCATCAACATCGCTGTCGACGGCCTCCCCGGCGAAGGGGATGGAGATGTGCAGACGGTTATCCAGGTCAGTGGCGGTCAACTCCAGATGGCCTTTTGCAGCGCGCCATCGCAAGTTTTCCAGCACCGGCAAGGTTGCTCGCTTCGGCACGACAAGGCAGAGCCTTTCGAGCGCCGATTTGAGCTGATTGGTGTTGATTACACTCATAGTCAAGACTCCTTTGTGGATTCCGACACCCGCGCGATTGCTCGCGTGAATGCGGTTGTGGTTGATTCAGGGTTTGTGGGACTGAGAAAGGGTTTGTGGGAATAAAATCGGAAGCGTGAGTTTACGCGATTTTTAGGCCGCCGTTGCCGTCTCGGGTGGCAGGGGATTTCCGGCGGCGAAACTCGGGGGCTCGAAGGCACGATGCAGCGCGTACTGCGTCAGAATTTCCAGTTCGTAGAGTTGCAAGGTTGAGAGTGCAATACGCTCCATCGCGCCGTCGTGCTCGAACTCAGCAAGAACCTGTCCATCATTCCGTCTCCGCAAGCCAAGCTGATGTTCTTCGCTCCCAAACCGGATGGGAATCGTCTTTTCCTGATTGATGGCGCGGCGGATGAAGACGGCGAGCGTCGCGAGATCGTTGCCTTTGCTGATGACGAACTCTGAGTGCCAAAGAGGGGTCTGGACCTCCAATCGCAGGCCGTGAGAAGAGACGTTCAGGGCCACACTCAGCGACAGGTCATCACGCAAGAGCAGATCGACCTGCTGGCAGGCGAACAGCGCACGCTTGGCTAAAGCGTGCATCGCCTGAACCTCGCCGGGGGGCCACGCGCTTCGCCTCATCGCGGACGGCAAAGAATACCCGCAGCCGGCCCTGGTCCACCTGCTCGTACACGAGGAACCGGGAAAAGCGTCCGTAAATTTTGTTCTTCGATGCTGCGCCGTTCGAGCGGAACAGATCATCTTCGCCGCAGACGGTCTCGTCGAAAGGACTCTGTTGCTCTGCAGATTCGCCTGCCTTGCCGTCGCGCAACTGGAACTGCTCGATCCGTCGCTCGACCGCGCGCAGG
>QHYS01000018.1 GCA_003223325.1 Acidobacteriota bacterium
CGTGGTCCACAAAGGTTTCCAAAATATCTTGCTGCACCTCCAGATAGCGGTCGATGATGCCGCCTAGCTTCTCCCGCAAGAGAGGAAGATTCTCCACGGCCTTGCGAATGCCGTAATCGGTGTAGATATTGTTGGTCGCAGGTTCCGTGCGGAGGAGGAAGCGATCGCGGACGTATTGTTTGAGGAACCCCTTGCGGTAGTGGCTGCGGATCACCGGGTTGGGTAGGTTCATATCCTCGATTACGGTCTGGAGCTTGTCGGCGTGATGGCGAGTGATGCGGCGGCCGAAGATCAGGGTGAGTTTGTTGGGTTGACCGATGGTGCGATTGGCGTCGAGGAGCCGTTGCTCGAGGGTATCGACGGCGGCACGACGACGAAAGATCAGATTGTCGCAGTACTCCACCTGCGCAAAAAACAGCCGGTGCTGAACGCCGGCGTGCTTTCTCTCCTCGGCAGTGAAAAAGGGAGTGAAGCGGGTCAGCCACTTCTGGGCACAGGTGATCAGATCGTCGGCGGTGAGGGAATCGGCGAGTTTCTGCAGGGCCTCCGGATCGGAACATTGCAAGAAGGCGTTGGCACACTGCTGAAAGCGGATGCCACGCTCTCGCAGGCGCAGGGCCAGCCAGTAATGCTGATTGAGACAGACGCGAGCGGAGAAGGGGAAATAGGGGCAGACCCGTACAAACATTTGTCCCCAACGGGGATCCTGGACATAGAAATTGTATTGCTCGACCCAACGCCGCTTCATCTCTAGATGCCAACGGTCGTCTTTCCCGATGGCGGTCAGGCGCGTGGCGGGCTCGCGCGCTTTGATGATGGCCACCACCTGATCGGGTTGGGCACGTCGGAAGTAGCGCTCCACGAAGTCATCGCGCCGGCCGGGCGGATCTTCTTGAATGGGTACCCCCCATTTCTGGGAGCGGTTCTGGACCCAGTTGTGGTACTGCGTAGCGATGTCGCGCAACACCTGCCGACTGACGGGATAGATCTGGCGATAGGACCAGAAGAAGCCGACCGCCCGCTGTTCCTGCTGAAAGGGCTGGATCGCGGCATGGAGCAAGATCCGATCGAAGCAACGATAAGCGAACCGGATGTTATCCTTATGGTGTTCGTAGAAGGCGTTCATGGGGTCCTCCAGAGGGGGCAGATCCCTGGAGCATACCCCCCTTGGACGCCTCTCTGTTTTATGGCTGCCCCCCGAGCTGCGGCGCGGACTTTTCAGGACCTGGTGGTGTGGCGCAAAGCGCACGAATTGGTGCTAGCGGTCTACTCGTTTACGGCGGCCTTCCCCCAGCAGGAAACTTACGGCTTGACGCTACAGATGCGACGAGCGGCAGTCTCGGTCCCTGCCAACATCGCCGAAGGATTTCGTCGGCGTGGAAAAGCTGACAAAGCACGATATATGAATATGGCCGAGGCTTCCCTGGAGGAGAGTCGCTATTATTTGATCCTGGCGAAAGACCTTGGATACGGCGACACGAGCAGCCTCACAACTTCACTGGAAGAAGTCAGCCGCTTGCTCAACGCCTATGCGTCTGCCATTCTGGCTTCGGACTCCTGACTTCCATATCCCGCAGGGATATCAAGGGCGAAGCCCTTGCCTAGTTAGTTAGTTAGATTTACGCGGCAAAGCCTCGCTGCTAGGGACTTGAGAGCGGCTATCGGTTCAGTTGATTCGGAGAATCCGATTCGGTCAAGAAGGATGTGCGCCTTCGCCCGCGTAACGAGAATTCCCAAACTTTATCGGTGAGCGCGAACTCTCATCTTCGAGAGAGGCGCCGAAGAACTTGAAAATCCGGAGCGGATGTATATGATGTCTTCTCTCTGGCTATTTGGCGCCGAATCGGCCTGGCGTGTGGACACACGCAGGCCATCAACGAGAGCGGATCATTTGATTCGGGTGGTCGCGGCGAATCGCCCGGAGTGGAGGAAGATGAGAAGAAAAAGCGGAGAGCAAGGCTCGGCTGCAGTGGCATTCACCTTGGCCACCTTCCTTGTGATTTTCACTGTCGTTACCGTTTACCTCTTCCTGGCTAAAATTTGGTGGTTTCCGCCGGCGATCAGCGACTTCGGCGCCCAAATTGACGCGCAGTTCCATCGCACACTGATTATTACAGGGATCGTGTTTGTCCTCGCGCAGCTCGGACTCGCTCTGGCCATATTCCGCTCTAGGGACCGGGGCCAGAAAGCTAGCTTCTTTGAAGGAAATGCGGTGATAGAGTTTATCTGGACGCTGGCTACAGTGATCATGTTCGTCGGCCTGGGTCTTTACGGCGAGCACGCCTGGGCCGAAGCGCACTTTCAGGGCGCCGCGCGTGGGGCTTTGCAGCTGGAGGTCACCGGCCAGCAATTCGCTTGGAATTTCCGCTATGCAGGCCCGGACGGCAAATTCGGCGGGACAAAGCCGGAACTTGTTAGCGCCTCCAGCGGAAATCCATTGGGTTTGGACCCTCGCGATCCGGCTTCGAAGGATGATGTCGTATCGCCCGTGGCCTACGTGCCAGTGGGCCAGGAGGTCGAGCTTCTGATTAAGACGCAGGATGTCACGCACAGCTTTTATGTCCGCGAGCTGCGTTTGAAGCAGGACGCGGTCCCCGGGATGACCATCCACATGCACTTTAATGCCACAGTCCCGGGCGAGTATGAGCTCGCTTGCGCGGAGCTATGCGGATTGGGGCATTACCGCATGCGCAGCTTCGTGAGTGTGGTCTCCCGGGACGAATTCGATAAGTGGATGGGCGATCAGGAGGCGGCCTTACAGCAGCAGTAGATTGTTCGATAGGGAGCCGGAAGGTTCCAGGAGCGATTCGATGGTGACGCACGATAGCGGCGGCCATCACCACCCGCCGACTAGTTTCATCCGCAAGTACATTTTCAGCACCGATCATAAAGTCATCGGTCTTCAGTACTATTTCTTGGCGCTTTTCTCAGTTTTTCTTGGCATGGCGCTTTCCATGTTGATGCGCATCCACCTGGTGTGGCCGAGCGCAAAGATGCCCTTCACGCCAGGCGGCCAAATGACACCGGAACAATATCTTGCGCTGATGACCATGCATGGGTCGATCATGGTTTTCATGGTCTTGACCACGGCGCCGCAATCGGGCTTCGGTAATTACGCCCTGCCGATCCAGATCGGCGCCGAAGACATGGCCTTCCCTGTGCTCAACATGCTTTCCTTCTGGACGACGTTGTTGTCTTTGATAGTGCTCGTCTCGGCATTTTTCGTAAACGGCGGAGCACCAATTTCGGGCTGGACAGCTTATCCGCCGCTAAGCGCGCTCGGACAGATCGCCGGTCCAGGACAAGGCGCGGGGCAGACGTTGTGGGTGGTCGGCGTGGCGATCTTCTGTATTGGTTCGCTGCTGGGCGCCCTGAACTTCATTACCACGACCGTCGACTTGCGGGCTAAGGGAATGACCTTGGGACGCATGCCGCTGACCGTTTGGGCCTGGCTCGTTACGGCCATACTCGGCCTGCTCGCCTTTGGCGTACTGCTCGCTGCGTGCCTGTTGCTGTTGCTAGACCGCATCGCGGGGACGAGCTTTTTCATTCCCGGTGGGCTCGTCGTGACCGATACTCCCATCGTTTCGCATACGGGCGGTTCGCCGCTGCTATGGCAACATCTATTCTGGTTCTTCGGGCATCCCGAAGTTTACATCGCCATTCTTCCGGGGATGGGCGTGGCCTCGCATGTGCTTTCCACGTTCTCGCGCAAGCCGGTGTTTGGTTACAAGGCCATGGTCGGCGCGCTGGGGGCCATCGGTTTCCTGGGCTTCTGCGTGTGGGGACACCACATGTTCATCAGCGGAATGAGCCCCTACTCGGCGTTCGCCTTTTCGCTGCTGACCATGACGATCGGAGTGCCTTCGGCGATCAAGACCTTCAATTGGCTGGGCACGCTGTGGGGTGGAAGGATCCAGTTCACGACGGCCATGATGTTCGGCCTCGGGTTCGTGTCGCTATTCGTCACGGGGGGCCTTTCGGGGCTGTTCCTCGCCCAGCCCTCGATCGATCTCTACCTGCACGACACTTATTTCGTCGTAGCCCACTTCCACTTGATCATGGGCGTGGCCGCGATCTTCGGCATCTTTGCCGCGACGTATTTTTGGTTCCCCAAGATGTTTGGCCGGATGCTGAATGAGACGATCGGCAAGGTTCACTTCTGGTTCACGTTCGTCGGCGTCTACAGCATTTTCATGCCCATGCACTTTCTGGGACTCGCCGGTCATCCGCGCCGCTATGCCGATACAACCGGGGTCAATTTTCTCGGGCCCCTGCACTCCGTGCATTATTTCATCACCCTAGCCGCGATGATTACAATCAGCGCTCAGTTGATCTTCCTATTCAACTTCTTCTACAGTATGAAGGCGGGGCAAAAGGCCTCCGAGAATCCATGGAACGCGACCACGCTCGAATGGAGCATTCCCTCTCCGCCCCCGTTTGATAATTTTGCCGGCCGCATCCCGGTGGTTTATCGCGGGCCGTATGAATTCAGCGTTCCGGGCGCGACGGATGACTACATTCCTCAACACCTGACGCCGGAGAGGGTGGGCAAGGCACACTGACGGAGTACGGTTATGCCGGGTACGATCACAGACGAGATCGAGATAATTGATGCCGGTCGCGGCGGGGGGACGAACGTACCTGCCGGTGGCGACGATGACGGTGAAGGCTCCTTCGGCTCCCCCGGTATACCGCAGCGCGCATACTTCACGGTCATTCAGCTGGGACTTGCCGGCATCATCATGTTTTTCATGGCGCTGACCAGCTCTTTTCTCGTGCGCAAGGGATTGGGAAATGATTGGGTCGCATTCAATTTTCCGCGTATCCTCTGGCTGAACACACTGATTCTTCTGGCCAG
The DNA here is from genome assembly GCA_003223325.1 of Acidobacteriota bacterium. Classification (GTDB taxonomy): domain Bacteria; phylum Acidobacteriota; class Terriglobia; order Acidiferrales; family UBA7541; genus Palsa-189. The sequence continues at coordinate 4,862 of QHYS01000018.1, forward strand.
CAGCATTACCATTCAAATCGCGCGCCGGCATCTGCGTGAAGACGAGAAGGCCGCCTTCAAGCGATGGTGGAGCGTAACCACAAGTCTCGGGATCCTTTTTTTGGCTGGCCAATTCATCGCCTGGCGCCAGCTGGCGCGTCAGGGTGTTTTCCTGGTCACCAATCCAAGCAGCAGCTTCTTTTATGTCCTGACTGCGGCGCATGGCTTGCACCTTTTCGGCGGAATCCTGGCCCTGGTCTACGTATCCCATCGGAGTTGGCGGCGCTCCCGAGTTTCTCAAGCGACCGCCACCGATGTGGCGTCGATTTATTGGCATTGCATGGACGGCCTTTGGGTCTTTTTATTCGCGCTTCTTTATCTCGGACGGTGAATCGTGGCTGAAACGAAGACCGTAGTGGGTGTGCCGGTCAGCTCCGCCTGGTATGGTGGAGGCTCACCTTTTGCCATCAATTCGAAAAAATTCGGGATGTGGCTTTTCATTGTCTCGGATACGCTCACGTTTTCAGTGCTTCTGCTTGCTTATAGCTACAGCCGACTGGCGAATCCGAACTGGCCCCGCCCCTTCGAGATCTATCCGGCAATCGCCAAATCGACTTCCATGACGCTCATTCTTCTTGCCAGCAGCTTGACTATGGTGCTGGGCGTGGCGGCGGCCCACCGCAATGATCGCGCCAAGGCAGTTCGCTGGCTGCTCCTGACCGCGCTTGGCGGCGTGGCTTTCACGGTTTTGCACCTAACGGAGTGGTTCAATCTCTTCCGTGAAGGTTACACACCCTGGAGCACTCCCCAGGGCGTGCCGCTCTTTGGCGCGACCTTCTTCGGGATCACTGGCCTTCACATGACCCACGTTAGCATCGGCGTGATCTACCTGGTGATCGTGTCCATCGGATATGGAAGAGGAAAATTCACCTCCGATGACGTGGAGGTGAGCGGCCTTTACTGGCACTTCGTGGACCTGGTTTGGATGTTTGTCTTCCCTATGATTTACCTGATGTCGGTTAGTCTTGCCGGCTAAATTGAGCGAGGAGCGCATGAGCGCACACGAGAGCGGATTGGAAGTCCACGCCGTCGGAAGCACGCGGCTTTTCGTGATGGTGTGGGTCTGGCTGGCGGTAATCACCTTTATCGAGGTCTTTCTGGCTTATGAGAGATTGCGTCCGGATTTGATGCTCACGCTGCTTGTGGTGTTATCTCTCGTGAAATCGGCGCTCATCGTTTCCTATTTCATGCACTTGAAATATGAAAAGATCGGTCTCGCGCTGCTGCTGATTCCCGCGGCCATATTCTGCATCTGCATGATCATTATTTTCTTTATGCCCGATGGAGCGCGACTTTTGCAGATGCGCCTAACACCATGAGGTTTTGGGGGGGTGGTGACTACATGAAGTTTTCTTACCGGGCTGTTGCCATCGCGGTCGCGGCGTTCAGCTTCACGCCGGGCGCTTGGGCGCAGGGATGCGTACTCTGTTACACTTCGCTCGCGTCCAGCGGCCCCACGGCCATGCATGCCTTCCAAATGGCCATGTTTGCTCTATTGATTCCCGCACTATTGCTGTTTCTAGGTGTGTGTCTCCTGATTTTCCGATGCGCCCGGACAAAGACTCCCTACCCCGCTATCCAGAGGAATCACGTTCCCCGCAGGCGCCTTTCTTCCTCCATCGCCAAACCCGTAGAAGGGGGCGCGTAGCTCAGGAGCGCGCTTCAAAGCACTTCGATTACCGAATCCGCCACTCGGTCGACCTGTTCGGTTGTCATTTCCGGATAGAGCGGCAGCGACAGTACTTCATGAGCCGCGCGTTCGGCGACGGGCAATTGTCCGGCCTTGCCACCCAGAGAAGCATAGGCCGGCTGAAGATGTAGCGGCAGCGGATAAAAAATCGAACTGGCGATTCCTCGCGAAGCCAGATGTCTCGCCACGTGGTCGCGCCTCACCGCTGGATTATCTCCCAGGCCTCTCTCGCTGGCGATTTGTACCGTATAAAGATAATAGCTGTGGACCGAGTTCGGTTCATCGCTGGGCGTTCTAATCGCGTTTACGTTAGTGAACCGTTGCTTATATCGTGCGGCATGTGAACGGCGGGCGGCGATCCAACGGTCTAGATAGCGGGCCTTCACACGCAGTACGACCGCTTGAATTTCGTCGAGACGGCTGTTGCAGCCGGGCTCTGCGCCGATGTAACGGCCGGTTTGGCCGTGGTTACGGAGTCTCGCAACTCTTTCGGCAACCTCGTCGTTATCTGTAAGGATCATACCCGCATCGCCATACGCGCCCAGATTCTTACTCGGGTAGAAGCTCGTCGCCGCGCAGGTGCCGAACGATCCCAGCTTTTTTCCACTGAGACTTGCTCCGAGCGACTGCGCATTATCCTCAATAAGGACAAGCCCGCGGCGTGAGGCAAGCTCGAGCAAAGCGTTCATCTCGGCCGCACCGCCGTAGAGGTGCACCGCGATAACGGCTTTGGTCCGCTGGGTGACAAGAACGCGAACCGATTCTGGATCGATGTTCAGCGTTTTGGGATCGCTATCGGCAAAGACCGGCCGCGCTCCGGCTGCGATTACAGCGCCTGCCGTGGCCAGAAATGTGAAGGCAGGCAGGATCACTTCGTCGCCCGATCCGACTCCGCAGGCACGTAGGGCAAGCGTCAAGGCATCTGTTCCTGATGCCACGCCGATTGCTAGCCGCCTCCCGCAATACTGGGCCATTTCTCGTTCGAAGGCCTCGAGCTGCGGTCCGAGGATAAAGATTTGGGTAGTAAGCACTTCGTCGATGGCTTGGCGAACTTCTTTTTCGATGGTGGCAAATTGCGCCCGTAGGTCGACCATCGGAATTTCTCGGGTGCTCACGCTGGTGGTCCTTGCGTCAGGTTGTGAGTTGAATTTCAATGAGGCAGCGTTCAGCGCAGGCGCCCAGGCGGATCGGCAGGCTCGGGAATCAACGGGTGGGCCGAAGGCGGAGCGTTGCTCGGCGCAATCTTTGAGGGTGCGGGTTGCGGAATCCCAATCCCCTTATTGAGATCCAGATGTTCTTTGGCGCAGCGGGGACAGTACCCTTTGCCTGTATCTTCATCGCGCAGACTAGCCAGTTCGTAACATCCGTGGATACAGTCGCAGTAGCCAGTTGCCGATGCCGTTTTTATAGGAACCAATGCCATGGGCGTATAGCCCCCCCGGGATAAGGAGAAAAATACTACATTTCGTCAGGGGTTTGCGCAAGGAGGAAGCCGCGTCAACCCGCGTCAACCGCGTCAAACCAGCACTGCGCGACTGGCCAGGCGGAAATGCTCCTGCGCATTTTCGCGCAATTCCAGCCAGATGGATTCGGGAAGGCAGAGGAAGACCTCCACTACCTTTGGATCGAACTGTGTGCCGCTGCAGCGTTTCACTTCCTGGCGCGCATGGTTGACGCTCAGGGCTTTGCGGTAAGGCCGGTCGGATAACATGGCGTCCACGGCGTCGGCTACGGCGAAAATCCTGGCACCTAGCGGAATCTCTTCTCTTCGCAAACTTCTCGGATATCCTGAGCCATCGTAAAATTCCTGGTGAGACAGAACGATTTCAGCAGCCTCACGCAAAAAGGGAATGCGCAGCAGCATTTTGTAACCGATTTCGCAATGAGTGCGCATGACGGCGCGTTCCTCGTCATCGAGCGGTCCTGGCTTTTGAAGGATTCGGTCCGGAATGGCCATCTTCCCGATGTCGTGCAGGAAGGCGGCGCGCGCAATCTGCGGAAGCGTTTCGACGGGAAGGGTCATCGCCTTGGCCATGGCCATGGTGTATGCGGTTACGCGCTTGCAATGGCCTACCGTCTCGGAGTCCTTCAAGTCGAGCGCTCCGCCCAATGCCTCCAGCGTTGCATCATAGGACTGCTCGAGCTCGCTCAGGGCCTTAGTCAACTGGCCCGTGCGCTGCTCCACTAACTGTTCCAGATTCCGCTGGTAATGGCGATTTTCGAGTAGCAGGCGGCGATGTTCCAGGGCTCGCCGGACGCTGAGAAAGAGCTGGTCTTTTTCGAACGGTTTCAAGATGTAATCGTAGGCGCCGCAGCGAATGGACTCGAGTGCAGTAGAGACATCATGCATGGCCGTGACCATGATCATGGGGACCTCCGCATCATGCCCACGCAGCCAGGAGAGCAGTTGCAGGCCGTCCATTTCCGGCATCAGCATGTCGCTGAGCACCACATCGGTGGAATTCGACTTCAGATGCTCAACAGCCAGCCGACCATTCTCTACCGCCGAGCAATGATATCCCTGATTCTCGAGCAAGGTCGAGACGACCTCGCGTATCGCCTCCTCATCATCCACAATGAGGACTTGGGCTTTACCCATTTGGCCCCTCCTGAAGGACCGGGGCTGATGCATCGGCCATTATAGAAGGCGCGCGAACGATCGCCCTAAGACTGTTCGGCCGCGATGACGAACTTGCTAAGTGCGCCTCTGCACACGCATTATCACCGATCGCGCCTCGGTCGCCACGCCCCTCCGGGCGGGATGTCGCCCGTCTGGGTGTACTACAGTGGCGCCCGGGAACATCTGCCTGATCTTGCCTTTAGGCAAGAGGGCGAGCTTCGGTTAATCTATCGAGGTACCTATGGAGAAAACGCGACGATTCGTAGCCGCTCTGTGCCTGCTCACCGCGGCGGCCCTGTCTTGCTGGGCAGGGCAAGAGAACAGGCCCGGCGATCAGCCTCAAGCTTCGGGCGCGGCCGACGCGGAGTTCCTGCAGGCTGCCGACGAGGTCTTGGCCGAGATGAGTAAGATCCTCTCGATGCCGATTAAGGAACCGCTGAAAAAGAGTGTGCGTTCGCGTGAGGAAATTCGGCAGTTTCTGCTCCGCCAGATGCGCGAAGATAAAGATGATGCGAAGCGCTACGCAGACCAGAAAGCTCTGGAGGCGCTGGGCCTGATTCCCAAAGGCTATCCCCTCGATCAGAAGTTGCTCGCGTTGCTCACCGAACAGATCGCCGGACTCTATGATCCCAAAGAGCGCGAATTTTTCATTGCCGACTGGACGCAACCCGCCGAACAACGCGTGATCATGGCGCATGAGCTGACGCACGCGCTCCAAGACCAATATTTTCACGTGGAAAAGTGGGAAGAGGAAGTTAAGGCCAACGACGACGCGCAGCTGGCGCGAGAATCCGTGCTCGAAGGCTCGGCCACCATCGCCATGGTCGACTACCTCCTGCGCAAAACCGGCAAAACGACGCGGGATATCAGCGATTTCGATCCCAGCCTGCTAATCGGGGATGTGAACGACAGCCCCGAGCTTTCGCAAGCGCCCATGGTCATAAAGGACGAAATCACCTTCCCCTATATTCGCGGAGCGAGCTTCGTGCAACGCGCGCTCAAGGCGTGGAATGGCTGGCCCGATTTGCACCGACTATTTGAAAATCCGCCCGCTTCAACGCAGCAAATTCTCCATCCAGACCTGTATTTCCGGGGCGTCATGCCCGCGCGCGTCGATCTTTCGCCGGTGACCAGGGCCGTTCCGCCAGGCTGGAAGAAGCTCGATGAAAATGTCTTGGGCGAATTCGCGATCAATGAAATCCTTAAGGAATTTCTCGGAAAAGAGCGCGCCGATGAACTCGCACCTTCCTGGACCGGCGATCGCTACGCAATTTATCAACGTGATTCCGGCGCGCAAACGCTTCTCTTGATCCGTCTGAAGCTTTTAGACCAATCCGCGGCCACGCGCTTTTTTGAGGCTTACCGCAATCTGCTGGAGAAGAAGGACGAACAGCGCACTACAGTTTCGCGTCGCCAGAACTTTTTCTCGTTCAACACCTCCGCGGGTGGCGTTTTCCTGCGCTGCCAGGGCGACGAATGCCTGATTGCGGAGGGCACAACCCCGGATGTTTTCGAGGCCATGACCCGAGCCATCCATTGGCCGCCGGCTCCGCCGGCTGTTCCGGAATCCGATCGGCCGGGCATTACGGTCATGCGGCGAGATCGCTCGTCTGTGAAGCCGGTGGGGTTCCGAAAAAGCGCTTTACCGGTAAGCTCACAGAGTTCGATCTCGGCGTATTCACCTTACTAACGCAATACGATGTGCTGGCCGCGATGACTTGGCCCTCTAAATATTTTGGCCTGCCTCGCCTTCCCGAACCCGAGGTGATGGATGATTCGAGCGAGGTGCAAGCCTACTCCTCGGCGGCTGCTGACGCATACCTCAGCAAAATCGACGATAGCTTCGTGGAACATGCGCTTTGCCTGATCGGCCCTCTCCCGGGTTGCGCGCTCGATATTGGCTGCGGGCCCGGTCAGATTCTTGTGAAGCTTTCCGCGCGATTGCCGGAATGGAGACTTCTTGGCATCGACCGCTCGCCAGCGATGATTCATCGTGCCAGAGAAGCTCAAGAGCCGCGTGTGAGCCAAGGGGGGACGTCTGCGGCGGGGAACCTCTGCTTCTTCCAGGGCGACGCCACCGCACTGCCGTTTCGCGATTCCAGCTTCGACCTCGTCCTGTGCAATTCGGTGCTGCATCACATCGGCGATCCTTCGGGTCTGTTTGCCGAGATTCGCCGCATCGCCAAACCTGATGCCGCTATCCTCTTGCGCGACCTGCGCCGCCCGTCCCGATTTCGCTTTCCCCTTCATGTGCGCTGGTATGGCCGGCATTACGAAGGGCTAATGTACAAGCTTTACTGCGATTCCGTTCGCGCAGCCTACACGCGCGAAGAGCTTTACGCGATGTTGCGCACGGCGGCGATTTTCGGCGCTCGCCCGTTTACGCACGGCTCCACTCATCTCGGTGTCGAGCGCCGCGCCCGAGCCGTTAACTGATCGCCGACTAGTCTCGTTTCATCTTGGGACGAGAGCGTCTTTCCGAGCTCGCGCTTAGCGAATCTCGCGAGCTCCTGCCGGGCTCGCTGGCGATGTCGGTGTTGGGAACTGGCACGCCGTCGATAAGCCAGCTGTACTGATGTCCCCCCGCGAATGTGAAGCATGTCATGGAACCATGTAAGCCCCGGGCACGTAGTCGGGGATCCATCGCCAGGTTGTTGGTTTGGTCGGCGCCCGGCGTGTCCTCAATATCCTGGCGGCTCGTCGTGGTTGTGGGCGTCACGCTATCCCTGGGAGCGTTATCGCTTCTCCGGTGACTACCGTGGCTAGTGCTTAGCTAGAAATGAAGCACCGGGCTGCTATCCGACCTCACGATTAGCGCCTGCTCTTGTTGCTGAAATCCTTCCAGCGCGACCGTGGCCGTATAGTTGCCGATCGGCACGGCAGAGAATTCAAATACTCCGTTCTCGTTTGTTTTCTGAACTTGCGTCCAGTCGGAATCCTGAGCTTTCAGCGTGACCGTGGCGCCTGGAATCGGAAGCTGCTGCGAATCATGCATCACGCCCCGTACCGTGCCAAAAATTGTGGCTTGAAGCGTAGCCAATTCCACCAAACAGAAGACGACTCCAGCAAGTCTCACCGTACACATACACCCCCCTTGGTAAACCAGGGCGGTAACCTTAATCCTTTTGGCGAATTCGATGCAATGCCTTGCGTCATTGGCGCGTCAACAGTTGCGGACTTGACAGCCGCCCGCATCACCGCTATACAAAATTCATGGCTCAATCTTTTCTTGTCTTCGACTTTGGTTCTGACGAGGAATTAGCGCAGCAAGCGCGCCACCGGGTGGCTGGTTGGAAGCAGGGTTTCCGGCTCGACAAGAAGCTCTTGCTGAAATTTGATCGCAGCGAGATGCCTCAAGGCGATGGGAAAGCTCAAGATGAAGAGAAAGCTCAAGGCGAAGGGAAAGCCAGCGCAAAATCTCGTCGCAAGAGGCCGGCCGACACCTCCGCAAAAGAAAATATCCAGTTGATTATTCGGCTGGATTTCTCGGACCACGAACGCCTTTCTCATCAGAGATGGCTCGAGCGCATTCCTGCCGAAGCTCCTTTTAAGGACGCACAGTCAAAGATCATTCGGCAGAGTGACGCGGAATTTGCGAGGACCTCGGAGCGATTTGATTCTTTGCCTTGAAATCTCTCGCGCGGACGAGAGATTTGCTACTCGCGGCCTAGGTTGCGGAGGCCCGCGATCTAGGGTTTAGTTCTCATGTTGTAGCCACCTGAATGTCTGGAGTTGCGCATCAGTTATAATGAAGTTTCGGCGGAGGCCCTTCGCCGATCAGAGGTGAAGCTGCATGGCCGTGCAAGCGCACCCGAAGACGAGCACCCTCCTCTCTCACAAGTACCACGGACTCCAAACCGGCGATCTCATTCGAATGTACCGGCTGATGTATTGCTCTCGGCGCCTTGACGACCGTGAAATACAGCTCAAGCGCCAGCACAAGATCTATTTCCAAATCAGTGGAGCGGGTCACGAAGCAATATTGGTGGCTGCCGGACAGGTTCTGCGGGCTGGCCATGACTGGTTCTTTGCCTACTACCGCGATCAGGCCCTTTGTTTGAGTCTGGGCCTCACGCCTCAGGAGATCCTTCTGCAAGCCGTCGGAGCCGAGGAGGATCCTTCATCCGGCGGCCGTCAAATGCCTTCGCATTGGGGCAAGCCCGAGCTAAATATCGTGACCCGCTCGTCCACGGCAGGGATGCAATGGCTCCAGGCTGTGGGCGCGGCCGAGGCCTCGCTCTATTTTGAACGACATCCGCAAGCCGTCGATCAAGCTCAGCACGCCCCGTTGGGAGAGTCGGTGCGGCACAGTTCCGATGAGATCGTTTACGTTTCTGGCGGCGATGGGATGACTAGCCAGGGAGAATTTTTCGAAGCCTTGAACGCGGCATGCCTAAAGCGCTTGCCCGTTCTTTTTCTGGTCGAAGACAACGGTTACGCCATTTCTGTGCCGATCAAAGCGCAGACCGCGGGCGGCAGCATCTCGAGACTCGTGCGGGACTACCCGCAGCTGCACGTCGCGGAATGCGACGGAACCGACCCGCTGGTGAGTTATGACGTCCTACAGCAGGCGGCGGAATATTGCCGCGCGCGCAAAGGACCGGCGCTCGTTCACGCGCACGTGACGCGCCCCTATTCGCATTCGCTCTCGGATGACGAGAAACTCTACAAAACGCCGGAGGAGCGCCAGGAGGAGGCCCATCGCGATCCAATCCCGAAGTTCGGACTCTTTTTGGTGCGTGAGGGCATTCTGGACGAGCAGGAGCTGGAACAACTCGAAGCAGAGGTCGACCGCGAAATTCTGAAGGCGACGGATTTCGCGCTTGCGGCCGAGCTGCCGTCTGAAAGATCAATCCTGCAATGGGTTTATTCTCCCGATGTCGATCCCTCGTCGTGTCGATTCGAATCAGAGCCCAAATACGACGGCGAACCGAAGACCATGCTGGAAATGATTCCCGCCACCCTAGCCGACGAGATGGAGCGCGACGCCCGAATTTTGGTTTTTGGCGAGGACGTGGCCGATTGCAGCGTCGAAGAACATCTGTCGCAGGTCAAGGGCAAGGGCGGTGTCTTCAAAGCCACGGCCGGCCTGCAACGCCGTTTTGGATCGGACCGCGTTTTCAATACGCCCCTTGCGGAAGCGGCGATCGTAGGCCGCGGCATCGGGATGGCTGTGCGAGGTCTTAAGCCCGTCGCTGAAATACAATTCTTCGATTACATCTGGCCGGCCATGATGCAGATTCGCGATGAACTGATTGTGACCCGTTGGCGCTCGGCCGGTCGCTTCAAGGCTCCGGCCGTGATTCGCGCGGCCATTGGGGGTTACCTGACCGGGGGCGGACCCTACCACAGCCAATCCGGCGAGGTCATCTTCACGCATTTGCCTGGGCTCCGAGTGGTCATGCCCTCCACTGCGGTCGAACTTTGCGGCCTCTTGCGCACAGCGATCCGTTGCGACGACCCCGTGCTATTCCTGGAGCACAAGCACCTCTACCGCCAGCCCTATAATCGCTCGCCCTATCCCGGTCCCGATTTTACAATTCCTTTCGGCAAAGCACGGTTGGTTCGGGAAGGCGCCGACGTTAGCGTAATCACTTATGGCGCCTTGGTGCATCGTGCGGAAGTGGCTGCCGCCGAACTCCAGCACGAGGGTATTGCGCTCGAGGTTCTGGACCTTAGGTCGCTATCTCCTTACGATTGGGAAGCTATCGTCCGCACGGTGACCAAGACTAACCGCGTGATCGTCGCCTACGAGGACATGCGTTCCTGGGGCTATGGAGCTGAAATCGCCGCGCGCATCGCCGATGAACTTTTCAGTGAGTTGGACGCTCCGGTGCGCCGTCTCGCGGCCATGGATAGCTTCTGCGCTTACCAGCCCCGGCTCGAGGAGAAGATACTGCCACAGAGCCGTGATATTGTCACAACGGCTCGAGAACTAGCTGCCTTTTGACGTCTGTTCTTACCCCTCCGGAGCCATCTATTCACTCTAAGTATTTGAAACATAGTTGTTTATTGGCGATACCAACTACCGAAAAATGACCTGTATGGCCAACATTTGCAGGGTACCAAGCGTCTGAATAATCAGGAAGCTCATACCGGGGGCCCGAGGCAAGGGCAGAATTGACGAGCCGAGGGGCTTGGCTCCAATTGAAAGGCCTAGTTAGAAGGAGGGAACAATGTCTCGCAAGGCGCTTGGGACCATTTTGGGGTGTCCTAGCGCTGGCTGGCGTTTATTGCTTTCCTGCCTTATGCGCAGGCCGATGCCCGAAGTGGTTCTTCGGTCTCGGCCGAAACGCCGAGCGTGTTGCGGAGCCTTGAGAAGTGGACCAGACGTCGGCTGCGATCGGCGATCTGGAAGCAGTGGAAGCACGGCAGGAAACGATTTGCGGAACTGCGGAAACGGGGAGTGGGCACGGACCTCGCTGCTCAAACAGCAGGCAGCGCCCACGGTCTGTGGCAGTTGGCAAACAGTCCGGCCCTCGCTATCGCGCTGCCCAACGCTTACTTTGTCTCACTCGGGATTCCCCCTTTGGCTAGGCGCCCGTAGCTTAACCTACCGAATCGCCTATACGGACCCGTACGTACGGTGATGTGACAGGGACAGCGGGTGACCGCTTACCTATGTCGATAGGCCGGTTCGTCTTTTCGAATCTCCACCGCCCGCGAAAGCTCCCTCGCGATTCGAAAGGTGTTTCACGTCTTGGCTCTCGCTTTGCCACCACGTTCAAACGTGGCTCCATCGACGGAAAGTATCCCAGCTCCCACAGTGAATAGCGTAAAGCAGGCCACGCCAAGCATCAACGGCAGGCCATAGCCTTCCACGTTGTAAATTCCCGAATACGGTAAGCTGACTTTCCAAACCGCGATGGCCATTTGGATAGCTAGCAGCAGGCCAATAAGCCTTGTGAGCAATCCCAGAACGAGTAACACACCTCCGAAAAGTTCCAATGAGCCTGCAATGTATGCGAAATACGAAGGGAAGCCCTGTTTGGGGAACCACGCCAGCCACTTCCCAGGCGCGCCAAAAAGTTTATCGTAACCTGTTGAGAGGAAGATTGCGGCGACTCCCAGCCGTAGCACGAGCAAACCCAGCGGCTTCAGTTTGTCCAGAATTTGCATCTCATTTCCCTCTGTGCACAGATTGTAGCAAAGCCCATGTTCATGACGGGGATGCGTCGTATTGATCGTCTGGACTTCAGTTCTGGTGACCGAGAGTCGCCGTCGCAAACGTCACGAAGAAATATGAGGGATCGTGTAGAATTCATGGGTGTGCCCTTTTAGACTTGGGACAGCCGCGAGGCCGTCGGGCGCAAATCGAAATTCGGCACCGAACGTGCTTCAGTTCTTGCCGGTGAGAGACTGATGAATCATCGGCGTTGGCTTCTGATTTTTGTTCTCGTCGCGCTTATTGTCGGAGTCTGGTGGGCTCGCCGGAATCCGTCGCGTTATTCTAGTGCCTACATCGCCGATCGAAGTGCCACGCTCTGGAGTGCGACGGCGCAGGTGCGTCGGCAGGTGGGGACCCTGGGCTATGGCCAAAAGGTGAACGTTCTGGGACGTGCAGGTGAATTGGCGGAAGTGCGGGCGACAGATGGGACTCAAGGCTGGGTTGATAGCCGCTTGCTGATGGCCCCGGCGCTTTGGAGTCGCGTGGGACAACTCCTTTCCGATGCCAGCAATATGCCTGTCCAAGCCAAGGGACACACGCGGACCATCAGCAACGTACACATTGATCCCGGCCGGGATGCACCCCGCATTTTTCAATTTGGACGCAACGTTCCCTTAGTCGTCCTGCGGCGGCAAGTAGCCGCCGCGCCTTCCTCCCGCAGCGAAGAGGGACGTGGCAGCGAAGAACCAGCGCCGTCCGCCGAGGAGAAATCCGATCTGGAGGATTGGGCGCTGGTCCTGTATTCCCCGGACTCAGGCTCGGCTTCGGCCGCCGTCGCGCCTGATACCGGTCCGGCCATACCCATTGCGGGCTGGGTTCTTTGGCGATTCGTTGAACTCGATCCTCCGCCCCCGGTCGGCGATTATACCGGCGCCGCAGGCAGGCGGGTGGTCGCCTGGGTCCAACTCGATACCGTGCACGATCCCGCAGGTGAGAAGCCGCAATATGTGGTTGCGGCTGCCAAGGGCGGAGAAGGACAGCCTTGCGATTTCACCTCCATTCGCGTCTACACCTGGGGCGCCCAGCGCAGGCAATACGAGACCTCGTTCGCCGACAACCGCGTCTGCGGCCGGCTTCCCGTGCGCATCAGCCAGACTCCGTCTGGTCCTGAGTTCCGATTTAATGACGACAAAAGTGCCGAGCACGCTTACCGCTTGGTGCATACGGTGGTACACCGCCTCACGCCGCCTAGCGCGGCCCGAAGGCCAAAGTAATTGCAAATTCCTCCGTCCGATCGTGCCGGTTTCGCACGGAACATCGCATTTCCCTGCTTGCGCAAGGCCTCATTATGCTAATTTGATGCGCTAGCATGGATCCGACTTGCGTCGCGTCACACTACATTTACGCCACTGCCTTGGGTTTTGGATTATCCTGATCGCCATCTCCCCCCTAATTTCTGGTTGTTCACGCGCGCATTCTCAAGCGGCCACGGCGGTAAAACCCCCGCCAATCGAATTCGTCCAGCAATGGGGCGTTCGCGGCTCTGACCCTGGCCAACTGGAAAAACCCATCGGCCCTGCCCTGGATCCGGTGGGCCGGGTCTATTTTGCCGATCGCGCGACCAGCTTTGTACAGAAGTTTGAAGCCGCCGGAATACCTCTGCTGTGCTTTGAACATCCCGCCGCGCACAGCGCCGATGCCATTGCAGTCGATTCTGGAGGAGCCATTTACCTCGCGAATCTACACCTCGGCTTGATTCATTTGTTTTTCCCGGAAGGCGACCCGTTACGCACCTGGCGCGTTGCTCCGCAGCGCAATTTCGAAGGCCCATTTATCTTCAGCATAGATACGGATGGCAGGATTTATGTCCCTGACCCCGGGGGCGCAAGGGTGCAGGTTTTCAGCAGCCGGGGACTACTTCTGCGGATTTGGAGGATTCTGCCGGACGCTTCAGAGAAGGCGGCGCATCCCTTTGCCGCGGTAGCCGACCAGGACAGCGCAGTATATGTCGGAGATGGGGCCGACGGCCGCATTCTCAAGTTCACTCGCGATGGCGTGCAGAGCGCAGGATTCAAACCGCCGGATTCCGGAGATGTTCCCCACTTGCTGGGGCTGGCCGCTGCCGCTAAGCACATCTTCGCGCTGCGAGGCTTTCCGGTGCGGCTGGAGGTTTGGAGTGAAGACGGTCGCCGCGAATTGATCGATACGCTGGGAGGCCGGCTTTCTGCGGTAGAATCCGCAGCCTACCTTGCTGCCGATGCAGCCGGTAATTTGATAGTGCTTGATCCGGAGGCGCGCCGCATACTTCGTTTCCGCGCGCATTTGGATCTTCCCTGAGATGGGTGCCGCAATGCCTTTGCTACTGACGGAGCAAGACGTTCGTGCGCTGCTCGATATGCCTGCGGCTATCAAGGCTGTCGAGGAGTCGCTGCTGCGGCAAGCCACAGGCGACGGTTGGACGCACCCCCGGCGTCGCTTGGCTTTGCCCGAACGAGTGTTCCTGAATTATATGTTCGCAGCCGATCAAAAAGCTGGTTGGATGGGGGCAAAGCTTTACTCCGTCGCGCATGGCGTCGCTCGCTTTATGGTGCTGCTCTATCGCGCCGATAGCGGCGAATTGGCGGCCCTGATCGAAGCCGATTATCTCGGGCAAGTGCGCACAGGAGCTGCCAGCGCGGTCGCGACGAAATATATGGCGCGTCCGGAGGCGCGCGTCCTCGGAATCATCGGCACCGGCACGCAGGCCCGTACGCAGCTCGCCGCGGTCGGCCAAGTGCGTGAACTCGACAGCATCCGCGCTTTCGGCCGCGACCCCACCCGGCTCGAGAAGTACTGCCGTGAAATGACCGAGACTCTGCGCAAGCCAGTTACCCCGGCGACATCGGCGGAAGCGACGGTGCGTGGAGTCGATATCCTGATCACCGCGACCACCGCCATGAACCCCGTCGTTTCAGGCGCCTGGCTCAGCCCGGGCACGCACATCAATGCCATCGGCGCAAATTTTGCGCAGAAACGAGAACTCGAAACTGATGCCGTAGACCGCGCCGGCATCATTGCCGTCGACTCGATTCAGCAGGCCAATATCGAATCGGGCGATCTGATTCAGGCTTTTGGTGACGATAATTCGCGCTGGCCCCAGGTGCGTGAACTCTGTGAGATTGTGGCCGCAAAGCGGCCGGGGCGAAAGAATCCGGAGCAGATCACGCTTTTCAAATCAAACGGAATTGCCTCCTGGGACCTGGCGGTCGGGGCTCATGTTTTCGAGCGCGCCGAAAAACAAGGTCTCGGCAGCAAAATCGAATTTGGCAGCCACAGATAATCCGAGGGTAAAGGATGGCGTCAGGCGCTTGGTCTGCGTCCCAGCCGCTTGGTCAAAGCCTGGTGCAATCTCTCTCGGACGTCATTGGGAAGGGCGAGCGGCTGGGCATTGTAATAGATTTCAATCGTCTTCCGGGTCGTATCGACGATGAGCCGGCAGTCCTTACAGCGCTCCAGGTGGCGTTCGATATCGCCAAGAAGCTCCGGTGCGAGCTCGCCATCCAGATAAGCAGAAATTTCCCGAATCAGTCCCCGGCAGTTCACGCCTGCTGCCTCTGCCCAAAGTATCGGGTAAGTCTTTCCCGCAGTCTCAATCGGGCCCGCAGCAGCCTCGATTTTACCGCGGGCACGGAAATCCCCAGTGCATCGGCGGTTTCCTCGGTCGAGAGCTGCTCCACATCGCGGAGTACAAAAACGGTGCGAAAGATCGGCTCGAGCTCGGCGATAGCGTTGCTCAGGATCGAGTTTAGCTCCGTAACTTGATAACGCTGCTCCGGCGTCGGCCCCCAATCCTCGATCTCCCGCGGCATGAGGTCTTCTTCGGTCTGCACCGGCTCGTCGAGCGAGGTCACATTCGGCCGCCTGCGCCGTAATCTCATCAAGGCTTCGTTCACGGCAATGCGTACAAGCCAGGTGTAAAAGCGCGAGCCACCCTGAAACTCGTGCAGATGTTGGAACGATTTCAAGAAGGCGTCCTGTGTGGCATCTTCCGCATCTTCGCGGTTCTGCGTTATGTTCATCGTCAGGCGGAAAATTCGGCGCTCGTAGCGATTCACGAGCTCATCGAAGGCGCCCAGATCGCCGCTTTTTGCCAAAGATACCAGTGGGCCTTCGTCCTCGCGGACGATTGTGGACGGCAGGCGTTTGGCATCGGATGGGCTCATCAGGGTCGGTCGTGGTTTCGCGGCGATGAACCACTCGCGCTGCAGCAGGTTAGCACAAATTGTTTCTGCCTCAATCATCCGAAAACCTTTATAGCGAAACCGATTTGCCGATAGTACAGACCTCTCGCCTCTGCGCCCCCTGCAGTCGTGCGGGACGCGCGTTGCACGAGTCTATACCCTCACGATTGGACGCTACAGCGTTGTCCGAGGATTCACGGTTGATGGAATATGCCAACCTCGTGCCACTCTGCGGTCTGGATGGGTTTACTGAGATGCTTCATCGGCGTCGCATTTGTTTTTTGTAGGATTTTCTCGTGTTAACCTTAGCCCCTTCTGGTCGTCAGTCGTGACTTCGTTGTGCAAGACTGACGGGAAAAGGCACGAACCCGCCCGAGGCGGGAACTCTCGCCGTTAGATTGTTAAAGACAGCCATGCGGACTCTGCCGGACTACCTGAGGCGAGGAATGAAGTTGGTCGTGATCGGTTGCAATCCAGCCGATCGCTGGGCCCGTGCCGGACACTATTACGCCGGACGCACCAATGCCTTCTGGCCTTTGCTATACGATTCGGGCATTCTGCCCGAGTCGCTGCCCTACACGGATGATAAGCGCCTGATCGAATTCGGCATCGGCCTTACCGATC
Source organism: Acidobacteriota bacterium (assembly GCA_003223325.1). Classification (GTDB taxonomy): domain Bacteria; phylum Acidobacteriota; class Terriglobia; order Acidiferrales; family UBA7541; genus Palsa-189. Next base: position 21,163 of record QHYS01000018.1, read on the forward strand.
TGGTGAAGCGCGCCACGCGTGACATTGGGGAGCTGGACCGGCAGGAAATTGCCGAGGGCCGGATTCTGCTGGCACAAAAGCTCGAGGAATACGCGCCACGCGTGGTCGCTTTCAATGGCAAGGACACCTACGAAAAATTCGCCCAGAGACCTTGCAAGCTCGGCTTGCAAACCGAAAAACTCTACGGCGCGAGAGTCTTCGTCCTGCCGGCGACGGGAATCCAAACGTCAAAGGATCGCGGGATCAGGTTGCGCTACTTCCGCCAGCTTGCCCACGTCCTTCACAGCTTGCCGGATTGACCCCGCCTGAACGTACAATGTGCTGATTTTCCCAGATAGGAGCCCAAGGATCGCTCTGGAATCCACTCCCGTGCCCCTTCAGCTGAAATCCGGCCGAGGTGCGATTTCCACGCTCACATTGAATCGGCCGGAGCGCCTTAATGCATTGAACAGCGCTCTCGGTCAGGCCTTGTTGGACGCTCTGAATGGCCTTGCCGAAGACGCGGCCGTCCGCGCCGTCGTTCTCACCGGCGCAGGACGAGGATTCTGCGCCGGCGGTGATATCGATCTCCTCCGCAAGGCTCGCGAACGCGAGGACGTCACGGAAGTCGAGACACTGCTGAAACTGGGCAAGCAGATTATCCTGGCTATCGCGATGATGCCCAAGCCGGTTATCGCTGCCGTCAACGGCCCGGCGGCCGGAGCGGGTGTCAATCTCGCGCTTGCCTGCACCACCCGTATCGCTTCCGAGCACGCCAGCTTTACGCAAAGCTTCGCTAAAGTCGGCCTCTTCCCGGATTTCGGCGCCACCTATTTTCTACCGCGCCTGGTCGGCGCGGCAATGGCGTCTGAATTAATGCTGAGCGCCGAAACCCTTACGGCTGCCGACGCGCTCAGGATCAGCTTGGTATCGCGCGTCGTCCCGCACGATCGCTTGGAAGAGGAAACGGCGCTACTGGCCGGTCGCTTGGCCGCCGCGCCGCCGATTGTCGCCCGCGGGATCAAGCAGACGCTCTGCTTCAACGATCGCGAGCAGCTCGAAAGAGCGCTAGACGAGGAGATTCGCTGGCAGGTGACCTGTTTTCGTTCGCAGGATTGCCTCGAGGGCCTGCAGGCGTTCTTCGAGAAGCGCCCGGCCCGATTTCAAGGCGCGTAGCACGGCTCCCATGTGGCACAGGCGCGGCCGCTGCGCTCGCCCGTCGGAATGACCGTCAACCGGAAAGTCGGCATGTTCACATGTTATATAACTAGAGGCGAAGGTTTTATGAGTGGCGACTCCGTACCGTTGGTTCTGCCGCTCTCGCGCCTGGCAACTGGCTGCGAGGCCACCACGCTGTATCGCGAGCTGCGCAAACCTCTGCTTCGCTACCTGGTATGTCTCGGCCTTTCGGCCGATGAGGCGCAGGACGTGCTCCAGGACGCGTTCCTTAGCCTCCAGCGGCATTTGGCTTCCGACGGATCACAGGAGAACATCCGGAGTTGGCTCTTCCGCGTTGCTCATAATGCCGCCAGGAATCGCCAGAATCGTTATGACCGCCGGTTTGCTGCGCCTCTGGAAGAGGGCCTGGATTCTGCATTGGACGAAGCGACCCCCGAGCACGTCGTGCTGGAGAAAGAAAAATTCCGTAGGCTGCAAAAGGCGATCCCCCTGCTCACCAAATCGGAACGTCAGTGCTTGCTATTGCGGTCTAGGGGATTGCGTTATCGGGAAATCGCCGAGGTTTTGGACCTTCCCATCTCGACGGTCGGAGATACGGTCGATCGCGCGATCAGGAAATTAGCGGAGAAATGCAATGTGTGACTTTGCAGGAACATTAATAGCTTGGCTCGACGGCGAGCTTGGCATCGGCGAGGCCGCCGATGTCGAGCGGCACCTCCAACTTTGCGTGGAATGCCGCAGCCGGGTCGAAGTGTATGGTCAGGTGAGCCGAGCGTTCGAAGCATATTGTGATGCTTATTGCGAAGCCGCCATGGCGGCGCCTCGCCCTAAGCTTTCCCGCCGCACGCTTACGGTTTCGGCCGTGGCGGCGGCAATCGCTGCTGTGGTCGCGCTGTTCTTCTTCGCGTCGCCGGGACGCGTCCAGTTATCGCCAGCCCGTACTCCTGGGCCGATGGCTACCTCAAACATTGTGTCTCAGCCGGACCCACCGGCGGCAGCGCCGGCAGTGCAGGCAGCGCCCGCGCCTGCATCGGTTCAGACCGTCCCTGAGCTCGAGCGACGCCACGGAGCAGAGCAAACGGGGCATGCAGCTCCGCAGCCGCGATTTGCGGAAACCAACTGGCCGCCCGCAGCACCCGCACTCGAAATCGCCATCCCCGCCGAGGCCATCTTGCCTCCGGGCGCGGTCCCGGAAGGCGTCAGCTTTACCGCGGACGTCACCATCGCCCCCGATGGTTCCGCGCAACAGATTCGCTTGAGGCCGCAACTTACCGAATTGGAAAGGAGACCCCCTCGGCCATGAAAACTATAACCATCAAACGACTCTCTATTTTTCTTCTCGTGGCCTCTTCCTGGGTATTCGCGCAGCAGGACCGAAAAGTTCGGGTATCGCAAGAGGCCGGGGCCGGCCCCCTTTTTGAAGGTCCCGGCCCCGTTACCGTTGGAGTAGGCGGGGCCTTCGAAAACGCCTCCGGCACTCCGGTGGAGGGCGCGCCTTATTCCGCCTCCATCAAGAACGAATCTGTCCAGACGCTGGCGGACGGAAATCGTATCGTCCACAACAGCACCGGGACGGTCGCGCGCGATTCGCAGGGCCGCACGCGCCAGGATACGATGCTTCCGGCCATCGGCAATCTCTCTGCCGCCCATGCGCCGCATTTAATCTTCATCCACGATCCTGTAGCGCAGACTTCCTACACCCTGAATTTGACGGATAAGACCGCGCATAGGCTGCCGCCCATTCCTCCGACCCCGGTCGGCGCCACCGGCCCTGCTAGCTCCGATATGCTCTTCATACAAACGGGAGGCCCGGCAACTCCTCGCGGTCCCTTGCCACCGCCCATGGTTGTTAGCCGGAAGGCGCTCCCGAAAACTGAGAAAGGACAAGTGAGCACCGAGGACCTCGGTTCGCAAACGATGGAAGGCGTCTATGCGACCGGAGTGCGCACGACTCGGACGATTCCGGCAGGGCAAATCGGCAACGACAAACCCATCACCGTCGTCACCGAAGTTTGGACTTCGCCCGATCTCAAGACGGTCGTCTATAGTAAGAGAAGCGATCCACGCACGGGCGACCAAACGTTCCAACTTACGAACATCACACGATCCGAGCCGGATCCTTCGTTATTCACCGTACCGGCCGATTTCAAAATCGTCGAAGGGCCCAAGCCCATCATCTACCGCACGAACCAGTAATCTTCTTCGCATGGAGCCTGGGGCGCCGCAACACGTTTTTTGCACTGCGGGCCGAAGCAATCCTCTCTCTACACAAGACGATTCCTGCCCAGTGCGATAGGATGTCTCCGTTGCGGGAGGCACACCATGGACGGAAATGAATTTGTCAACAAGCTGAAGGCCGAAAACGAATCGATCCTAGCGAAAATCGATGAACCGCCGATTGCCTCAGGCATTCCCAACGGCGAGCTTCTTGCCACGCTGATCAAGATGGCCCTCAAGAACGAAATGGAGGCGGCGGAAATCGCCGCCGAGTGGGTCTCCACGACACAAGAGCTCCCTGCCAAGCTGGCATTGGCCCGCCATGCCGGCGATGAGGCCCGGCATTATCAACTTATTGAGGAGAAAGCCCGCGCCATGAGGGTCCCGCTCGAAGGTTTTCGTCCGCTCGATCCTCCCAGCCCGGTGCTGACTTATCTTCGTACGCTGACCACTACTCCAGAACGCGTCGCCGCCGCGCTCGTCGCGCGAGAAGCCATGGGTGGCCGCCGGAACGTGCAGTTCCTTGCCTTCCTCGACCGCATCGGGCAGCACGATCTGGCCGCGCTGTATCGCGACGTCATCAATCCCGATGAGGACTGCCACCACCGCTCCGGCTGCGCGGTACTGGCAGAGCTGGCTACTGCGCCCGAAACGCAGCAAGCCGCCCGCCGTGCCGCCGTGAGTTTGCTGGAGACCGGCGACCGCGTCCGTTCGAAGGCCCTGCAAAGCACCGGCGCCCCGGTCATTCCTGGCTGCTGACGGCTCTTCAGCCCGGTCATCGCCGGCCTCTGACGCTGGGTAAAGCTGGAATTCGGCTCTGGTATCATCACGAGAGCTATGAGTATCGCGGAAAAAATCGTTTTGCAGCAGGGCGATCTCACTGAGACGGACGCCGACGCCATCGTCAACGCCGCCAATAACGACCTCAAACTCGGTGGAGGCCTTGCTGGCGTGATTCGCCGAAAAGCCGGTGACGCCCTGCAGCGGGAATGCGACGCGATCGGCACGATTCCCGTGGGAGGGGCGGCGATCACTTCCGCGGGGAAGTTGAAAGCAAGGCACGTCATTCATGCGGCGAGCATGCAGCTTGGCGGCTTGACTACCGGCCGTGCCTTGCGCAGTTCCACGGCACATTCCTTGCGCATCGCCGCCGAGAAAGGACTTCGTACGATCGCGTTTCCAGCCATCGGCACGGGCATCGGCGGTTTTCCGCTTTCCGAATGCGCGGCCATTATGCTGAAGGAGGCCGCGGAGCATCTGAAGAGCCCCACCTCGCTGGAAAAAATCTACTTCGTTCTCTTTGATAAGCCAGCGCTGTCCGCGTTTGAAAAGGCTTGGCGCGAAATGAAGGAACGTGGGGATCTGGAAAGCGGCAGCCATTCGGGAGATTCGCGGTGAGCGGCACGGGTTCGTCTTTTTCGCGGCGCCCCCAGCCGGCTTCGGCGGAAGAACTCCTGGAAAAAGTAAAGCGGGAGTTGGAGCGCTACGAGCATCCACTTTTTGATTTCGACGCACGCTCCGCTTCCGGTGGAATCGAAGTCACGATTCGTTTCACGCCGGCGGGCGTTGACGTGCACACGTACTATTTCCTGCTTCAGGCCCGCGAGATCGAGCATCCGCAATTTCCCTGGTCATTTCAGCGCCAGCTTTACGACTGCCTGCACGACTATGTCATCGAAATGTTTGTTCGCAATCCACAAAGGAGGGACGCTTGACGGCGTCTGTTAGGGGAGCGCAAGTAAACGCCGTCCTAGCGACGCCGCTCGCTCGCACGCTCGCTGAACGCATTCGCGCCGCCGGACCGATTCCTTTCGCCGAATACATGCACGAGTGCCTCTATCACCCGCAGTTTGGCTATTACAGCAAGGCCGAAACGGGGCGTTTCGCGGATTTCTACACTAGCGCGGACGTGCATCCGATTTTTGGCCGGTTATGGGCCCGGCAGTTCGCGGAGATGTGGGATGTGCTCGGCCGCCCGAGCGAATTTTTTGCCGTGGAAGCTGGTGCGGGTACAGGCCGCCTGGCTGGGCACGTACTCGATTTCAGCGCGCAAAAGCTCCCCGAATTTTACGGCGCTCTCCGTTATTTTGCCGTTGAGCAATCCGTGGCTCGGCGGGAGAAGCAGCGCGATACGTTGGGAATTCATCTGGAGAACGGCACGGCAAGATTGGCAGCCGAATTGCCACGCGATATTCCCGCCGGATGCATCTTCTCCAATGAATTGCTCGATGCATTTCCCGCGCATCGTGTTCTCGTGGAGCGCGGCAGGTTGCGTGAGATTTATGTCGCTCTCAACGGCGAAACATTGACGGAAGAGCCCGGTCCGCTTACTTCTGACGAAATCGAGAAATATTTTCAGCAGCAGAAGATCACCCTGCAGGAGGGCCAAGAGGCGGAAGTAAATCTCGACGCCTGTGAATGGATTATGGACGCAGGCCGGCGGCTCGGTCGGGGCTTTGTCCTGACCGTGGATTACGGGTATGAAGCTGTCGAACTTTACAACGAGCGCCACATGCGCGGGACTCTCATGGCTTATTCGGCCCATCGCGCTAGTGAAGACTTTTTCGCGCACCCTGGCGAGCAGGATTTGACCGCGCACGTGAATTTCACCGCACTCGATTTGTGGGGCCGCCGCGCGGGTCTCGGGCGCACAGGATGCGTTTCGCAGATGGCTTTTCTGGTTGCGCTAGGTCGCGGCAACCAGTTCGCCGACCTTTACGATGAGGGCGCAAGCGAAGTCGAGCGCATTCGTGCCCGCTTGTTGCTGAAATCCTTGATTCACCCCGAAGGGATGGGCGAGACGTTTCAGGTTTTCATCCAGCACAAAGGAGTCGTCCAGCCGCGTCTCACGGGCTTGTCGGGTGTATGACTCGCGAGAATTCAGCGCTTATGTCGCGCGGTCTACGAGCCTTCTTTGTAGGCTTGGGCGAGGTACTTCTTGGCTTCGTCTTGAGCGCCGCCAGTGTCATCGTTGGTTTGTTGCGCTTTGCTGTACTCGTTGACGGCCCGCGCGCGATCGCCGGCGATATCGTAAACCTTGCCGAGATAAATGTGCGCCCATACCTCGACCCATTTGAAGCTGGGATCAATATTGCCGTCGAGGGAGTCTCGAAAAGCGTTGGCCGCAGCTGAGTAATTTTTCTGATAAAAGAAGGCCTCGGCCATGCGAAATTCCGCGAGCGCGTTGTCTTTTTGTTGATCGAGCGCCTGCTGGTACTGCTGGATAGCGTCGTAATAACGCCCCTGCTCCGCAAGAGCTTCGCCGCGAGCAATGATGGCGCGAACGCGAAGTTGCAGATTGGATTTCAGGATCGCGTTATGAGGATCGAGGGTGATGCCCCCTGGCTTGGGCCGGCCGAAAACTTCGGTGGTAAAGCTGGAATCGGTGCCGCTAACTTCGATGGTCTTGAACTCGGGATTCCCTTCGGTTTGGACCTCAATCTCCACGGGCATGCGGAAAAAGTCGAGATTCTGTTTCACCCTGCCATCGAGGCGGAAGCCGGTCTTGGTTCGATACACGGTGTAGGTAATGTTGAATTCGGGAATGCCGGTGGAGTTGATCCACTGCGCGAAAAACGACTGGACGTTGGCCGGTGCAGTCTGCTCCGACGCCGCGGGCTTGCTGCTGGAAGGTGCTGCATTTCCTAAAGCAAAGTTGGCAGGCTTCGCCGGAGCCTGTGCGACGTGCTCCTGCGCCATCTTTTGGAAATCGGCAAGCGAGGCTGCTTTGCCAGAAAACTGGTTGTAATAATCATGCAAGAGGGAAGAGAAAGTCGAATCGCCGATCTGCTCTCGAAGCATGTGAAACACCATGGCGCCTTTGTTCACAACCACGGAGGTGTAGTTTGGCGTGAATGGTGTTAGACGCCCAGCTTCGGCGATAGGCGCGCTATCGTCGTACATTAACGCGCCGATGGCAAAATCGTTTAGGGCCTTGTTCATCCCGTCGTGTCCGACGGTTTGCTCGACGTACAGCGCTTCGGAATAGCGCGCCAATCCGTCGGTCAGCCAGACGTCAGAGGGAGACGCAGCCATGACCTGATCTCCCCACCATTGGGCGGCCACGAGATTGGCCAATTGCCGCGCGTTAGCCGCCGGCCCCCATTGGCGCTGGCTTACGAGCAGCAAGCCCGGAGCGGCATAAGCAGGCAGTGTGCCATCAGGAATCTGCGCGATTGCCAAATTAGGCTTGGGCAGCGGACCAAACTGATCGGAAAGGACGTTGACGATGCGCGCGACTGCCCCGCCGTATTCCTGCGCCGAACTCGCGGCGCTGGGAGGCAGGTAAACGGAAATGTTCAAGCCTTCTGCTTGTATGGGGAAGAGCTGCAAGGAGCCGGCGACAAAAGTCCCTGCGGCTTCTGGGTGATCGACCCGAAAGGTGTACGTGATGCGCGGGCTCGGGCTCGGCGGCGTGGCCGAAGTAGGTGGCAGAGCGGCACCATCCAGAGTGCGGGCGAGCTCCCGAGGGACCTGACCGGCTGGATTTCGGTTACCGAGCATCGGTCTCGGTGCGGTGGGAGCTGCGCTTACAGGTGCAGGAGCTTCGCTAGCGCCCGTGCCGATCACGACGAAGCTTTGTGGCACCTCGATGTGGAAGGTGCCGGTGAAACGGTTCGATGGGTAGCCCGTGAGGGGGAACCAGCGGGCGGGCAACAAAAGATAGGCGCCATCTTTTCCGATAGACGCCAGGCGAACGCCAGAGATGGGGCTGTTCTCCTCATTGGCCAGAACGCCGCTGTATTCAAACGTTAGTTTGATTCTTTGGCCGGCGGGGACAACATCGGGTAGGGAGACGACTACATCCACTCCGCTTTGACCACCGCGGTCAATTTGGAGGACTTTGCCGGAGGCGTCGCGCACATCGCTCAGGCTCAGGTTTGGGTGCAGCTCGCAGTCGACGACGCGGGAAGGCGTTTGCGCTTCGAATTCCACGATCGCGCGCGCCGTAAGCATTTGTTTCTCAGGAGCCAGAGAAGCGGAAACCTCGTAAGAGACGGCGCGAAGTCCTGTCTTCTGGCGCGCTTGTGCCGTTACTGTGGGCGGCCGCACCGGCGCCTCTACTTGCCCGGACGCGGCCCAAGCCGCGACAAGCAGGCAAACAGAGAGGGCACTCAGGTAGCCGCGAAGATTGAATTGGAACGTCCGGTTTTCAGTCATCTTTTTCTATGGCCTCGTTCCGGCAGGCTCCCACCAGGAGCGATATCTTATATCTTTAGGATAGCAAAAATGGCTTCTCGAGTTGCCATCGCTCTAAAGGAGAGTTGCTACGTAACCGGCTGATTTCGGATCATTTCGGCAATGATATCGGCGGCGCGCTCGATGGCGCCGGGCGGGCCGAGCTTCTCCCGAACGCCGGCGAGCTCCCGCCGCATTGTTTCGCGAGCTTCCGCTGAAGCCAGGAGCCGTTCCGTCTCCCGCACGACGCGTTCAGTCGTGAAGGCATCCTGGATGAGCTCCGGGACGATCTCTTTGCCAGCGAGCACGTTGACCATGGCGAAAAAGCGTGTATGCACCAGATGCCGAACGACCCATGCAGTGAAGGGCGCGACGCGATAGACCACCACCATCGGAACACCGAGTAACGCGGCTTCGATGGTTGCCGTGCCACTCGAGACGATGGCCACCTGTGCGGCTCCAAGCAATTCGTATGTCGCGTTTTCCACTGTGGTTATGGCCGGCGCGAGCCCAGCCATATGCGCTTTCAGTTGTGCCTGCGTGAGTCCCGGCGCCGCCGCGAATACGAATTGCCGCTTAGTGGTCGAGTTCATCTGCGCGACAGCCGCCATTAACTGCGGCATATGATGAGCCAGCTCGCTAGGACGGCTACCTGGCAGGACGGCGACGATTGCAAGCATCGTATCGAGTCCGTAGCGCGCGGCGAAGGTTTCGCGGTTTGCCGGTGCCCGTACGGCATCGACGAGCGGATGCCCGATCCAGTCCGTTTGCACGCCGGCCTTGCGATAGAAATCCTCCTCGAAAGGGAAAATGCACAGGCCACGGACAAAACGGCGCTTTACCAGCCGGACGCGCCACGGCCTCCAGGCCCAAAACTGCGGACAAACGAAATAGATGTTCCGTACATGCTTGCGGCGGAGAACACGAGAGAGGCGCAGGTGAAATGCAGGAAAGTCCGTCAAAATTGCAAGCCTCGGTCCGCGCCGCTCGATTTCCGAAATCAGACGTTTCCAGGCTCGACGTAGCGCCGGAAGTTTTCGCACGATCTCCACAACCCCAAGCACACCGACATCCGCAGCGTCGACGACCGTATCGACCCCGGCTTCACGCATCCGGGGACCACCCATGCCAAACAAGTCGACCTCGGTTCGCCGACGGAGCGCCAAGGCCAGCCGCGCAGCATACATATCGCCGGAAGCCTCGCCGGCGGAGATCAACACCGGGATGCGAGTCATTCAGGCGAGCTTTCCGCGATTCGCGTTAATCATCGGCGGGAAGCGGAGCGCCCGCGGAACTGGCGGGAGCCACAGGAAGGCGGAGTTCCTGATCTTTGTACTGAAGCTGGTACAAGCGGTAGTAGATGCCTCTTCCGGCCAACAATTCCTGGTGCGTTCCCTGTTCGCGTAGACGGGACTTGTGGAAGACGAGAATTCGGTCGGCATGCTGGATGGTGCTCAATCGATGCGCAATGACGATAGCGGTGCGGCCGCTGAGCAGGCGGTCCAGAGCCTCGCGGATCATTAGCTCGGTGCGAGTGTCCACGCTGGAAGTGGCTTCGTCGAGGATCAGAAAACGCGGATTATGTGCCAACGCGCGCGCGAAACTCACCAATTGCCGTTGGCCGACGGAAAAAGTCGAGCCGCGCTCACTCACCATCGTTTCGAGGCCCTGGGGCAGGGAATCGAGGAATGGTCCCAAGCCGACTTCGCGAAGCGCAGATTCCGCCGCTTCGCGGCTGACGCTCTCGGTGCCCAAGCGAACGTTGGATTCGAGCGTGCCTGTGAAAAGAAAGGGATCTTGCAACACGATTCCGAACTGGCGCCGCAAGTCTTGCACACTGAGTTCGCGTATGTCCGTTCCGTCCAGGAGGATTTGGCCGCGCTGGATATTGTAGAAGCGGAGCAGCAGCTGAATGGTGGTGGTTTTGCCCGCGCCGGTGTGCCCGACGATAGCCATGGTCTCGCCCGGGCGCACACGGAAGGAAACGTCGCGAAGCACCCAATCGTCCTCTGTCGGATTGGAGCCTCCGTGATAGGCGAACCATACGTTATGGAATTCGATTTCGCCTCTCACGTCGGAAAGCGGAAGGCCGGCAGAGAGCATGGCCGGAGCCGGTTCGTCGAGCAACCTGAAAATGCGTTCGGATGCGGCCATGGCGGATTGCAGAATATTGAATTTTTCGCTGAGATCCTGAATCGGCTGGAAGAATCGTTGCGCGTATTGCATGAACGCGAACAACACGCCTACAGGAATGGCTCCGGCCAGCGATCGCAAGCCTCCGTACCAGAAGACGACGATAATTGCGACCACGCCGAGGAATTCGACTCCGGGATAAAAAAGCGCAAAGGCCAGAATGGCGTCTTTGTAAGCTTCCATGTGGATGCGATTGAGTTCAGCGAATTGGGCGCGCGCCTTGCGCTCGCGGTTGAACAACTGGACCACGCTCATGCCGCTAATGTGTTCCTGCAAGAAGGCATTGATGCGTGCAATGGCGGTGCGAATGCGGCGGTTGGCGTCACGAACTTTGCCGCGAAAAATCCAGGTGCAGAGAAACAGGAGAGGGAGCACGGCGAAGGTAGCCAGCGCCAGTTTCCAGTTCATCCTCAGCATGACGAAAATGAAGAGAACCAAAAGGAAGGCGTCATTCACCATGGCCGCAATTCCTGTGGCGAAGAGGTCGTTCAGGGCGTCCACATCAGTGGTTACGCGGGTGACGAGACGGCCCACCGGACTGCGGTCATAGAAGCTGATCGGCAGGCGCTGCAGGTGCTCGAAAATTTCCTTGCGCAGGTCATACATAGTGTCCTGGCCGACTTTCTGCATGACCCGCACCTGGAAAAACATGAAAGCAAAGCCTAGAGCCAGGGTGGCCAGGTAGGCTTGTGAGATCCAGCCAAGGCCATTAACCGCCGCCTCTCGGGTAATTTGATGATGGAGAGAAGGAACGAAATAGCGGTCTACCGCGATCTCGAAGAGATAGGGGCCCAATGCGGCGAGCGGCGCCACAGGCAAGGTCAGCAGAGCGGCAAGGGCTACCCAGCCGCGGTACGGGCGCAAGTAGCGGAAGAGCCGCCTCGCCAGACGCGAGTCGTAAACCTTGCCTAGGGCTTCTTCTTCCCTGAAATCACTCATGCCCGCTCAAGCTCTTCTTCGAGCAATTGCTTTTGGTATAGGTCCTCATAATAGCCGTCTTGAGCCAGGAGCTCTTCGTGTGTACCGCGCTCCACGATGCGGCCATCGCGCAGCACAATAATCTGATCCGCATTGCGGACTGTGGAGACACGATGGGAGATCAGCAGGGTGGTCCGCTGCTTCATCAATTCTTTGAGCCCCCCGAGGATACGCTCCTCGGTATCGGTGTCTACGCTAGAGAGAGCATCGTCGAGGATCAGGACACGCGGGTCGCGCGCCAAGGCCCGCGCCAGAGCGGTGCGCTGCTTTTGGCCGCCGGAAAGCGTGATTCCTCTTTCCCCGACCAAGGTGGCATATCCCATCGGAAAGCCGGCGATTTCCGACGCTATACTGGCCGTTTCGGCCGCTTTGTAGACGGTTTCATCGGAGCAGTCTTCCGTTCCGAAGGCAATGTTCTCCCGAAGAGGTTCGCTGAACAGATACGTGTCTTGCGGCACAAACCCGATGGATCGGCGCAAGCTAGCGAGCGGCCATTCCTGAATTGACCGGCCGTCGATTAGCAAGTTGCCTCGAGGCGCTTCCCAGAGCCTGGCGACCAAGGCGGCTAATGTGCTCTTGCCGCTTCCGGTGGGGCCTACAATGGCCAGAGTCGAACCGGCTGGGACGCGCAGGTTTATATCATGCAGCACAGGCGTGCCGGACGGCCTGCCATTTTCCCTGCCTGAGGCTACCTCGCGCGCCGTGGGATAGGTGAAATCGAGATGTCGAAATTCAATTTCGCCTCGCATTGGCGCTTCTTGTTCCTTGCTGTGGGCCGGTGCGGCGGAATCGTCGATGGAAGGCTTGGCGTCCAAAATGTAATTGAGCCGCCCCATGGAAGCGGCGCCTCGCTGAAAAATGTTCGTGACGAAACCGAGGGCGACGATGGGAAAAATCAATTGAATCATGTAGGCATAAAAAGCAACGAATTCGCCGAGAGAGATCTGCTCGAAGATGACCTGCCGGCCTCCGAACCATAGCACCAGGACGAAGGACATGCCGATCAGAGCCGTCAGCGCGGGCATAAACAAGCTCCAAGTGACGATCAGCTTGAGATTGCGCGTCACGTACTCGCGATTGGGCGCATCAAATGCGCGCATCTCTGCGTCTTCCTGGGCGTAGGCTCGAATGACGCGCACGCCGGCCAGATTTTCCTGCGCTTTGGCGGAAAGCGTGGCGAGGGCGGCCTGAATGGTTTCGTACAGCGAGTGTATGGTTCTGCCGAAATAGCGTACGGCCACGACCACAATGGGCACAGGTATGAGGACCCACAGGCTGAGGGTGGGCGAGAGCCGGAACATCAGCACCACCGCCAGCAGCATTGTTACCAGCGTGGTGGCGCTATACATGATTCCCGGGCCTAGAACCATGCGCACGGCGTTCAGATCGTTGGTGGCGCGCGACATCAGCTCGCCGGTGCGATTGCGCACGTAAAACTCCGGCTCCATAAGCAACAGCCGATCGAGCAGGTCGTTGCGAAGATCGAATTCAATGTCGCGGGAGAGGCCAATCAGAATCCAGCGCGTCCAGAAGGAGAAGACACCCTTGAGGGCGACGATGACAACCGCTGCAAGGCAGTAAATGATCAAGGTTCGGACGCTCGATGACGCATAGGCGGGGATCAGCAAATGCACGAGGCGTGGAGACACCTGACTCAGCCGCCCGAGCGGCTGAGCATTTCCGGAAAGACAGTCCATGATCACGCCAAAGGCCAGCGGTTGGAGCGTTCCGACAATGCCCATAGCCGCGAGAGTCAGCATTCCGATGGCGACTTGTCCTTTGGACCGTGCGATATAAGGAAGCAGCTTTTTGAGGTGCTTCCAACCGGGGATGGGTTTCGAGGCTGGGAGTTTCGGCGGCTCCGTCGCGAGTACTGTCGCACCCGGGGCGCCGCTCATTTGAGCTCCGAGGCGGGAATGGCCCAGCGCCCGCAACAATTTCTATAACAGCCTAGAAGTCCGATTGCGGAGATCAAGAACACACCTCGAATTTGTCACTCGCTTTGGGCGCGCTTCGTTTCGCGGCGGCTGCCGGCGGAAAGAGTAATTTCAACCACTCGCCCGGAGTCTCGTTGGCAATAAACTTGCATTGCCTGAGGCACGTCGAGACCGACGTTTTCAAAATCAAACTGGAGCAGTTCAAGATCTGTGTCAGCCCGCACTACGGGTTCACTGGACTTTGGTTCACCGTAGAGCTCCACCACGTGATTGCGCGAATCGCCCAGGCGTAAACCCTTTCCGGTCACCCAATCATCGAGATTCAGGAATTCAAAGCGCCGATTATCGCAATTTCCATCGCGAGGGACGAGCAAAGACACCGTAATCTCCTGGATCACAGAGCCTGGGTCGAGCGCAAGTGCTAGGGAACGACCGGTGCAGGTGTCCCGCCATTCTTTGCTCTCTGCGTTCGTTTTGCTCAAGAGGTATTTTTGCTTGTAGTGCTTGAACGCATTCGTGAGGGGGTCGCGACCGGGGCGAAGTCCAGCGAGCGTCAGCTCATTCGTAGGTTTGGGCGCACTGGCACGTTGCGCCGGAAGGGCGGATGCCGAAAGCGCGGCGACCACCACGAGACTAGTGCACTGCGAGAATTTCGTCCAACCGCGCCTCAAGATTCTCTTCTCCTTCGGACCACAGGAAGTGGCGTTCCAAGGCCAGGGCCCTTTCCACGGAGTCGGCCCAATTCAGCAAGAGCTGAATGTTGGCACGCGTTTTCTCATAGTACTCGTGCAGGTGTTCCTCACTCGTCATCCAGGCCAAGAACTCCGCTTCCACGGGATCGGAGGGCGCACTCCGAGCGGCGTAACCTCCGAGCAGGCCCGCATGGCCGGTAAACATATGCTCAAAACCGACGTCGGCGAGAAAATCGCCTGATTCATCCGCAACGCCATCATCGTACAAACGGCCGTTGCAAATGAGGAGCACCTGCTCCGGGCCTTTTTGCCACGCGCCCGTTTCCAAACTACGCTGCCAAACATCCCAGTGGGCTTGCACTTCGTAGGAGCAGTCTGCATTCTCGTGCTCGCGCACTAGGGCAATCACGTCCGAAGCGGCAGCCGTAGTGCCGCGAAGGTCATGTTCTGCTAAGGGAGCTTCTGCCGGACTCACGGCGCGAATAGTCAAACTGGTGAACCCTCGTTGAGCGGTGGAATGAGGAAATGCTTCCAGCCACTGCCTGAACCGGTCAAGCATGGTTTCTGCCGCGCGCTCGCGTGTCCAGAAGCTCACATAGGCATGATTGGTCATACGTGCCTATTATACCGATTCAGTTGCCGGAGAGGTTGAAGTCTCGCTGGTTTGCGATGGATCAATTCGGTTTGCGAACGCCAAAGCAGGCGGCGGATCACTCGTCGGTTTTTCGTGGCGACGGAGGAAGAGAATCGACGTCCAGCAGCCCACGGCGAAGAGCGTTGCCTACGCCGGAGAAAATTTCCGTAACGGCAGCGCGGAGGCGCTCCTCGGCCGCTTTGGTGAGTGCTTGAAGATGCTGTTCGGATTGCTGGCTGAGCTTCGAGACGGTGGTTAGCAGCCAGGAGTTCGAGGCGGCCTCAAGTCTTCGCTTGTAATCCTCAATGGCCTGGTTGTTGAAGCCTGCTATGCTCTCGGCTAGTTTATGTTGCTGTGCCTCAGATTCCAGGTCCAGTTGTTCCCGGGCAGATGCTAGTTGCGTGAGCAATTCCTTCCTGGCACTGCCCAGCTCCTCCTGTGCCTGCAGTTTCAGAGCGGCCCGGAACTCCGCAGAGAGTTGCAGGGAACCGGCTTCTGAGATTGTGCGCGCTTCGGCGACCTGCCTTTCGAATTGCATTTTGATCTGACCGGAAAGGCTGGTGGCCTGCGCGCGAAAGTCCGCCAAAGCCGCTTCCGTATCTTCCCGAGCTTGTTGCACGATGGAGCCTGCAGAAGCTGCGGCCATCTCCTCTGCTTGTTTACGCAACCGTTCCAGGCTTTCTCGAGCCGCCTCTTCCACCTGTCCCTGAGTATGTTCTACATAGCTGCGGCTGTAATGATCGAGCTCAGCGCCAAAAATACCCGACATTTCGCGCGCTTTTTCTTTGAGGGCAGTAAGGGCGTTTTCCATACCCTTGTCGATTGCCGCCTGCATTTGCGTGTGCACTTTCTTTTCGTACCATTCCGCGGTTTTGAACAACGATTCGAATGCGTGATGGGTTGTGTCGGCAGCCTTGGCATCGATTTCGGAAGTCCACTTTTCAACTGCGGCGCGGCCCGATTCGTGAAAGTCACGAGTAAGGGTGCTAACCAGGTCTTTCACCCGATCGCCGGCCGACTGGATAGCAAGCTCCGAAGCTCTCGTCAGGCTTTCCTGGCGGCTACGCAAGGCTTCTTCGGCCGAGCCAATTGTGTTTTCCAGGCGTGCAGCCATTTCCGCGGCACTCTCGACCCTGTCTTTCAGTTCGGCCTTGATCTGAGCCGCGAGCCGCGTCACGGTCTGCTGGCCCGTGGCTTCCAGGGCAGGCTGCAGGCGTTCCGCCCAGGCGATGATGGCACCCTCGGCGCGCCGTGCCATCTCCTGGCTTTGCGCTTCGAGCAAGGCGCTGGCACGCTGCTCGAGCGCTTGCTCCACGGCCCCGGCAACTCCATGGAGCTTAGCCGTTTGATTGTCGATTTGATTGTGGATGGATTGCAAACTCCGCACGGATTCCTGAGCGCGCTCGCTTTCCTGATCCAGCGACGCCCGCAAGAGATTGAGCCTGACCTCAGAATCATTGGTTGCAGCCTCGAAGGTCTTGTTCATCTCGGCTATTCGCAGAGCGAGCTCTCGCTCCACGTGTTCTCCGGCAGATTGCGCATGGCGCGCCAGTCGTTCCACAAACTCTTGCTTTGCGGATTCGGCCGACCTTCCGATCTGCTGATGCCAGCGATCGACCGCGCCGGACAGGTCCGCCTCGACTCGCGTTTTCCAATCGGATTGTGCTGAGATAAAAGCCGAGGCAGCCTGATCCCTCAAATCACGTGACGCGCTTTCAATCTCGGAGAGGCTGCGGTTTGCCTGTTCGATTTGAGCGCGAACGTGCTGTTCTATTTCCTGAAGTTCCGGAATGGTAGCTTGCGGGCCGTGCGTCTCAACGCTGGGGCTCTCAGGTGGGATTGGCGCCCGCAAATCGGCAGCCTGCTTTTGCAGTTGCTCCAAGCTTTCGCGGACCCGTGTTTCGAGCTGCTTCTCGAAGGTCGCGCTCCGTTCCTTTTCGAGTTCCTCCAACCGAGATGTCAACTGCTGAGCCGAGCGTGCGACGCTTTCCGCCATGCTGAGGTTACATTCCTGGAGGAAGGCGTCCACCTGAAGTTGCTTAACTTGCTGAAAGGCCTTTTCGGCAGCCGGGCCGGCGGCCGCTTCGAGAGATTTTTCCGCGGCGCCCTTCAGTTGGAGTTCCAGCGAGGCAATGAGGGGACGGGCCTCGAGAGAGACGGCTTCAGCAGCGCTCTGACGGAGAGCCGCTTGCACTTCTTGTTTGGCCTCTTCGAGCATCTGCGCTATTTCAGGGGCTGCGGACGATTCGATCAGGGGCGCCTGCTGAACTGAGGGCACCAGCGGCAGTGTGCGCACATTGCCCTCTGCAGGCGCTACGGGCGGCGGCGTCCGAGGGGGCTGAGCCGGCGCGGGAGGGGATATTGTGGTCACAGGCGACGACGGCACAGGTGCGAGGCCTTCTGGAACAGGTGCGAGGCCTTCTGGAAAAGGAAACCAGTCTGAAGGTGGGAAAGCAATACCCCAGAAATTGCCGGTCACTTCGAGTTCCACGCCGACCTGAAATAACTCGCGCACCGTCCGGGGCCGCTGGATCCACATCACGCGGGCGCGCACGTTTCGCACGGGATGTCCCGGTTCCGGATGAGGGACTTCCAGCGTGACCCACATGTTTTTGAGAACGTAATGCTTAGACTGATAGCGGCAACCGTGGCAATTAATGATCAGTGTGGAAGTGCGCTCCTGAAAAGGGCGCCCCAGCGCATCAACTCCGACCACCGTAAGCGGAACCGCCTGGACGATACGGGTACTGCGGCGTTTCGATACATCCGGTTCGTTCGTTGGCACAGACTCCGGCACGCGTCTCTCCAGAGCGAAGAACAAGCGTATCACCCGGGAGCTGAGCAGGTCGAGAAATCCCCGGGACCGCCGTGCGAAAGATGCTAATAACCCGCTCGTGCCGGGAATGGGAAGGTGCCCGGTTCAGGGGCGGGGCTTACAGATCGCGGCGACCTTCCATGGCCTTAAGCATCGTGATTTCATCAGCATACTCAAGGTCCGAACCTACGGGTATTCCCACGCCAATGCGCGTGACACGCACTCCCAGGGGCTTAATCAATTTCGAAACATATACGGCGGTAGCTTCGCCCTCCGCAGTGGGATTGGTGGCGATAATGATCTCCTGCACAGGTCCAGTCTTCAGCCGCTCGATCAATCCCCTCAGCTTCAGCTGATCCGGGCCTACTCCTTCCAAGGGAGAAAGGGCGCCGCCCAGCACGTGGTAAAGACCGTTGTACTGGCGGGTTCGTTCAATGGCGATGATATTGTGAGGTTCTTCGACAACGCAGATCACAGTGCGATTGCGCGTCGCACTGGCACAGTAGAGGCAGGGATCGGCATCAGTGATGTTGTTACAGACGCTGCATTCACGAATCTTCAGCTTAGCATCGCGAATGGAGTCAGCAAGGGCGATCGCCTCTTCTGGGCCGGCGCGAAGGAGATGAAAGGCCAGGCGTTGCGCTGTCTTTTGACCGATCCCGGGCAGGCGCTTGAATTGATCGATAAGCCGGGCGATGGGTTCGGCAAAGTCAGGCATCAGCGAAGCCCGGGGTCCCCAGCACGCGCTTCTCGAGCGCGAGTACTCGCGCGGTAAAAGAAAATCGCATGTGCTGGGGTGCAGGAGCCTGGCAGGCGTCCGCAAGCTAAGAGGGAGAGGGAGAGTGCGTTCACGCGAAGTCAGAATAATCCGGGGATTTTCAAACCGGCGATTCCTGGAAGTCCGCTGGCAAGACCCTTCATTTGGCTGGCCAGCTCCTCATCAACGCGGCGGCATGCCTCGTTCACGGCAGCGCGAATCAGATCCTGCAACAATTCCGGATCCTTGGCGGCAAAAACCTCCTGTTCAATGCGAACATCGGTGACTTGTTTCTGGCCATTCATCTTGACAATGATCATGCCGCCGCCTGCAGAGGCTTCCACGCTAACGCTGTCTACCTGTTTCTGCAGATTTTCCTGAATCTGCCGAAACTGGGAAAGGAGCTGTTGCAGTGCCTTGACTTCCATATTCATCCTTCGTCCCGGCGTTTCACTTCGGAGATACGTCCGCCAAACCGCTCGAGCATCGCGCGCACAATCGGGTCTTGCTCAAATCGAGCGCGCAACTCGCGGCTGGTTTCTCCGGCGCGAACCCCGCTAGCCAACGCCGGTGTGGTCTCCAGTTTAACACAGACCCGCAATTGCTGGCCGAGTACACGGCTGGCGATGGTGCGCAATTTCTCTATACGATCACGAGACTGCAATAAGTCGGCGAGCGCACGGCGTTCGGTCGGAAAATATAGGCGAACTTCTCCGGCCTCGAGCTCCCAGCGGGCCACGCCGTCCACAAGTTCTCCTAGAAACTGCGCTTGAGCAAAACTCTCCGCTTTGATCGCGTCCACCTGCGAGGCCTCGAGGCCATTGGCGGAAGCAGAGGAGCTCGTATTTGTGCCCCGCTCGAGCGCCGGCGCCACGGCAGAAGCAGCACCAGTATTTGAATCAAGAGAGATATTAGGAATGGACGGCAAAGCGGCAAGAGGAGGAAGCCCAGCATTCAAATTGGTTGACACTGGCGCGGGCGGCGAGACCGCAGACTTCGCCGGAGCGGCATGGGCTGTTGTGCCGGCTTCGGCATTCAATTGGGGCGTTGGCGCCCGAGCAGTAACGTTTCCCGAAAGTTCAGCCAAGACTTCTTCCAGCGGAGCGAGGCGCGCCGCGTTGACCAGGCGAAGCAGGCCCATTTCTAGGTGGAGGCGGGGATCCGGTTTGCGACGGAGATCGTCCTCGGTAAGCAACAAAATCTGGAAGAAACGCGTTAGATCTTCCTCACTGAAGCCGGCCGCTGCGCGGGCAAGTCTGGGGCGGTCTTCAATTGACGCGGCAATCAAATCCGAATCGGCCCCGCAAACGCGCGCCACGAGTACGTTTCGGAAATGAGAAATTGCTTCGCGGCAGAACTGCTGTAGATTTTGTCCTTCGGCGAGTAGTCGGTGCACCAGGGCGAGCGCGCGCTCGGTGGAACGATTCTCGATGGCAGCGACTAGTTCGTCGAGTACTTCCGCCGATACAATGCCTAACAATTCTCGAAGTTGTGCTTCCGTTATTGCCGCCCCGCAATAGGCGCGCGCCTGTTCAATTAACGAGAGGGCATCGCGCAGGCTGCCGTCCGCCGTGCCGGCCATCACCGCAACGGCGCCGGCCTCTATCGTCAGTCCTTCCTTGGCCGCGATGTCTTCGAGAGCTGCGACGATTTCGGCGAAGGAAAGCGCGCGGAAATGGAAATGTTGCGAGCGAGAGCGGATCGTTTCGACCAAATCTTCGGGTTGCGTGGTGGCCATGACGAAGACCACTTTTTCCGGAGGTTCCTCGAGCGTCTTGAGAAGCGCGTTGGAAGCCTCGTCGGTAAGCATGTGCGCTTCATCGAGGATGATAACTTTGTAGCGTCCGCCCACCGGCGCATACCGCACCATCTCGCGCAACTCCCGAACCTGATCGATACCTCGATTGGAGGCGGCATCTATTTCCAGTACGTCCAGCGAACTTCCCGAAGCGATCTCGCGGCAAGAATCGCACTCATTGCAGGGTGAAGGTGTGAGCCCATGAACGCAATTCAGTGCTTTGGCCAAAATTCGAGCCGTGGTCGTCTTGCCCACGCCTCGGGCGCCGGAAAAAATATAAGCATGCGCCACGCGACCGCTTTGAATTGCATTTTGCAGCGTTCGCGTGACGTGCTGCTGTCCGACAATTTCCGCGAATGTTTGCGGACGCCACTTTCGTGCAATGACTTGATAGCTCATGAGCCCGTTACTCGAGATGGATGCTGGAGCCGTTTGCTCTCGGCGATGAGAGGAACTTCGGGTACTCTGCGGCACACGAAGCGGTCCCGCTACCGTTGCTCCCTTCCGGGCCTGGCGGGGTTCACGGGGAATCGTTGCACAAAGCCCGAAGTTCCACGCATCGGCAGGAATTTGAACCCTCCGCGCAGTCTAGCATAGCGATGGGGTGGGCGAAAGGCGAGGCAGTGAGCTCAGTGAGCTCAAGTGAGCTCAGTGAGCTGACGGAATTTAATTTCAGATTGTCAGGCTGCCGGGATCCCCGTGGCCGGGCGCGCTCTACCTTCGCGCTTTAAATAGCGATAAAGGCTAGTGCGGCCGATGCCCAGCATTCGCGCGGCGCGAACTCGGTTACCCGAACACAGGTCGAGGACGCGTTCGATATGCTCTCGGCGGACCTCTTCCAGAGGCATCGGTCGCCAGGATTTTGAGGGTGCTTCGGCCCGCTCCGGCTTTTGCAGATGTTCCGGCAGATCGTGCACATCAATGAAGTCGTTCAGCGACACCAAGGCGGCGCTGGAGATCACATTTTCGAGCTCCCTTACGTTCCCAGGCCAGGCGTGTTGCAGCAGTACGGTTTGTGCGCGCCCGGTGAGGCCCTGAATCTCCTTTGCGTAAGCAGCATTGTATTTCTTGATAAAGAAAGTGATCAACGCAGGGACATCTTCCAGGCGCTGGGCCAGGCTGGGCACACGAATTTGGATGGTACTCAAGCGATAGAAGAGATCTTCACGAAATCGTCCTGCGGCCACGTCGCTGCCCAGGTCGCGGTTGGTAGCCGCGATCAGCCGCACATCCACGCGACGCACTTCGGGCGAACCCACTCGCTGGATTTCCCGGTTTTGGATCACGCGCAGAAGTTTTGCCTGCATGGCGAGGGACGTTTCGCCAACTTCGTCGAGAAATACCGTGCCTTCGTTAGCATATTCGAAGAGACCGGCTCGCGTCTCGGTGGCGCCGGTGAAAGCACCGCGAAGATGGCCGAATAATTGGCTCTCGAGTAGCGTATCGACGATCGCGGAGCAGTTGCAAACAGCGAAGCGATGATTAGCTACTGGGCTCATCTGGTGGATGGCGTGCGCCACAAGCTCCTTTCCCGAGCCGGTGGGGCCTGCGAGCAGAACATTCACGTAATGCCGCGAAATCTTCCGCGCCATCTCCAGAACATCAATCATGGCTGGACTTCGGCCGACGATTCCGTGGACTTCGATATCGCTCACCAACCGCTGCTGGAGATCATGAATTCTTCGTCGTCGATCGAACTGTTCGGCAAGATCGGCAAGGGTCTTCTTCAGGCGATGGTGGTTGAGCGGCTTCGGGAGATAGTCATAGGCGCCATGTTTAATGGCCTCTATGGCGGAATCGATGGAGTAGAACCCAGTCATGAGAATCACATAAACGCCAGGATCCCTGCGCAACGCCTGCTCCAGAAAGGTCCGCCCATCCATACTCGGCATCTTCAAATCACATAAAACGATTCGGCCCTTGCCGTTACCGACATATTCAAGAGCCTCCTGAGGGTCGGAAGTTCCAAAGCAGCGATAGCCGAAGTTAGAAAGAGTTTCCCGCAGCATCTCCACGATTGAGGGCTCATCATCGACCACACAAATGTCGATGATTGTCGGAGAAGAGTCTTGGTCGGTGGCTTCAGGCTGCGTGCTTACGCTCATGAGGAAGATTCGGGCAAAAGGTGTGCCAGACGGGACGACAGACCGTTTTTGGGGCGGTGAGCCGCAAGGAGAGCTAAGGCCGGTGCCCCTAAACCGCTAATGAAGCAGGGCTTAGAAGCCACTCGCGTTATGCAACAGAAATTGGAAACGCCACGCAGGCTGGAACACAGACGGCAGGTAGAGTCCCGATCTGGAGCAGGTTCGCGCCGGATTCGTTCCAAGCGCGAACTCGCTCCGTATTCATCAATTTATCCTTTCGCCTTTCCTGCCAAACAAGGAATCGAGGCTTTCCGCTTCGATGAAGAACCGCTCCTCGCTCGCGCCAGCGTCCTCGAGGATCTCCGCAGGTGTCGCGGCTTGATTGGCTTCCAGAGAGGCGAACCGGTCACATGTTGGGGCCTGTTCGATGCCCTGGGGTTCTTCGAAAGCACCAATCAGTTCAAGGATCTCGAACAGTTCTTCGCGCGTCGAGGCGCGGTCAGACAATGAGGGCGCATGCTCGGGCAGTTTCATGGTTTCACCTCGTCGCACACAAATATAGGATGCTTTGCGGGGATCTTTAGCTCACTTCCGCGAGTGGACGCGGTGGAAAATCTGTGAGCGACCCGACTTCTGCATCTGTATTCTCCCGGATTATCTGAGCTGCACGCGAAAGACCAAAGGGCAAGGGGAGTTTACCCGTTTATTTTGTGACCATTCGACTACATGCGGGAGGCACCATCTAGGGCTGAGCGCTCTCATTTGCGCACAGGTGTTCACATTCGGCGCACTTTGAATCGAGCTGGGGAATGCGACCTAGCGGTGGAGACAGTTTTGCTGGTACCAATCTTTGATCTCGCCCCCGGTGGTTAGCCACACTTCTTGGCGCGAAGTGATATGGGCAAGCGCTTGGGCCAAGTATTTGCTCCGGTTGGGATGCCCGATAAGGAAGGGATGCAAACAGATAGCCATGACTCGCCCGGTCTTGGCGCCGTCTTCGTAGAGCACGTCAAATTGATCGCAAATCATGCGCCCAAACGTCTCAGGGCTTTGTTTGAGGTCCAGAAACGCGGGGATATCGTTGATCTCGATCGAATAGGGAATCGAAATCATGGAGCCCCTCTTGACACGCAAAGAATAAGGTTGTTCATCATTGACCCAGTTGCAAACGTACTCGATGCCGCATTCAGCCAGCAGGTCGAGTGTTCGATGTGATTCGCTGAGGGCCGGACTCAACCACCCACGTGGGTGCTTCCCCGTGCCCATGCGGATCGTATCGACCACTTCGCGAATGAGCGCGCGTTCCTCGTCTTCGCTCTGCCGACTGATCAGGACCGAGTTGCTCGTCCCATGTCCCATCCATTCCCAGCCGAGCTGGTTTCCTCCCTGAATAATTCGCGGATAACGGATGCAAACGTCCGAATTGAGTGCCACGGTTCCCTTGACGCCGTAGTGGTCCATGATTTCCATCAGCCGCCAGATTCCCACGCGCACGCCGTAGTCGCGCCACGAATAATTCAGGACATCAGGAACGAGGCTCGTTGTTGCGTTCGTGACAGACGTGGAAGGGCGATCAAACAGAAAATGCTCAATGTTGGGAATTACCCAGACCGCGACTCGAGCGCCCTTGGGCCAGCGGAGGGGTTTGCGGTCCACAATCGCGGAATAGGTAAACCGGTTGTGTTCTTGCGGGTTTTGAGCAGGCGGCTCTGCCATGGTGTAATCCTCTCCGAGTTCAGCCGCGGCTCGGCGCGGCGGCAGCGCGGAGCGTGCTCAGGTATTGAAGGGTCTGTTCGAGGGTCACAACATCGGCGTATTTTGCATTCAAGTCGAATAGGCTTTGGTCATGAGCTGACTGTGAGCGATCCCCCACAGCTTCGCGCACGACCATCGGGCGGAAGCCGGTCTGGCACGCATCGACGGCGGAGGCCCGCACGCAGCCGCTCGTCGTGCACCCCGTGATGATCAGCGTATCGACTCCGCGGACGAGGAGGCGAGAGACAAGGTCGGTTCCGAAAAAGCAGGATGCATACTTCTTGACGAGCAAAGAATCCGTCGGCCGAAAATCGAGCCGCGAGTCAATCTGCACGCCCTCTGTCCCGGCGCGCAGAGTGGATGATCCCTTTTGCTTCATTCCAAACACGCCGGCGTCCCTAAGGTTTTCGTCCTCGTAGGACACCGTGGAAAAAATCACGGGCGTGCCTCGATCGTGAGCCGCGCGCAGCAGCAGCTGGATGGCTTCAATCTGACTGTCCAGCTTCGCGCCGAGGGGCATCCCAGGGTTCGTGAACGCCTTGGCCATGTCCACGATTAGCAGGGCCGGCCGCTGGCCGAATCCAAGCTTCTGCCCGAAGCCCCTCTGATGAAAAAACTCGGCATCTGAGGAACCTGCGTTCGGCGATGTCATAGAGCGTCTCCCTTCCTGTTGTGCGGGAACTGTAGCTGATGGAAAACGGTGAATACAAGTCGTTCCAAGCCCTCAAAGTCTCGTGGGTTATTCGCGAAGCCGAGTAGTTGCCGAGCATCCCGTCTATCGGAGCGGGCCCTTATAACTGCTTGCTAGCCCGAAGGCGTCGCCTTCCTTCGCTCGTATACATCCATTGTCAACTTCCGCGACTCGGGCATTGGCAATTTGGACTTATCCGTGACTAAGGGTTGGAAGTCGCGAGAGAGGCTTACCGCCCGTTCCGAGCGGAGTTCTTCAACATTTTCAACCATCCCAACTTCACTAATCCGTACGGGTCGTCGAATGGCTTTGGCTCCGGGCTCTATGATGATCCTTCTTCCACGGTTTTGGGCTGTGGCTGTGCCACACCTGATCAAGCTGGCGGGAATCCGGTGCTGGGATCGGGAGGGAACCGCGCAGTGCAATTGGGACTGAAATTGATCTTCTGACGGCTTTGCAGGTCACGGGAAAGTTGATTTCCCTGTCATTCTGAGGTCGCCAAGGCGACGGAGGAATCTTTCTGTGGCCGCTAGTTTCGGGACGACTCGGTTTTTCTCGTGAGGTAGAAATAACCCACGCGGTTGTTCGTAGGCGAGGCAAACCACATCCGCCCATGCGAATCCAGGAAGAATTCTCTCATCAATCCGTCAGACTGGGGGAAAGGATACTCCACAATTTTGCCGGTGTTCGGATCCAAGCGCCCGATCGTATCCTGATCGTTGGAGTTGTACCAAACCGTGTCGTCCTTGTCGACCGCAATGGCGTAGGGAGTCCCAGCGGGGCCAGGCAACGGATATTCCTTGAACGTCTCGGTCTTCGGATCAAACCTGCCGATCTTGCTTCCTTGGCGTTCACTGAAATAGACGATCCCATTTGAATCTAGATCGAGTCGCTGTGGCATCCCGTGAGTCGGTGGAGACCAGTGCCTGACCTTTCCAGTCTTCGCGTCGATCTTGCCGATTGTCCCGTCCGTCTTCAACACACAGAACCAGACGTTTCCCTCCTTATCGAAAGTGATGCCGTAGGAGGAAGGTGCGTCCATGAAGTGAGTGAATTTCCCTGTCTTGGGGTCGAACTCGGTCACCGGACTCCCTGAAGTCCAAACGTTTCCCTGTGCATCCACTCGGGTCCCGAGTCTTGATATTCGGTGATCTTGCCCGTTTGGGGATCGAGCTTCGCGATCCGGTTCAGAGCAAATTCCGTGAACCAAACGGTGCCCTCAGGCGTGGGCACGGAGGAGTGCACCCCCGCTGACTCCTCAAACGGCAAGAGGAATCGTTTCATTTCGGCAGTGTTCGGATTGAGCCGTGCGACTTCATTGCCCCTGCCATAGTAAGGCATCCACAGATTTCCGTCTTTGTCAGGAGCAGCGCTCCAGGGCAAGCCCTTCGACCCCGAGACGTCGTATTCGACATACGCGATGCCCATCGCCTCTTCCCTGAACGAGCGGACTGTCTCCTTATATCCTGGAAGGTCAGCCGGAGAACGCGGCGCCGTGGGGTCGTTACCGAACATATGCGAAAGGTAAGAGACGACGGCGTCGGCTTTGTCGTCATCGAATCTCGGCAACTGCCACCACATGGCCTTCCGCATATAATTGATTCGGTCGCGCCATCCGGCTTCCGTGCGAGGCGTTGAAGCCATGACGTTTTGGAAGCCGTGGCAGACCATGCAGTTCGACGTCAGCGCGTCCTTCCCTTTGCCCTCCGGCAACAGCTTCCGTCCTTGATAAAGGCTCACATCGCTCCAACGGACCGTTCCCGGCTGCAAGGCAAAATCGAAGGATGCGTTTTGATCGCCGGCAAGCTTGACGCCGCTCTGGGGTTCCGCCTTGCACCCGATGGCGCGAATTTGAATCTGGTAGCTACCAGCCGGCAGGCTGTCGATGCGGTAGCGGCCCTGTTTGTCCGACAACACGCTAAACAGCACGTTGTTCTGCTGGTTTTTGGCCTGGACAAACGCTCCCATGTAAGGATCGCCATCGGGCCCTTTAACCGTACCGGTAACGCTCGCCGCGCGTGTACTCAGCGAAGAAGCAGCGGTCAGAGCAAGAAATGCTAGGAAAGAACGGAATGCGCACATGGAATCTCCTTCGCTGCCAAACTAAGCGCGGTCGACCTCAAGGGGAATGGACGGCGCGGCACACGGGCACACGGAAACCATCGAGAAATTCGGGGGCCTGCGAACATTGATGGTTCCGTTTCCGTTCCGGAAACGGCAGCGGGTCCGTCGGCGGCAAGGTGCCATTCGATCCTCGAAATGAAAACCAGCGTGCGGGCCTGGTGCTTTCCATCAGGTCGGCACCGCCTCTTAGCAGCGACAGAACGGCGATATTCTCGTTCCTTTGGTGAGCAGCCCCCGCTGACCCTATTGCGAAGATTGGCTCCGGGGCTTGGACTCGAACCAAGATTCTAGGCTCCAAAGGCCCATGTGCTACCAATTGCACCACCCCGGAGTAGTGACTTCTTTTGGATCGTGCCGAGCAGCCAAGCCTACCTTATAAGATAAGCGGCGAACTGGAAAGCGTCGCGCACCCAAGCACCCAACCATCCCAACATCCCAACGGGCCAGGAGTCGCGTATAAGTTTCGCTAAATCGAGAATGCGCGGACGGCCAGAAAGACGGAGATAGGGCAAATTCTCTTCCCTAAAACTCTATCAGGGCTCTGCAGAAGTCCGTCAGCTTGCGTCCAACCTCTTTCAATTAGCCGCCGCTGATTTGTCCGTGGCCGCCAGCTTGTCGGGCAGTTCGTGTTCGTAATCCTTCTCGTTGGAACAAGTCACGTCCTCGTACATCTCCTCGTTGGGAACGAGGTTCATGTTCCAATTATAGGTCCAAGGATGTGTGAACACCTTTGGGTCATCATCCGTGATTTCTACTGTGAGATGATTAAAATCGGGACGGTGGATTCGTTCGGTCACGTGCAGTGCGTCGCTATGAAACGTGCCGCTGCCCTCGCCGGCATTCTTGCCCGATCCTAGCCAAGATTTTTCATTGAGATCGATCGTGTCGATGACTAGCGTATCGCCATCCCATTTCGAGACCGAATTTCCCATCCAAGATGGGTCTGCGTCTGCGGGATGAGACCGCCCGTCTGTGGGGATTATGCGGAAGGCAGTATCTCTCTCATAGAGGATGATCAACTCTCCGGGCAATTGCACCAACCTTGCGGGATGCGGGCCGCCCCAGATGCGCGGGACGCCATAGGGTTCGCAATGCAACAGCGGATCAGTATTCCCAGCATCGTGCAGTTGCCTGGCCTTCAAAGCCGCCCACGGCTGATAAGGCAGCTCATCGGACGGGTAGGAGGCAGGCCTTGCTGATCGCGCGCCACCTCCCGGCTTTCCGACAGCAGGGTCGGTCCCTAGCGCTCCGTATTTCTCAATCCACATTCCCGAAAGGTCCGGATGTCCGTCAGCTCTCCGCGGCGCAGGCTTGGAATGATCGGTCGGCAAAGAGGGAGGCGCGTACTTCTTAGTTCCCTGGTCCCTATCTGCCTGGGCGGACGCCGTCGTGGAGCTGAGACCCGCGATCATCGCCGCGGCAATTAAGCAGCCGAGGAGATAACGGTAGTTCATAGGATCCTCCTCTCGACGTTCGAAATCACTACGGGTTGTCGTCGCCTACCTTCGGCCCGACCGGAATCACTCGCCCGTCTGGCAGAACAAAATCTAGCCCAAACATCAGTTTTGAACCGTCTTTGGCGATACGACCGTGAATCGTAACTTCTTTTCCTACAAGCGCCAGCATGTCTGTTCTCGAGACCCCGTTGCGGTGCAGGTAGCTCGGAGGCAGGCCCTCTACTGACCAGCGTACAACACTCCCGCCCGCATCCTTCGCATCTAGGTACCAATAAACGTGGGGATTATCCCACTCCACTTTCATGAGGGTGCCCTTCAACTCCGTAGGCTTGCCCATCTGGAACTCTGAGTTCAGCGAATGATGCGCAAAGGTAGGTAGAGCCGCCAAGAGCACTCCACAAAGGATCACCACGATGCCCCAAGTTCTGTTTGTCATTCGAGTTATTCCTCCTGTCCGATTCGCCATTTTCGGGAGTCGTGATGGAGAGCAGCCGAAAGATTGACCGTGGCTGAACATAGCTTGCCTCCGAGAAAGAGTCAAGCTATGGTCCAGGCATCACCTCATGAGCGGAAGGCTCCTGAGAATCTGGTGCGTCCGCTTGCGGTCAGGGATTTGCGGGTTTTGGCGGGGCCGGTTTTGCGAATTTGACCGCGTCTATGGGCACATTCGGCTGAAGTTGAGTTACCGTATAGACGGTCTGACCGTCGAGCCAGCTCGTCGTCCACTTAAACGGCATCTTGACTCCGGCGACGTCCCGATAATCATCATAGTCGATTTGCGTCGCAGAGAGGCCGACTTTCGTGTCCGTATAGCGCACTTGCCGTACCAGCAGCCCAGACTTGCTGTCGAAGTACAGATTGACCGGAGTTCGACCCGCATCGGCAGTTCCTTGTACGACTTCGACATCCTTATCGTTGATAGTTATCGGCATGCTCACGCGCCATTGTGTGAGCGCCTGCTTGATGGCGGTGGGAAAACAGATGGTCGCATCTAACCGGGCGCCGACCAGGTCACCCTGGATCAGCGGAAGTAGCGGGATCGGTTTGTCGTCGCTGGGCATGGCTACCCAGCCGTTGCGGCCATCATAAGCCGTGGTTCTGTCGCCCGCCTCGGTGTGCGTGACGGTCATGAGTTGATTGGGAGCCTTGGCATAGACTTCGAACGGATAAGCGAGTTCGGCGTAGGCCTGGGATGTTCCCTTAACCACAAAGCTGGTGAGCTTGGCCCATTGCTGTGCTCCGCCAACCGCCTGAATGTATTTGTCCAGAATTTGATCGAAGGAAGGTTCGCCGGAAGCGGCCGGAAGCAGCTGATCCGGTTCGATAGTATTGAACGTGGAGTTGTATACGTCGGCAATCGTCGGGGTGACTCTCGGCATACGGTCGCCACGATGGCAGGTATAACAGGTCACTTCACGTTTCCCGCCGAAATTGGCCTGATTGATGGAATTCATCATCAACACCATCCTGCGCGCGGCCTGCTTGAGCGGAGTGTTGTCGGCGTAATGTTCCCAACTGCCGGCGCTGGCATCGCCGTGGCAGGTGGTGCAGTTCGCCGTCAGTGAGACGGCGAAGAATCCCATGGTTTCGATGAACTCGCTGGCTGGAATCCCTCGCAGCACCTGGACGTCTTTGAACGCCTCTTCGGACATCAGTGGTTTTTGAGCGGAGTCGCCCTGCCCGCTCGCTGACGCAACGCCCAACAGGCACACGGTGATTATTCCGATGGCACTCCGGAGGCGTGGCTTCCATCCCAAAGACATATAAATTTTCTCCCTTCGTTACTATGAATGCTGCGCGTTCTGGTTCAGCTCCGTCAATCAGCCAGAGACCGTAGAGGGTTATGTTATGACTCTCACCTCGCCCCCGGTTGGAAAGTAGGCGCCGAGAATACAATGCTCACGCTCACTTTTCAATCGCCCTGCATATGGGCATATGGGCACGGCACGAAGGTTCCTGAAGATCCATGTGGGAGGGCGCTCGAACGACCGCCTGTGCCAAGGATGCCCCATCTTCCAACCGGGATCCCCAGCATGCGCCGCCATTGCGTACATTGCGTATGCTGGGGTGGCAACCGGCAAGGTAAGAGTGTATGCTAACGCCCCACCGGAGAAATCAAACGGGAGATTGGCCCGGATTCGATAGCGGCGAACCGGCAGAGGTTCTCGAGACTCGCAGGGAGGATCGTCTCATCAATGAGTAAATTATTGGTTTGTCTGAAAAAAATTGGCGTGCTGATGGGGTTGACATTGGCCGCCTCGCTATTGGCACACGCTCAGGGAGCGCCGCCGAGCATGGAAGGAAAGACGGCCGAGCAGTTTTATAAGAGCATCAAAGTGCTCAACGGGGTTCCGGCCGACCAGGTCATCGAGGCCATGCACCAGATCCGGGCCGCCCTGGGCGTAAATTGCGAATTCTGCCATGAGGATCCAGATCGAGCAGCAGACACCAAGGAAGCCAAAGAAACGGCCCGCATGATGATGCGTATGGTGATGGACATCAACAAGAACAATTTTAAAGGGCAACAAGAGGTCACCTGCTATACCTGTCACCGCGGCAGTACCGTTCCAATGACCACGGTGGCTCTGCCGGCCGTCGAAAAGGGAGTAGAGCCGGAGCCCCAAGGTCTGCCGTCAGTCGATCAGATCCTGACCAAATACGTGCAGGCACTCGGCGGTGAGCAGGCTCTTCGGAAAATCACGAGCCGCGTGATCATTGGGACTCAGTACATTCCCACGGGGCCCGGTGGAACGATACCTGTGCCGGCTGCGATCGAACGCAGCCAGAAGGCGCCCAACCTCGTTATGAACACGTACCGCACGGCAACGTACACGGTCTCTGATGGTTTCGATGGGACGCGAGCCTGGGCTCAGGCTGCGACGGGACGCGTCACCGAGCCTCCCGCCACCGACCAAATGCGCGCCAAGCGAGACTCGGATTTTTATCTGCCTTTGGATTTGAAGCAGGTATATACGCAAATGCAACTGCGAGGCGTTGCAAACGTGAACGGCCACGATGCTTATGTCTTGGGCGCGCGTCCGCAGGGCGATTCCGCGGAGCGGCTCTACTTCGACGTGCAAACGGGCTTGCTTGTGCGGAAGTGGAGCTCATTGCCGACTCCCGTCGGCGAAGCCCCCTTTCAAGTGGATTACGAGGACTACCGAGACACCAGCAGCGGAGTGAAATTCCCTTACCTGATCACGATGAATCCCGCTAACGCGCGGACCGAGCCGTCTACGACCGCTACCATCCGCGTCACCAAAGTGCTGGATAATGCGCCGCTCGATAGCTCGAAATTTGCGAAGCCGGAATCGAAAGCGGCTGCCGCAGGTCAGTAACTAAATTACAGGTGCGTTAGATAACAAAGAATCGGCAGCGACATCCTCTCTGCCGACGCGTCATTTTGTAGGACTTGCTCAGCCAGACATTCTCTCCACGCGTTCACTTTTGCGTCGTGCATTTCTTTTTCCCGAAACATCGGTGCCCGAAACGGCTCGCCTGCTTCCGACGATCAAACGCCTGCCGAGCCGCTCCTTGCCGGAAGGGGAAAGTATTTCAAAAAGGGGAATTCTGATCAGAGCTAGTTGAAGCAAGCCAACCCTGAGTTGTTTCAGAACGGTACATAGGTTCGTTTTCCGAACAGCGCCACACTGGTCAACGCCTTTTTCGGCCCTCCTATCACAGAAATTCTCTCTGACTCAACGAATGGAAATCAAGGCGGCCTTTTGCCTGTTTATAAGCCCATATGGCGAGGTGTGGACAGGCGACGGAAACAGGTCCGACGCAACGATCGAATGAAGTCTTATCGGCACTGAGACAGTAACAACGCGCGCGCCGGGCTATGGCGGCCTAAGTCTGCGCAAGGGGAAACGACGCTCAGGAC
This sequence comes from Acidobacteriota bacterium, assembly GCA_003223325.1. Classification (GTDB taxonomy): domain Bacteria; phylum Acidobacteriota; class Terriglobia; order Acidiferrales; family UBA7541; genus Palsa-189. The sequence continues at coordinate 53,514 of QHYS01000018.1, forward strand.
TAGCGGAGACTCTCGGTGAACGTCATCACGCAAGAGGACATCTAGCGTTCGGTAGCACGGCTTGGGCCCTTATGAAGCGCGACGCTTACGCCAAAGTCTGATGGATCCTCTGAATTTGCCACCGTAGCGCCTGCAATTGCCGCTCGCACAGCGAACGGCCTGGTTCCTGTTCGCCCTCGTGGCTGCTTTGACCTTCTGTGGCATTTGCGCGGCGCAATCCGACCAGCTCAGCGAGTAAGCAGTCAAGGCAGCGTTCTTATTCAACTTCACCAAATTCGTGGAATGGCCGGACGGCACTTTTGAAGATCCCCACGCGCCGATTGTGATGGGAATTATCGGAGAGGATCCCTTTGGCGACAGCCTCATTCGCATCGTTGCCGGACAGAAGGTACAAGGGCGCGCGATCATAAGCAAGAGTTGAGGGCCCGATTGCGCGTGGGCTTGCGGATGTTGGAACTCGAAAGCAATCTTGTGGAGGCACGAGAGAACTTGCGCTTCAAAGCCAACCATGACGCGCTTACATTGATTTGGAATCGCGGCGCGGCTGGAACGCGAACTGAACCGCGCACGAAGAGACGGCAGCTCCGTGGGCGTCCTACTGGCGGATATTGATCACTTCAAGAGGATCAATGACACCCGGGGACACCTGGTAGGTGATGACGTGCTTCGTGCGGTAACGGGCCGCTCGCCTACTTTAGGTAAGTAGCGAGCCAGTCCAGAAAGGTCTTGTACCAGAGCCGGCTGTTTTGGGGCTTGGTGATCCAGTGGCCTTCGTCGGGGAAGATGAGCAGCTTCGAAGGTACGTTTTGGCGTTGCATCTCTGTGAAGAACTGCAACGACTGCGTGTAGGGAACGCGATAATCCATTTCTCCGGCAATGACGAGTGTTGGAGTCTTGAATTTTCCAAGCGCCGCGGCATAGGCGCTTGGGGACCACTTGCGATAGCTCTCGGGATTCGACCACGGTGTTCCGGCCAAGTCGTGCTCCACGAACCAGAGCTCCTCGGTTCCGCCATACATACTCACATTGTCGTAAGGACCGGCATGGCTGATGAGCGCCTTGAAGCGCCCGGTGTGCGTAGCGAACCAATCCATCATGTAACCGCCGTATGAGCCTCCTGCGGCGGCCGTGCGGCTGGCGTCGATAAAGGCGTAATGGGCTAGCACGTAGTCGGTGCCCTTCATCAAGTCGTCGTAAACCTTTCCGCCCCAATCATCCCGGATGTCGTCAACGAACTTTTGCCCATAACCCGTCGAACCTCGAGGGTTAATCATCACCGCTGCATAACCTGGGGAAGCGAAGAGCTCTTCGTTCCAACGATACCCCCAGTCGTCGGCCCACGATCCCTGCGGGCCGCCGTGCACGAGCAGGAGCAATGGGTATTTCTTCGAGGCATCAAAGTGAGGCGGCCGGATGAGTAACCCTTCCACGCGCGCGCCATCCGCGCCTTCAAACCAGAACGGCTCGGGTGAATTCATCTCCACCGCAGAGAGCAGGGCGGCATTATGATGAGTGAGCTGGTGTGCGTGCCCTCCGTCAGCACTGGCGGCGAAGATTTCAGAAGGCATGGTCAGACTGGTACGGGTGAAAACGAGCATGCCGCCGTCGGCACTGACACTCAGTTCGGAGTTGTAGCTGGCCGGTGCGATTGGATGCGGCGCGCTACCCAGTGTGACGTCGATCGCATAGATGGGCTGCTCGGCCTGATCTTCCGCAACAAAATAAATTCGGCGGCTATCGTTCGACCAAAGAGGTTCCTGCACGCTGCGGTCGAAGCTTTCGGTGAGATTCGAGATCTTATGCGTCGTGCGATCGTAAAGCATCAGGCGCCAGCGATCGCTTTCATAACCGGCCCCAAATTGTGCGTGATAAGCAATCGAATGTCCGTCGGGCGAATAGATAGGATGACCGTCGAAACCAGGATTCGTCGTGATTCGCCGAGGATCGCCACCGCCAAGAGCGACCGTGAAAAGATCGCCGTTGGTGCTGGTGGCCTCGGGCCGGTCGGTAACTGCAGTGAAGCAAATTTCCTTGGAATCGGTAGAAAAGGCGATATCCGCCGCATCGCCTCGCTCGTCGGGCGGCACATCGTAATCCGCACCAGGAGTGAGGTCGCGTGGTGCTCCTCCGGAGGCGGCAATTACGAATAGATGGCTGCGCTTGCCGTCGCTCCAATGATTCCAGTGACGAAACAGAAGATGATCATAGATCCGCGCCTTTACAGGGTCTTTCTCTCGTGCTTCATCGCGTTGGCGATTGCACGCATCGTCGCGACAATCCGGATATACCGCTGAGGTGAAGGCAATCCACTGGCCATCTGGCGACCACTGTTCGTTCCCGGCCCCAGTTGGGCGGGCGGTAAGAGGATCTCCCTCGCCGCCATTCAACGAAAGCAAATAAACTTGTTCGGTGCCCGAGCGGCTGGACACAAATGCCAGCCGCTTACTATCGGGCGACCAGCGCGGACGAGAATCCGAGCCGCCACGGGTTAATTGCCGCGGCGCGGAGGTCCCACTGGTGCTTACGACCCAGATATTTCGCGCCGGGCGGTTGGCAGCAAGATCCGCTTTCGCGACTGTATAAGCCACCCAGAGTCCGTCGGGCGAAACCATCGGCTCGCTCACTCTTTCCACGGAGATAAGGTCGTCGAAAGTAAGTGGGCGCTTTTGCTGGGCACCAACGGGAACGGCGGCCAGGATCAGCGCGGCAAAAGAAAAACAGATTCTCCATAAAGGTTTCATTTTGAACCTCGCCATACGAGCGGCTGTTCGCCTCCGGCGCTATTTTCCGTTTTCACGCGATGTGCGCGGCCGCAGTGCATCGCTCAATAAATCCGGCTGGGCAGTATCTCTTACCAGGTGCGGAAAGCGCTCGCCGCCATGATACTGAACATTATAGGTCAGCACGAAACCACCGTTATCGGCCGTAATGACAATGGGCTTGTTGCTGCCCTTTGCCTCGGCAATGGCCTCATGCAGCGCGCCCGGCGTGAATCCACGGCCGTTGACGGAAATGAGACGCATGCCGGGAGCAAGCCCTGCCTCCGCCGCCGGCATCATCGGTATGACGTCCTCCAATCGTCCATTTCCCTCTCCACTGACGGTTTGAACCACGATGCCAACCGAAAAGCTGAGATCCAGAAGGTCGTCAACGGTCTCACGGACGCGCATGACGGCGTTCTCCTGATCGTTATAAACCAACTGCCAGCCACCGCGCTCAATTCCTCCGAGAGGAGGGTGCGGATTGACTTGGTAGACGCGGGCATTGAAGAACCCGCGCCAGTCGAAGGGAAGGGTTGCATTGAGAGCGGCGATCACTTCATCGAGAGTGTAGGGCACCAGCTTGGGACTTGAGTCCGGCGGACCATAAAATCGCCGGCAGAAATCATCGAGAGATTTCTGCCCGTGCGATTGCTGGCGAATCAGCGTGTCTGCATCGAGCCAGATGAGCCAGCCCTCGTCATAGAAATCGACGCCACGTCTCCACGCCGTCCAGTTGCGGCCGGTATCGTAAAGTAGTGGCGCCGCGACCGCCGTATCTTCCAGGCTGCGCCAGGAGCGTCCTGGCCAATCGAGGTAGGCCGCGACGCGGGCTAGCGCCTCGCGGTAATCGTCTTCAGTTCGCAAACCGGAGCGAGCAGAGAGGAATTCGCCGATGTATTGCGTCAGCCCTTCGTAAATCCACAAAAGATCGTCTTTCATGGGCTGGTCGAAATCGGGCGTTGCCAGGCCGGCCGGCCGGCGATACTTGCCGTTCCAGGAGTGCGTGAATTCATGGGAAAGCAAGGAGTTTGAGTTTTCCTCCTGATCGCTATTGGTAAACGTGCGTTCGGGAATCCGATCGTCGCTCGATTGATGATGCTCGAGGCCGTTGGGATAAAAGTAGTTCGTCAGCGAGACCAGGAAATCGTAGTGATCGTAATGGCGCGCGCCAAATAGTGCGCCCGCTTCGCGCACCAGGCGGCTATAGGCCGCAACCTCTTCATCCGATATGGCCAGCGCTGCGGCGCTATCGGCGGCAATATTCAAATGGTGCGGAGGCTTAACGTCGGGAGCGAGAGGAATGGACCGGAAATTCTGTCCGGCAAGCACCGGCGAATCCACGAGGGTCGTGAGGGAAACCGGAGCAAACAGAATCTCATCGTCATCTTGCTTTTCCGCGGTTAAAGAGCTTGCGAATTTCCATCCCTGCGGAATGCGCAAACTGGCCTGGTAGGTGAGCGAGTCGGTAGGAGCTCCAGAGGGATAGAGAACGAGCAGATTCCATTCCAGCACCGCCAACATCTGATCCGCTGTGGGGCCGGCGGAAAAGCCTTCGCCCCCTGCCGGCGACAAATAATCATAAATGGCTTCGAGTGTGTTTGCTCCGCTGGGCACGTCGATGTGGAACATGTACATATCGACCTCATCGCGTCGCCAGGGGATCGTTTTGCCATTGGCGCTGAGCTTTAGGCCCACGAGATCCGCAATGGGACCATCCGGGGCGTGCTCGCCGGGTATCCACTTGGGATAGAGCAGAGTCATCGGTCCGGGTTTAACCGGCAGCTCCAGACGGGCATGAAAGATGCGGCGGGGAGCCTCGCGCAGGTCGGCCGAAAGACGAATCGTACCGCTCTGCGCCCACGCAGACGGTATAAATGCCAGCACTCCTAACAGCAGGAACAGTTTCCGCTTAGGTCTGACCACGCTGCCTCCTTGGCCAAAGGTTTGCAAAATAGATGCTACGCCCGCCGATAAGGAAACGATTATCGCACCTGACCAGAAGCGATGGCTTCACGGGGAAGCGGTAGGCTCGAAGATAGAAACAAGGACGCCCCCTCCCCATTTTGTGTAAGCATTCATTGCAAAGCTCATCGAGCGAAAGATGCCCATCTGAATACAAAAGCTAACCAAAGGCCGACCGCGCTAATCTCGCCATCTCTTTTTGCGTAAATGCCCATTCTAAGGGTCAAGAGAAATCGTAGAATCAGTAAGTTACAGGAAAGGCTCTTCGGGCTGCTTGTTTCCTTTCACATTCGCGCCGAAGCTCATCTATATGTCTAACTCCGAGGCCTGTTGTTAGGTGCGAGTGTGTTGTCCCACCGGGCTTAAAAGGATAGAAGGGGCGGTGAACTGAAATTTCGGAAATATTTCGTGCGGGTTCATAGAACTTGGACCACACTTCAGTCCCCGGCCCTTGCAAGAATGTCTTGAAGTCTCTGATTCCCGCAGACCGGGCATATTTCTCCGGTACCCCGATTGGGAAATCAAAACCGATTAGTGCACAACCTTGCTCTGGGAGGTTGCGGCGAATTGAAGAAATCAACTCTGTATGATTCGTGATGGGCCTTGGAGCGAATGCGGTGTAGCAGTCTGACCCAAGGATTGCTCGGGCGAGCCAACGTTTCTTAGGACCAGTTCCCCAATCAGCATGGTAAATCTGCGTCGGAAGCATTCGTATTTCTCACATGCGCCGGCTCTTCCACTCCTCCCGAGCTTCCCGCAACCGTATAACAAACGGCTCCCGTGGCGGCTTCCCCAAATTCGCGGCGGGCTGCGCATGTACCGTGCCGACCTTGCTTCAGGTGGCATTACGCCGCCGTTCACGCCTTTCGCGATTCAGATTCCGTACCCATGAGAGTGACAAAGCAAGTCCGGCAAGTGGTGTAAGCGCTCCCAATAGGAAGAAGATGTCGAATGAGGAAGGACTGGCAGATAATCGTTGGCCTTGGTTAACTATAACTGTTCCGAAAAGCAGCGCGAGAATCCAGGCGGTAATCGTCCGAGCGAACAACCATCGTTTCACTTTCACGGGGGATTGGGGCTCTTCTTTGTATGTTTCCCTTGAGGCCTTGTATGAACCACGTCGCGCAAAAGAATAGAATCACAGCCCATCCAACGTAGCCGATGACTGTCGCGGCAGACATGCGGGGTACTCCGCCTTGCCGCGCGGATTCTATCACTATTTGGTATACAATCCGCCGCACGGAGGAACAGCGGATGGCAACCTCACCCAGCAAACCTAAACCCCTATCTACATGCCTATGCGGTAGCACAGACTTCGATGAAAAGAATGTTCAGGTGACCATGACAATCGAACCCAAGTTTTCGTCGTCAACCGCGCCGAGGCCGTTTTGGATGCGTTCATGCGACCAGTGTGGGCTAGTTACGTTGTGGAATAGAAAGGCTAACAGGAGCGTGGTAACTGTGGAATAGCTGTGGAATCCTTGTGGAAAGTTCGACACGTTTTGCTTTTTGGGTAGAATGCCGCCCTTTACTTTACCCCTCGCTCTGCTACAGTGAATCGCCCCGAAATCCCTTTCATGGAAGAGTGCGGGACATGAGGCCTTTCGCAAGAGGCCCTATGGACCGCAAGGACGAAAATCACCATTACCATATCCGTTGGTCACGTGTTGTACCGTTGAATTGGGAATGCTTCAGCACGCGTGCGGAAGCTGAGGCGAGTGCAGAGCAATCCGTACTTCAAGGCGAGACTTACACGATTGAGGAACATGGCGAAGAGTGTCAGCGATGCAAGGATGCCGAGAAAGGGAAATCGAGGGACCTCTCCCGCTTTCGCCGATGAATGTCGTGCCAGCGATGCCCGGATGCCGCGAGATTCCCGCGCGCTGTGCCGCGCCGCGAGGCTAACCGGCCTTTTGCTTCTTGGGGTAGAATCCGCGCCGGGCATCCCCCCTGAAGGAATCACCTAAAAAGCGTGGTCGCCAGGAAATGTTTGAAAACTTCAGGACCAAGACCGAACCGGCCTCCACGGTCCTGGACACCCAGTGACGCCGCTGTCCGGCATATAGCAACATGGTAGAATGTGCGCCCAACAGAGGTGCCTTCCTACGGCTGGGTGCTGACATGCGCGACATTGAATACGTTGTGGCACTGGCGAAAGCTTACGGCCGCGCCGAGATTACCCTCGATACGCTGCAAGCAGAAATCCGTAACTGCACGTTGGATACTGTGGCGTTCGGCGTCATCGCTTTCACCGAGGAGTTTAGCCACGACGCTGCCGCCGCCTTCGTGGTTGCGGCTGAGCTTCCCATTTACTGGGAACGCGTCTTTACACCAGCCGAATTAGCCGCTGATGAAGAGACCAACTCGCTGCCTGAGGGTTGTTGGTCGATTGATAAAGGTGACGAGCGGGTGAAAGATTTTCCGCCGGAATGACGGGCCGTAGATTTTATTGTAGGAATGCAGCCCACTCATCAAAGGCACTGTAAGAGGCAGTCGATGGTCACGCGACCGCAGTCGATTAAGAAACATCCAGGAAGGGCTTCTTTCGATCCTCAAGCTTTTCTTGCCACAGTGGGCGCGGCAAGAACTATTACGCAGTGCCAAAAGGACTACAAGATCTTCTCTCAAGGTGATCCCGCCGAAGCTGTTTTCTATATTCAGCAAGGCAGGGTGAAGCTCAAGGTCCGATCCCAACAGAAGAAAGAGGCGGTCATTGCAATTTTGGGTGCGGGTGATTTCTTGGGTGAGGCATGCCTAATAGGTCAGACTGTCCAGGTAGCGACGGCTACGGCG